>JAUIML010000252.1 GCA_030432715.1 Acidimicrobiia bacterium | reverse complement strand
GACGGTGTCGGTCGGTTCGGTGGTCGTCGTGGGCGTCGATGTCGTGGGGCTCGGCGTCGTGGTGCTCGTTGCGGTGGTTGTCGCGGCATCCGGCGCGTCGTTGCCTGTGCCGCAGGCCGATGCGACGAGGAGCGCCGTGGCCAGCACCGCGACGGGGAGGCTCGTGTGGATCGGACGAATGCGATGCATGACACAGGCATAGTCGGTCGCCGCGTCGGCGGCTGTGAGGTCGCCGATGGCGGTCAGGCCGGGCGCTTGCCGTGCTCGGCCCGGGCTGATCCGGATCGGCCAGGACCGGTGGCTCGACGCAGTCGTCCTCTGCTTCAACGAACGGCTCGACCATCCGCTCGACGTCGCGACGATCGAGACGCGCGGGGCGACGTTTCGGCGGCAGCTGCGCTTCTTCAAACAGGTGATGCGGGTCCAGCGCACGTGGACGACCAGGGTCCGGCGGCGTCGCTACGACTTCTTCATCACCGACAGCTGGACCGGCGAGATTCTCTAGCGCGCCGGCGAGGCACCGGTCGCGACCAATCGCTCGGTTGGTGCGTCGTGAGCAGCGAGAGCCCGGCCACTCGGTATGTTCGGTGGCGAGCACGAACAGGGGACCGGTATGGCCGACGAGATCGAGGTGGACGAGAAGCCGACGCTCAAACGACGCCTGATCCTCATCGGTGTCGGCCTGGTCCTGGTCGTGGTGTCGTGGTTCGTGGGCGCCGCCGTCATGCCGCGCTGGTGGGCCCAACGCATCGGCGACATGGTCGACGGGCGCATCACGCTCGGCTCCGTCCTCGGCATCTTCTTCGGTTCGGCCTTCACGCTGCTCGCCCTCTTCGTCCTGTGGATGGGCGTGCGCTACCGCGACAGCTGGCGCCGGGCTGCTCTCACGCTCGTGCTCGCCGTGCTCGCCGCGTCGCCCAATCTCCTGACCCTCGGGATCGTGATCGGCGACGGCAGTGCGGCCCATGCCGGTGAGCGCATCCTCGACGTCGACGGGCCTGGCTTTCGCGGCGGAACGCTCGTCGGCACCGTGATGGGGGTAATGCTGGCGTTCGTCGTCGGCTTCCTCGCCTTCTCCCGAGGTCGCAACAAACAGAAGCTGAGAGACCTCCGGGCCGGGCGCGACAACGCCGAGTAGCCCCGGCCCGAATGCCCGGGACGACCGGGCACTACCGTTCTCGCAGGGCCGACTGCGATCGAGCCCGGTGCGCCGCTCGTCCGGAGGAGTGATCCCCATGTCCGAACCCGTCACCTATGCCCTCGACGACGGCATCGCCGTGATCACGATGGACGACGGCAAGGCCAACGTCATGTCGCTCGCGATGATCGGCGCGCTGGCCGATGTCTTCCGCCGAGCCGAGACTGACGGCGCGGTGACGGTGCTCACCGGTCGGAGCAATGTGTTCTCGGCCGGGTACGACATGGGCCTCTTCAGTCGTACCGTCGAGGAGATCGCCGCGACGCTGCGGGCCGGCGGCGAGCTGATCGAGCAGATCCTCGCCCATCCCTTTCCCGTGGTTGCGGCGGCCAACGGCCACGCCATCGCCCAGGGAGCATTCACACTCTTGGCGTGCGACGTGCGGCTGGGGGTGCGGGGTGATGCCAAGATCGGGCTGAATGAGGTGGCCATCGGGCTGACCATTCCGCACTACGGCGTGGAGGTCGCCCGCCATCAGCTGGCCCCGGCGTGGTTCGACCACGCCACCCTGACCGGCACGCTCTACGGACCGGAACGGGCGCAGACGGCAGGGTTCTTCCACGACCTGGTCGACCCGGCCGACCTCGCCGCGGCGGCGCGGACCGAGGCCGAGCGGTTGTGCAGCCTCGACATGGAGGCCCATGCGGGCACGTTGGCCCGGGTCCGCCGTCCAGTGCTCGAAGCGATTCGCGCTCGCCATTCCCAGGAGTTCGAGGTGCCTTCCGCGTAGCTGTGGGGTCGGGGCGCTGCCGTATAGGGCTGACCGACCCGCCTCAGCTCGTGATCGACCCGCCGGCGAGCGGAATCGTCTGGGCGGTCATCCACGACGCCTCGTCGGAGGCGAGATAGGTGCACAGTGCCCCGACGTCGTCAGGCGTCCCGAGACGCTTGGTGGGGATGCTCCGGGCGAGACGATCGGTGACCCCCGACCCGCCGGTGTTGTCCATGAGGCCGAGCGCGACCGAGTTCACGGTCACGCCGACGGCCGCGACCTCGAGCGCGACCGAGCGCAGGAACCCCGCGGCGCCCCCCTTCCCGGCCGAGTAGGCGGCGACACCGATGCCGACGCCCTGGGTTCCGGCACCGGAGACGATGCCGATGATGCGACCGTGGCCGCGCTCGATCATCCCGGGGAGCACGGTGTGGGTGCAGTGCATGACGCCTCCGAGGTTGACCGAGATGGCACCGCTCCACTCGGAGGGCTCGGTCTCGGCGAAGGGTTTCGGCTGCATCGCTTCCGCCCCGGCGATGCCGGCGTTGTTGACGAGGATGTCGATCGGTCGATCGGTGAGTGCCGCCTGGACGGCATCCAAATCGGTCACGTCGAAGGGGAGAGCCTCGGCCGACCCTCCGGCCGAGCGCAGGCGCGTGGCGACGTCCTCGGCCCGCTCGGGCAGGAGGTCGTTGACGTACACGTGCGCGCCCTGGGCGGCGAACATGCTCGCGATGCCGGTGCCGGAGTTCTGGCCGGCGCCCGTCACGATCGCCGTGCGTCCGTCGAGTCTGAACATCTGAAGGGCCTTTCGATCGATTCCGTCGGTTGATTCCGTCAGTCGGATGCGTCAGTCGGTCCGGGGGTGCCGGAGCTTGTCGACGGGGAAGTCGTCGGGCTGCCAACCGTCGACCAGTTGATCGGATGCGAGGGTGTGAACCGGGCGACGCTCCCGGTGGAGGAATGACAGGCTGTACTCGATGCGCCCCGTGTACACCGCGGGATCACCGGTGAGCAGCGCCCAGGCGGCCTCGGCCATGGTGTCGATCGGTTCGACCAGATGCCCCGACAGGTCGACGAGGGCTTCACTGCCCTCGGTGGCCACGGCGACGTCCGGGGTCAGGCAGTTGAGCGACACGCCCGTGCCGTAGAGCTCGGCGGCGGCGCCCACCGTGGCGCGGTTGAGCCAGGCCTTGGACCCGCCATAGGCGGTGGCGCCGCCCGTCTGCGGCGACACCGAGAACGGCGGGCCGTCGGGCACGACCGCGGTCTGCGACGTGAGGTTGAGCACCGACCCGTGACCGCGCTCGAGCATCCCCGGGATTGCCGCCTGCGCGAGCAGCCAGGGAGCGAGGACGTTGACCCGAAACGAGATCTCGATCCGTTTGGCCGGCATCTCGAGGTACGAGGGGTAGAAGGCTGCCGCCGCGTTGTTGATCAGATAGTCGACTGGTCCGAGCGCGGCCTCGGCTGCGCCGATCACCGCCGCGGCATCGAAGTCGGGGGCCGAGAGGTCGGCGACGATTGGATGGGCGACCCCTCCGGCGGCGCGGATCCGCTCGACGGTGCTGGTGAGCGATCCGTTGAGGTGGGAGTCGGCGTCGGTGAGGGTGCGGGCGACGCAGGCGACGGCGCATCCCTCAGCGGCGAGTCGCTGGGCGATGCCGGCGCCGATCCCGCGGCTGGCCCCGGTGACGAGTGCGATCGGCATGGTCAGAACCTCTGGATGGTGTGGTGGTGGGTCATGGCCGACCCGGCTGGACCGAGCAGCATGTGGGCCCGCAGGTTCCGCTTGTGGAAGAGCCGAACCAGGGCCTCGTCGTGGGTGCCGGTCGTGTCGTCGAGGACGAACGCTTCGAGCTTCGCTTCGCCTTCGCGCCAGGTGTCGGGCCGGGTGCCGAGGAGTGTTTCGAGGTCGTCGAGGTCGGCCTCGGCGAGGGCGTCGCCGATCTCGTCGCGGCGTTGGAGGTGGCGGGCGAGCCGGAAGAGGGTGCGCAACTCGTGCTGCACGAACCGGTCATCGGTGGAGATGGTGCGCAGCGCCCGCACCATGTGCATGTGGCCACGATCGGCCTCCGAGACCCGCGGTTCGGGCATCTCCACGGTGGGCAGTTCGATGCCGAGCTCGTCGCCCCAGGCCTCGGTGGCGAAGAGGTTGGTCTCGGAGCACCACTGGAGGTTGGTCATCAGGTCCGACGCCGGCGGCGGGTCCTTCAGCGCGTGGCTCATGGCCAACAGGTTCGACAGGGTGAAGCACATGTGGTGCCAGCGGATCGCGGCAAGATCGATCGGCGCGCCCGAGAGCTCCTCGTAGCGGGCGTAGAGCGTGGTGAAGTCGCCGTAGCCGACGATGGTGTCGCGCATGCGCCAGGCCGCGAGATCCATCATCGGATCGCCGATGTGGCCGAGCTCGAGATCGAGCACGGCGACGATCCTGCCGTCTGCGTGGTGGAACTGGCCCGAGTCCCAGACGATCGGCGCCTCGCGTCCCTTCGAGTCGACGGGGTTGCGGCGAAGCCAGCCGATCGTGAACTCGAGGAACGGATCGGGGTGCTGCTTGAGCGAGCGATAGTGCTCCTCGTAGCGGTCGAGGCCGATCAGGCCGGCGCGGGCGGGATCGTCGGCTCGCCGGATCCCCGCCTCGACGAACGGCTCGATCGGCAGCGAATGCAGCCGGGCCAGGATCGCGAGATAGTCGTCGACCGCGGCGTCGCGCTCGTCGTCGGGCGTGTCGGGGAAGTGCTCCTGGCCGCCGACCCGGTCCATGACGTAGGCCTGGGGTTCGTCGATCCATCCCCGCACCGTCGCGACCGGGATGCCGTGGTCGCCGAGCACCTTCTGGAAGGCCATCTCGTGCTCGAGAGGGAAGATCAGCGGCATGTCGGTGCGGTCGCCGCGCACCACGAGCTCGTGCCGTTCGCCGTCCCTGTCGACGGTGGCGAACCACACCGGACGCCACCGGGTCTGGCGA
>JAUIML010000251.1 GCA_030432715.1 Acidimicrobiia bacterium | reverse complement strand
GAGGTCGACGGCGATCGAGTTCTCGACCAGGTGGACATAGACCACGGTGACGTCGCCGTAGTCGACCTCGAGATAGGTGCCCGCCCCGCTGTTCCAGCCGGTCTGGGCCACGTGGACGACCACGCCGTCGCCCTGGGCCAGAATGGGCTGACCGAGGTCGTGGAGTGGGTCGGGCCATACGAGGCTCGTCCGGTTCAGGTCGAGCGTGAGGTTGCCCTGACCGTGACCCGAGTACGTGGTGCCCTGCCATTCGGTCCCGCAGGCGAAGGGCGCGAGCAGCGTCTGCGGCGCCGGATCGTCGGCGAGCGCCTGGTCGGTCAGCGCGACCGTGCCGGCGACGGCCACTGCGACGGCGACCAGAAGGCGACGGGCTTTCGCGGCGCGAGATGGCTGCGGAGATGTCATGGCGAAGACCTGGTCCTACGTTCTCCCGCCCGGGCGGGAATGACTGTAACCGTTTCGTAATGTCTTCGGCCATCGCGCGGTCGGACCTGAGCATTCCCTGCCCACAACCGCCACGCTCCCGGTCAAGGGTCAGGGTCGGGGCCCGGCATAACGTTACATAACGATGATTTCCGGCGGTTTCTCGGATGTCGGCCCGGGAGTCTGCCGTGCGAGACTGCGACCCGTGAGGGGCATCGAGGAACTCATCGGTCGGGCCGTCGACATCGCGGCCATCCCGGAGCTGGTCGTCGATCATCCCGTGGTGACGATCCACGGCCCCGGAGGCCTCGGAAAGACGACGCTGGCCACGACGATGGCCCGCGAGCTGGCGTCGGAGTTCCCGGGCGGTGTCCACGTGGTCGAACTCGCCGGGGCGAACGCAGACGACGACGTCGACCACATGGCTGCCCGACAGCTCGGCGTCGAGACACTCGACGCGTTGATGCTGCGGGCCGCGGGCAATCCCACACTGGTCGTCCTCGACAACTGCGAAACGGTTCTCCCAGGAGCGGCCGCTGTGGTGGAGACGCTCACCGCCAGCCCCGACATCCGCGTGCTGGCCACCAGCCGCAACCCCCTGCGGGTGTCAGGCGAACGCGTGTACGCCCTCGAGCCGTTGGCGGTGCCGGGGCTCGGACCGCCCGAGGAGATCCTCGACTCCCCCGCCGCCGCCCTCTTCGTCCGCCGGGCCGAGGAAGCGGGCGCTACCTGGATCACCGACCCGAGTCACCGCGCCGCGATCGCCCGCGTGGTCGGGCGCCTCGACGGGCTCCCGCTCGCCATCGAGTTGGCCGCGTCGCGTAGCCGCGTGCTGACGCCGGCGGAGCTCGTCGGGCACCTGGACCAGCAACTCGACCTCCTGGCCCGGCCCGGCGCCGCCGATGACCGACACCGGAGCCTGCGCGCCGCGATCGCGACGAGCTACGGCCCCCTCCCCCGTCCGCTGCAGTCGTTCCTCCGACGACTGGCGCCGTTCCCGGGGCCCTTCGACGCCGCCCTCGCCCACCGCGTCTCGCCCGACGCGGCCAGCGAGCTCACGACCGTCGACATGTTGGGCGAGCTCGTCGATGCGTCACTGCTCGATGCCCGGGCCGGCGCGGACGGGCGGACCACCTACCGGCTCCTGGACTCGATCCGGGCGTTCGTGCTCGAACGCCTCGACGAGGCGGGCGAACACGAGGCGGCTCACGAGGCGTTCGTCGACGCGATGGTCGCCATCGCCGACGACATGCTCGCGGAGGGCACCACCAGCTTCTCCAACGACCTGCTCGCCCGGATCAGGGGCCGGTTCCCACTGAGCCTGGCGGCCATCAGATGGTGCCTGGACCACGACGACACCGGCGCCAGGGCGTATCGGATCTTCCTGCCGTTCTACGGCCCGACCGGGGCCCGCGCGGAAGTGGCACAGACGGCGCGCCGCATGGCCGATCGATGGGACGCCCCCGCCCCGCTGCAGGCGGAGGCGTTCGCGGTGATGGGTACCGTGAACTTCATCGCCGCCGACTACGAGAGCGGCGACCGCTTCGCCACGGCCGCGCTCGAACACCCCGACGCCAGCGATCTCGCCAAGCTCATCGGACGGCGCACCCGGGGGATGATCGCGGCCACCGACCAGCGCCTCGACGACGCTCGCGCCCATCTCGAGGCCGGCATCGCACTCGGCGATGTCGCCCCCTCCTTCCGCCGGGAGCTGCAGATCGCCTGGGGGGCGGTGTGCCTCGACGACGACGATCGGGACGCGGTGATCGAGGCACTCGAGATGCTCGTCGACGAGGCGCAGGCGACACAGGAGGCGATCACGGTCGTGTGGGGCGCGGTCACGCTCAGCTTCCACCATCTCCGGGGCGGCGCCGTCGAGGCCGCTCGGCGGTCGACGGCGCTGGCCCTGGATGCGGCCGAGCAGTCCGACGTGCCCTGGGCGGTGTCGACGGCCAACCGGATCGCCGGGGCGACCGCCGCGATCGCAGATGGCTGGCCGGCCGCGGTGCCCTACTTCCGGGCGTCGGTCGACACGACCGTCGCCGGTGGCGACATGGAGGGCCTGGCCATGACGCTCCGGTCGGCGGCCGGAGCGGCCCGGTCCCTCGGCGACGGCGACCGCGCCGCCCTGCTCTGGGCCACGATCCCCCGCACCCAGGGCATTCCCGTCCTGCGGTCGATCTTCCACGAACACGAGGAGGCGCTGCAGGCGGAGCTGGGGCGCCCGGCGGGCACCGACCTGGCCCGTCTCGCCGCGGCCGCTCGCGACCTGCTCGTGGTCCCCGGGGCCGCAGCGGCGCCCCAGGAGGGTGAGGTCTTCCGTTTCGAGGACACCGAGGTCGACCTCGCTCGCCACGAAGTGCGACGCAACGGTGCGCTGATCCATGTCGAACCGCAGGTGTTCGACGTGCTCGTGTACCTGCTCGAACGAGCCGGCGAGCTCGTCACCAAGAACGACCTTCTCGACAACGTCTGGGGCGACCGGTTCGTGTCCGAGGCGGCCCTGTCGTCGCGGATCGCCTTCGCCCGCAAGGCCCTCGACGACGACGGGAAGCAGCAGCGGGTGATCAAGACGGTGCACGGGCGAGGATTCCGGTTCGTCGCCGAGCTGCGCTAGAAACGCGTCATGGCTCAGGACCGCTACACCATCATCTCGGCCGACTGTCACGCCGGGGCCGACATCCCCGACTACAAGGCCTATCTCCCGGCGGTCCATCACGACGACTTCGAACAATGGGCGGCCGCCTACGTCAATCCCTTCTCCGACCTCGACGACCCGACGCGGGTCCGCAACTGGGACAACGACTACCGCCAGCGGGAGCTGGAGGCCGACCTCCAATCGGCCGAGGTCGTCTTCCCCAACACCGTGCCGCCCTTCTTCCCCACCGGCCAGCTCGTCGTCCGTCCACCCGCCCCGGGGCTCGACCACGAGCGTCGTCAGGCCGGCCTCACGGCACACAACCGATGGCTGGCCGACTGGTGTGCGGAGCTGCCCGGGCGCCGGGCCGGGTTGGCCCAGATCTTCCCCAACGACGTCGAGGCGGCCGTCGCCGAGATCCACTGGGCGAAGGACCACGGCCTGAAGGGCATCCTGTTCTCGGCCATCCCGCCCGATGCCGGTGTCCCGGCGCTGTGGGATCCGGTCTACGACCCGGTGTGGGCGGCCGCTCAGGAAACCGGACTGCCGATCAACCAGCACGGTGGCGCCGGGATCCCCGACATCGAGGGCGCCCCCGGTCGCAACATGTTGATGCTCATGGAAGTGCCCTTCTTCGCCAACCGCAGCCTGTGGCACCTGATCATCGGTGGCGTCTTCGAGCGGTTCCCCGATCTCAAGTTCGTGATGACCGAGCAGGCCGTCGGCTGGGTCCCCGACGTGCTGGCCCGCATGGACGTCTACTGGGGCCTCTTCCGGGACAACGGGCGGGTGGGTGAGATGCCGGCGCCCGACGACCTCGTCCCCCACGAGCCGTCGTACTACTTCCACCGCAACTGCTGGATGGGGGCCAGCATGCCGTCGCCCGACGAAGCCGATGCCATCCTGCGCCTCGGTGTCGACCGGGTCATGTGGGGCAGCGACTATCCCCACAAGGAAGGCACCTACCCCTACACGCTCGAGTCGCTGCAGCACACCTTCCACGACTGGTCCGAGGCCGATCTGCGCAAGGTGCTCGGCGAGACGGCCGCCGAGATCTACGACCTCGACATCGCCGCGCTCGAACCCCTGGCGCTGGGTCCCACCGTCGACCAGGTCGCCACTCCCCTGGCCGAGAAGCCCACCGACACCTACAGCATGGCCTTCTCGCCCCGGCACCTCTGAGCGGGGCCGGTCGTCCGTCAGTCGAGGTCGGGTAGCGAGCCGAAGCGGAGGTCGAACCCGTCGTCTCCGCGTTCGTCGTCGGCGGGCTGTGCGATCTCGACCGACGTCTTCGACGGCTCGAGGATCTCCCCCACGGCGACCATCGCCGCGCCGAGCGCGACCGATGCCGAGGACCCTTTCATCCGCCGGTAGTAGGCGGGCAATGGCCGATCGACCTCGTTCACCGGCTCCCCCGGCTGCGCGCTCATGCCGTCGAGTGTGCCACCGTGGCCGGGCGGTGCGGTGGCGCCGGCGCCGTGGCAGAGTGGGGAACATCCGCCCATCACGAGACGAGGCACGACATGCGCGAGTACGACCAGATCTACATCGACGGGGCGTGGGTCCCCTCTGAGGGCTCCGGCTCGATCGACGTCATCAACGCGGCGACCGAGGAAGTGATGGGCCGCGTCCCCCACGGCGTCGCCGCCGACGTCGACAAGGCCGTCGCCGCGGCCAAGGCGTCGTTCGAGTCGTGGAGCCAGACCGACGTCGAAGAGCGCCAGAAGTATCTCCGGCGGCTCCACGAGGGCCTCGCCGCCCGCGGCGGCGAGATCGCCGAGGTGATCGCCGGCGAGGTCGGCATGCCGATCACCTGGGCCGGGATGATCCAGGCCGGACT
>JAUIML010000250.1 GCA_030432715.1 Acidimicrobiia bacterium | reverse complement strand
GCGGCAGCCGTAGAGGTTGTCGAACTTCGACTTGGTCACCGCGTCGTTGACGTTGATGGCGGGGAACAGCAGCGTGCCCTCCTCCATCATCTGGTGGAGGCGGTGCACGCCCGTTGTGGTCTCCTCGGACACGCCGCGGATGCCCGGGGCGATCTTGGTGAAGAACTCGCCGTGGCGGTTGGCGATGTCGCGCAGGCGGTCGAGGAATACACCCCACTCCTCGGAGTCGTCCTCCTGGGTCTCGGGAATGGCGCCGGCCTTTTCGTATTCGAGTCCCTTGTGGACGAGCATCGTGGCGTCGCCGCCGTCGTCGAGGATCAGGTTGGGACCGCCACCGTCGGGCCAGTGGAAGAGCTGCTCGGTCGCCCACCAGTACTCCTCCAGCGTCTCACCCTTCCAGGCGAACACGGGGGTGCCCATGAGCTTCTCGGGTGTGCCCTCGGGACCCACCGCAACGGCTGCCGCGGCGTGGTCCTGGGTCGAGAAGATGTTGCAGCTCACCCAGCGGACGTCGGCGCCGAGCGCGACCAGCGTCTCGATCAGCACGGCGGTCTGCACCGTCATGTGCAACGACCCGGCGATGCGGGCGCCCTTGAGGGGCTGCTCGTCGGCGTACTTGCCCCGGAGGGCCATGAGTCCGGGCATCTCGTGCTCGGCGAGACGGATCTCCTTGCGGCCGAACTCGGCCAGGCTCAGATCCGCGACCTTGTAGTCATCAGCTGTCAGTGCCACGCGGGCGCTCCTCTTTCGAAGGTTGGGTGGGAGAGCAGGCCGGGGTCAGCTGACACCATCTCGGAACAGCCCGCAGCCCGCCAGTGTACGGCGTGCGACGGCGTACGGGTATGAGTCGGATGCCTCAGGGCCGTTCGCCCGGCGGGACGGGCCGGCCGAGGCCCGCCCGATACAGCGTCGCCGTGCCGTGCACGGCGACCGGGCCGTCGGTGGCCGGGATCCAGGCCGCGACACCTCGCGCCAGCACGAGGTCGGGACCCTCGGCCCGGCCCTCGAGACAGAACACGATGGCCGGGCCGCCGTCGAGCGCGGCCCTGCCGTCGAGCTCGATCCGCTGGAGTGAGAACTCCGGCACGGGACTGGCGTAGGTGGCGACGCCGTCGACCAGGGCCGGCCGCTGTATCTCCGGCGTGATCGGCGAGGGATCGACGACCTGGATCAACGACGCGACGTCGACCGGTTTCGAGGTGAGGCCCCCGCGGAGGACGTTGTCGCTGTTGGCCATCACCTCGATGCCGACGCCGCCGAGGTACATGTGGAGGTTGCCGGCGCCGAGGAAGAGAGCGTCGTTCGGCTGCAGGGTCACCCGGTTGAGCATCAGGGCGATCACCACCCCGGCATCGCCGGGATGGCGCCGGGCGAGGTCGACCACCAGTGCCCGCTCGACCGCGGTGTCGTCGTCTCCGCCGTCGCCACAGGCCTCGACCATCGGCCCCACCAGCGCCGACGCTGCGGCATCGTCGAGAGCGAGCACCCCTTCGAGGACCCGACCGATCCCCGCCGGTGAGCCGTCGGCCCGCAGCCGATCGGCGATCCGGCCGAGGCCCGGAGTGCCGATCGAGTCGAACACCGCGATCGTGTCCTCCGGCGGCCGGAAGCCGCACAGCGCATCGAACTCGGTCAGGGCGCAGATCAGCTCGGGCTTGTGGGAAGTGTCACGAAACGACCGAGTGGGCGCATCGATGGGGATGCCCGCCGCTTCCTCGCGGGCGAACCCTTCGGCGGCCAGCGCGGCCGAGGGGTGAGCCTGCAACGACAGGGGTGCCGACGCCGCGAGGATCTTGAGCAGGAACGGGAGCCGGCCGAACGCCGCGGCGGTCTCGGCGCCCAGCGTCGAGACCGGATCCTGCGCGACGTGGCGGTCGAGCGGTGTGCCGTCGGGGTGGAGGCGGGAGGGTGCCGAGGGATGGGCCCCCAGCCACAGCTCGGCGACGGGCTCGCCGGTCGGCGGTCGGCCGAGGAGATCGGGAATCGCGGTCGGTGAGCCCCAGTCGTAGTCCTGGGTGATGCCCTCGAGGATCTGCACGCGGCTACGCCCCGGTGCGGCGCACCAAGGCCGCCGCGACGGCGTCGGCCAACAGGACGAGATCGAGGAGTTGGGCGAGTGGCCCGTCGCCCTGGGCGGTGAACGTGTGGATCTCGTCGAAGGCCTCGGCCAGGAGGGCGACCCCACCGTCGAGGCCCTCGGGTTCGAAGTCGTGGCGCAGGACGATCACCACGGCACCGTCGCGCGTTGCGTCGGAAAGCCGCACGCCGGTGGCCACGTCGTCGGGGCCGGTCGGCAGACGGCGGCGAACTGCGGCCACGCCTCCGACCCGATCGACCTCCTGCACCCAGCGACGCGCCGCGTGCTTGCCCATCGCTCCGGCCCCGGTGACGATCGCCACCCGCCCCGGGAGGGCGTCGGCCAGCGCCTCGACGGCGCCGAGGTCCTCGTCGAGCGCAGCATGGCGGGACTCGAGCTGGGTGGCGACCCCGCTGATGGCGCGATTCATGCCGTCGGCGAGACCGAGGCGTTCGAGCAGCACCAGGACGGGGACGATCGAGACGCCGAGACCGGCAGCCGGGCCCGCCTCCGGGTCGACGGGTACGACGGGCACGCCCCATTCGCGACACGCGTCGCGCAGGGGCCCGCCGGAGGTGACGGCCACCACTCGGCCCCCTGCCTCGCGGGCCTGGCGGGCCCCGGCGAGCGTCGCCGCCTCCTCACCGGACGGTGACAGCGCGATCGCGAGCGTGGACTCGTCGACCCACCCCGGGCACCGGGCGCCCGTGGCGACGATCGGCACGGTGCCACGGAGTTCGCCGATCGCCTCGATCACGTCGGCGGCGACACGACCGCCGCCGACCCCGAGGATGGCGACATTGTTGATGCCGTCACGATCGGGCAGTTCGTCGACGTCGGCCGCGGCAACGGCCGCGTCGCGCACCTGATCGGGCAGGTGGCGCAGGGCATCGAGCAGCTCTTCGGCGGACACGGACGAACCGCCTATACCTCGAAGGTCGGTGCCACTCCGTCGGCCGCCGCCTTCGCGAGCAGACGGGCGTGTTCGTCGTCGTCGACGTCGTCGGCCTCGTCGGGAAGCATCACCGGGATGTCGCCCTCGTGGACCCGGTAGCGCTTCTGCAGCCGCGGATTGTAGAGCGCATCCTCGTCCGCGAAGTACAGGAGCGGCCCCTTGTCGACGGGGCACGCGAGGATCTCGAGAAGGCGGGAATCGAGGGTCATACAGACAGTCAATCAGTTCTGAGGCGCAACCAGGTCAGCCGAAGTGGGAGCGGACTTCTTCGACCCGAGCAGCCACCTCGTCGTCGGTCCCGGCTTCGAGGTTCAGACGCAGGAGCGGTTCGGTGTTCGACGCCCGCAGGTTGAACCACCAGTCACCGAGGTCGACGGTGAGTCCGTCCATCCGGTCCTGGTCGGCGCCGGCGTAGGCCGCCGCCACCCGTTCGATGACCACCGCTGCGTCGTCGACGCGGGTGTTGATCTCACCGGATGCGGCATAGCGGTCGAGGGTCGACACCAGGTCGGCCAGCCCGGCCGGATGATGGCCGAGCGCCTCGAGCACCACGAGCGCGGCGATCAGACCGCTGTCGGCCCGGTAGTTGTCACGGAAGTAGTAGTGGCCGGAGTGTTCGCCTCCGAACACGGCACCGGTCTCCGCCATGACCTGCTTGATGTAGGAGTGGCCGACCCGGGTTCGCACTGCGGTCCCACCCCCTTCGGCGATGACCTCGGGCACCGTCTTCGAGCAGATGAGGTTGTGGATCACCGTCGCACCCGGCTCTCGGGCCAGGATCGAGCGCGCCACCATCGCCGTGGTGAGCGACCCGGAGATCGCCCGCGCCGTTTCGTCCACGAGAAAGACCCGGTCGGCATCGCCGTCGAACGCCAGACCGATGTCGGCGCCGGTCTCGAGCACCCGGGCCATGAGGTCGCGCTGGTTCTCCGGCTGGATCGGGTCGGCCGGATGATTCGGGAACGTGCCATCCAGCTCGGGATACAGGTGGTCGACCTCGAACGGCAGTCCCGCCATGACCGCGGGCAACACCAGCCCACCCATTCCGTTGGCGGTGTCGGCCACGACCTTGAGCGGCTGCAACGCATCGACATCGACGAAGGAGTGCACATGGGCGACGTAGCCCTCGAGCATGTCGCGTTCGGTGCGGGTGCCTCTCGACGCGGCGGGTTCGGGACCGGCGATCGCCATCCGCTTGATCAGATCGAGGCCGCTCTCCGACCCGATCGGTGCCGCCTTGGCCAAACACATCTTGATGCCGTTGTAGCCCGCCGGGTTGTGCGAGGCGGTGAAGACGGCGCCGGGCATGTCGAGCACGCCGGACGCGTAGTACATCATGTCGGTCGCGCACAGGCCGGTGTCGACGACGTCGATGCCGTGGGCCATGGCGCCGTCGGAGAAGGCCGCGACGAACTCCTCACCGTCGGGTCGCATGTCGCGGCCCACCACGATCGAGGTCGCACCGTGGCCGGCGACGAAACGAGCGAACGCTCCGCCGATGGCTCTCGCCCCGTCGGCATCGAACTGGTCGGGCACCGTGCCGCGCACGTCGTAGGCCTTGAAGATCGCATCGAAATCGGTCGTCACGCCTCGAATCTACTGTCGGCCGGGGATGGCGGAGTCGATGCCCTCCGGATACCCGCCACGGGCGGCGAGTCGACGGATCCGCAGGATGTCGAGACCCACGCCGAGGCCGTCGCGCACGGCCCGGACCGTGGAGGTCTCGCTGTTGACCACCTCGACCGGCACCTCCTTGAGGGTGAAGCCGTAGCGCTCGACGAGGTGGAGGATCTCGATGTCGAACGCGAACCCGTCGACCCGACCCACCGCCAGGATCGCCTTGCCCACGTCGGCCCGGAAGGCCTTGCAGCCACACTGGGTGTCGCGATAGTTCCCGAG
>JAUIML010000249.1 GCA_030432715.1 Acidimicrobiia bacterium | reverse complement strand
GCGCCCGGAGTTGATCATCGGCGTTGGCGAGCACAGCGGCGACGGCCTCGGGGTTCTCGGGCACCGTGGGTGCCGCGACCTGCCACGCGAGATAGTCCTTGACCTCTTCCACGAGTTCCTCGGGCACGGGAACCATCACATACTCCATGGCTTCGATGGTACCGCTGGATCGGCGGGGGTCTATGAGTCGAATGGGTCGAGGTGGAGTCGTTCGGCGGTGCTCGTTCCGCCGGCTTCGGCGGCACCGTTGAAACCGTTCTGGCGCCAGGCCTCGTAGAGCACGATCGACACCGCGTTGGCCAGGTTCAGGCTGCGATTGTCGGGCCGCATCGGGATGGAGAGGAGATTGCCCTCGGGAACGAGCGAGATCGCATGGTCGTCGAGCCCGGCTCGCTCCGCACCGAAGACGAGGGTGTCGCCGGGAGCGAAGGTGACGTCGGTGTAGCGCCGCGTCCCTCGCGACGAGAAGCCGAACCGGCGGCCGGGAAGGGCATCGAGCGCAGCGTCGACAGTGGGGTGGACCCGGAGCGTCGCGTGCTCGTGGTAGTCGAGCCCACCCCGCTTGAGCTGTGCGTCGGACAGTTCGAAGCCCAGCGGTTCGACCAGGTGCAGCTGGGCCCCGGTGTTGGCGCACAGTCGGATGATCGCCCCGGTGTTGGGTGCGATCTCGGGGTTGACGAGCACGACATGCATCAGATGGCCGTCAGACGAGTTCGCGTTTGAGGACCTTGCCGGCGGGGTTGCGAGGGAGCGCGTCGAGCAGGTCGACCCGCTCGGGCAGGGCCTGGTTGCGCAGACCCGCAGCCCGCAGGAACTCGCCGATCGACTCGACGGTGGGGGCGGCTCCCTCGGCCGGCACGATCGCCGCGGCGACGCGTTCGCCGGTGCGATCGTCGGGCACGCCGAACACGGCGACGTCGGCCACCTCGGGACAGGTGAAGAGGAGGTCTTCGACCTCCTTGGCCGAGATGTTCTCGCCGTTGCGGATGATGATGTCCTTGAGCCGACCGGTGATGGTGACGTACCCCTCGGCATCGATCACGCCGAGATCGCCGGTGCGGAAGTAGCCGTTGGCGTCGAAGGCGTCGGCGTCGAGTGTCGAGTCGACATAGCCGAGCATCACCTGGGGGCCCTTGGCTCGCAGCTCACCCTCGACACCGGGCGGACACACCCGTTCTTCGGCATCGACCGCGATGAGGTCGACGCCGGGCATGGCCCGCCCTTCGGTCGTGGCCAGCTTGTCGTCGGGATCGTGGACGTCGCCGTTGGTGAGTACGGGCGCTTCCGTGAGCCCCCACCCCGAGGCCACGCCGACGCCGCCGAGCTCCTCCACCACGCGGCGGTGCATGGCCGGTGGGATCGGCGCCCCGCCACCGGGACACACCTTGAGGTCGGGGAAGAGGGGGCCCTCACCCGCCGCGGTGCGTCGCTCCTGTGCGGCCAGGTACATGAGGTAGAAGGGCGTGCCGGTGCCGGCGTGGGTGCAGCGGTGCTCGGCCAGGAACTCGACGGTGGCGACCGGGTCGACCCCTTCGTCCAGCAGATGGGTGCACCCGGTCTGCAGCGTCATGTAGAGCAGGCCGATCCCGCCGATGTGGGGGAAGGGGAAGACGAGGGCGTAGCGGTCACCCGGCTGGACGTCGAGCCGTTGGCCCATGGCGAGCGGGAAGGCGCCGACCGTGCGGTCGGTGTGACGGGCGCCCTTCGGGTCGGCGGTCGTGCCCGAGGTGTAGGTCAGCCAGCGGACGCCGCCGTCGTCATCGGCGGCCGGACCGAGCGCGTCGGGGTCGGCGTCGGGGAAGTTCCCCGGCGCGACGACGAGATGGTCGAGGCCGTCGATGCCGGCGGCCACCCGAGCCCCCATCGCGGCGAAGTCGTAGCCGCCGAACTCGCCGGGGGTGATGAGTAGACGAGCGCCGGCCTGGCGGCAGCAGAAGGCGACCTCGCGGTCGCGGTAGATGGCGATGATCGGGTTCTGGATCGCCCCGAGTCGGGAGAGCGCTCCGGCGAGCACGACCGTGTCGACCCAGGTGGGAAGGATCCACGACACGACGTCGCCGACGCCTATTCCCCGCTCGTGCAGCCCGGCGGCCATCCGGTCGACCCGGTCGCGGTACTCACCGAAGGTGGCGGTGTCGCCCTGGCGGGAGCGCAGCATCACGGCGTCGGGCCAGGTGTTCGCACCATGGTCGATGAGCCCGGTGAGCGTGTGGGGGAGTTCGGTCATCTCGATTCCTCGGCTTCGGTTGCGGCGAAGCGCTCGACCAGCGCGTCGAGTGTGCCGGCACAGGTCGTGGCCCCTCCGGGCGGTTCGGGAAGCCGGACCGGGCCGTGCTCCCGGCTGGGCAACAGGATCGTGGCGTGGCCGGGGCAGGTCACCTCGCCGCGCTGGTTCTCGCCGTGGATCTCGAGGTCCACGGCCGGGCGATCGCCCTCGGCCAGGTACTTGCGGACCACCCGGCCCCGCATCCAGTGGGTGTCGCCGACATAGTTGAACCTGCGGAACTCGACGTCGAGCTTCCACAGCCAGGCGTCGTCACCCATCCAGTCGGTGCAGAGGTGCACGAGCCAGGTTTCGCGCATGCGGCCGTAGTCGTAGATGGCCGGGTTGCCGGCCCGCTTCGCCCACTCGGGGTCCCAGTGCACACGCTGGTGCACGTCGGGGATGTTGAGGTCGTCGCGCCGGAAGAAGCCGGGCACTCGCTCGCGCTGCTGTTGCGCCAGCCGCAGCGCCTTCACCCCGTAGAGCCCCATGCCCATGCCGGTGTGCCACACCACCATGTCGGTGACCCGCAGCGGTCCCTTCACGAGCGGGTCGAGCTCCTCGCCCTCCTCGACGTCTTCCCACCAGCGGGGTTCGGCGCCACGGCGCCGATCGGGCTCGCCGGCGTAGGCCGCGTCGATCTCCGCGATCTGTTCGTCGGTGTAGGGCGCGATCTCGGTGCGCGCGTACTTGGTGTCGTCCTTCTCGGCCTTCTTCTCCACCGCCCGCCGATCCGTGCGGATCATGAGCCGGTACTGGGCCGAGAGCATGTGATCGGGGGCACCGAAGACCTCGCCGGTCCACTCGTGCACGGTGCGATCGGCGAACTCGCTGGCCTTGTCGTGGACACCGACGAGGGCGTTGCGCCGCGTGACCCGCGTGCCCGGGCGGAGCGGCGCCCACCATTCGCGGAAGCTTCCCGCGTAGTACGCATGGGCGCCCTTGAGCGGGTCGCCCTTCAGCAGGGCCTTCGTCTCGGGATCGAGGGTGGTGACTTCGTTCTCTCCGATGAGGGTGTCGCCGCCGTTGAGGTTGGGTGAGGCGATCGGCCCGCCCCACACCGTGGTCGGTCCGTAGTCGGGATCGCACCACAGGGGGTTGTCGTCGCCGGTGGCTTCGGCGACGTGGCGGAACGCGTCGGTTCCCGGGTCGCGGTACCACGGCGGCTGCGGGTGCGGTTGGGCGATCCCGATGCGGCTGCGCAGGCGCGCCAGGCCTTCCTCGGTGATAGCCGGTTCGGTCATGGCCGGTAATGTAGACCCGCGACGAAGATAGGGGAGAACGTCCGGGATGAGCGAGCGGCTGGCACTCGACCGCACCGCATCCGACGACCATCTGCGGTCCGTGGTCGCCGACTGGGTCGAACAGCACGTGCCCGAGCCCTGGCGACAGGCCGCCGCCGACGGCCACGACGCCCTCCGCCGGGTTCGGGATCGCGCCGAGTACGAGGCGTGGTACCCGGTCTTCGCCGACGCCGGCCTCGCGGTGGCGACCTGGCCCGTCGCCTACGGGGGTCTCGACCTGACCAACGCCCAGGCCCGGGTGGTCGAATCGGTGCTGGCGCCGCTCAACCTCGGCCGGCTCAACCCACTCGGGTTGAACAACACCGCGTCGGCCCTGTTCGCCTTCGGCACCGAGGAGCAACGGCTGCGCTTCCTTCCCCCGATGGTGCGCAACGACGAGGCCTGGTGCCAGATGTTCTCCGAACCGGGAGCCGGGTCCGACCTGGCCTCGCTGGCCCTTCGGGCCGATCGCGACGGCGACGAATGGGTGCTGTCGGGCCAGAAGGTCTGGAGCACCTGGGCCCACCGGTCGGACTTCGCGATCTGTCTGGCCCGTACCGACCCGGCCCAGCCCAAGCGGAAGGGCATCACCTACTTCCTCGTCGACCTCCGCGTCCCGGGGGTGGAGGTGCGGGAGTTGCGTCACATGGGCGGCGAGGTCGATTTCAACGAGGTCTGGCTCGACGAGGTGCGGGTGCCCGACTTCCACCGGGTCGGCGACGCCGGCGACGGGTGGCGCGTCGCCGGGGCGACCCTCTCGAGCGAACGGCAGATGGTCGCCGGCGCCGGTTCGGGGGGTGTGGGCCGGCTCGGCGGGCGCGGCATCGAGGAGTTGCTGGTCGACCTCGACCGGGCGAGCGCCGTCGAACGCGAACGGCTGATGCGGCTCTACGCCGAGGAGAAGATCCGCGACTGGACCAACCAGCGGGTCCGGGCGACGGTGAAGGCCGGCGGCACCCCGGGCCCGGCCGCCTCGATCGGCAAGATCCATCAGGCCGTCCTCAACCAGGCGCTCCAGTTGGCGGCCACCGACCGTCTTGGTGCCGCCGCCATGGCGTGGGAAGGTCCCGAGATGCCCCATCAGGTCCGCGGCATGATCCGCAGTCGTGCGAACTCGATCGAGGGTGGCACCACCGAGATCATGCGGAACATCCTCGGCGAGCAGGTCCTCGGGCTGCCCGGTGAACCACGCGTCGACAAGTCGGTGCCGTGGAACGAGGTTCCGCGCAACTGAGGTCCCGCGTTCAACCGAAGGACACGGCCGTCACGGTGAGCACCTGTTCGAAGCCGAGGGCCTCGGCCAGTCGGTTCGACCCGGCATTGTCGACATCGCAGTTGTAGAACATCATCCGTCCCATGCGTTGGCGTCGTCGGCACAACGCTGCG
>JAUIML010000248.1 GCA_030432715.1 Acidimicrobiia bacterium | reverse complement strand
CGACGTGCTCTACACGGGTCGCACGGTGCGGGCCGCCCTCGACGCGATCCACAGCTACGGCCGCCCCCAGGCCATCCAACTCGCCGTGATGGTCGACCGCGGCCATCGCGAGCTCCCCATCCGGCCGGACTTCGTGGGGAAGAACCTGCCGACCCGGCGCGATGAACTCGTCGACGTGCACGACGACGGCGTGGACCTCGGAGACGTCACATGAGCGGGATGCAGCACCTCCTGTCGATGGCCGACCTCGACCGTGACGACATCGAACAACTGCTGAACCTGACGGATTCGTTCGCCGAAGTGAGCGCCCGCCAGATTCCCAAGGTGCCGGCCCTCCGCGGCAAGACGATCGCGTGGCTCTTCTACGAGGACTCGACCCGCACCCGTCTGTCGTTCGAGACGGCGGCCAAACGCCTCTCCGCCGACAGCATGAACTTCAGCGTCGGGTCGTCCTCGATCAACAAGGGCGAGTCGCTGCGCGACACGGTCGAGACGATCTCCGCCATGGGGGTCGACGGGATTGTCGTGCGGCACCGGGGTGCCGGCGCCCCCCAGCGGATCACCCAGTGGACCGATGCCTGCGTCGTCAACGCCGGCGACGGCTGGCACCAGCATCCGACCCAGGCACTGCTGGACCTCTACACGGCTGCGCACCACCTGGGTGACCTCGACGGGCGCCGCATCGCGATCGTCGGCGACATCAAGCACTCGCGGGTGGCGCGGTCCAATGCCATCGGCTTCGCCACGATGGGCGCCGACGTCACGTTCGTGGCGCCGAGAACGCTGCTGCCGCCCAGCCTCGAGGGATGGCCGGTGACGGTCACCCACGACCTCGACGAGGTCATCGGTGAGGTCGACATCTGCTACCTCCTGCGCATGCAACTCGAGCGCCAGGAGCAGTCGGTGGTGCCGACGCTGCGCGAGTTCCACGAGGAATACGGCCTCACCGCGGCCCGAGCCGCCCGGATGCGCGACGACGCGTTGATCATGCATCCCGGCCCCATGAACCGCGGTGTCGAGATCGCCGGTGAGGTCGCGGACCGGCCCAACGCCGTCATCACCGAACAGGTCACCAACGGCATCGCCGTGCGGATGGCCGTGTTGTACCTGCTGCTGGGGTCGGGACTCGACCTCGTCGACGAAAGGGCACATGTCGCATGAGCGGCTCCACGACCACCGTCATCAAGGGCGGCACCGTCATCGACCAGACCGGCTCCCGCCGAGCCGACGTGGTGGTGAGCGCCGAGGGAACGGTCCTCGCGGTCGGTGAGGATCTCGACGGCGACCGGACGCTCGACGCGACCGACTGTGTCATCTCGCCCGGGTTCGTCGATCTCCACGTCCACCTGCGCCAACCCGGCAAGGAAGAGGCCGAGACGATCGAGACGGGCGCCCGCGGCGCCGCTCTCGGGGGCTTCACGGCGGTCGTTGCGATGCCCAACACGACCCCGGCGATGGACTGCGCTGCGGTGGTGCGGGAGGTCATCGACCTCGCGGCCGACACCATCTGCGACGTGCGCCCGTCGGCCGCCATCACGGTGGGACGCGACGGCGAGTCGCTCACGCCGATGGCCGAGCTGGTGAAGCTGGGCGTGCGGATCTTCACCGACGACGGCACCGGAGTGCAGGACGATCGCCTCATGCGGACCGCGCTCGAATACGCCGGCTCCCTGGCCCATCTCTCCGGCGGCCGGCCGATCGTGCTGGCCCAGCACTGTGAGGTCAACGCCCTCAGCGAGGGCACCTACATGCACGAGGGTGAGTGGTCGAGCCGGCTGGGCATCCCCGGGCAGCCCGCGGAGGCCGAGGAGCTGATGGTGATGCGCGACATCGCGCTGGCCCGGCTGACCGGCACGAGGGTGCACTTCCAACACATGTCCACCGCCGGTTCGGTGGCCATGATCCGGGCCGCGAAGGCGGCGGGCCTGCCGGTGACGGCCGAGGCGGCGACCCACCACTTCTGCCTGACCGATGCCTGCTGCGCCGACTACGACCCTCTCTACAAGGTCCACCCGCCGCTGCGCACCGATGCCGACGTGGCGGCGGTGAAGGAGGGTCTCGCCGACGGGACCATCGACGCGATCGCCACCGACCATGCGCCCCACACCCCACAGGACAAGGAACGCACGTTCGCCGAGGCACCGCCCGGGATGCTCGGACTCGAGACGGCGTTCGCGATCGCCAACACCCACCTCGACATCCCGATCGAGGCACTGCTCGGTGCCTTGAGCTGGAGACCGGCGGCCATCGCCGGTCTCGACCCCGAGCACGGTGGACCGGTCGTCGAGGGTTCGGCGGCGAACCTCGCGATCGTCGACACCGAGACGACCTGGACCGTCTCGGGGGCGGACATGGCGAGTCGGAGCAACAACACGCCCTACGAGGGCATGGCGGTGCGCGGACGCGTGCGTCACACGATCTTGAAGGGCGAACCAGTGGTCATCGACGGGGAAGCACAACGATGAGTGACATTCGTGAGTACCAACTCGTGCTGGCCGACGGCGAGGTGTTCGAAGGCGAAGGCATCGGCGCCGACCCGGTCGACGGGATCGCGTCGGGCGAGGTCGTGTTCAACACGGTGCTGTCGGGCTACCAAGAGGTGATCACCGACCCGTCGTACGCCGGGCAGATCATCACGTTCACCTATCCCCACATCGGGAACTACGGGGTCAACGCCACCGACGACGAGGCGGCCCGGCCCTTCTGCCGCGGGGTCATCATCCGAGACCTGGCCCGGCGCCACAGCAACTGGCGGGCCGAGGAGGATCTCGATTCGTTCCTGCGCCGCCACGGAGTGGCCGGCATCGCCGGCATCGACACCCGCCGGCTCACCCGCCACATCCGTGACTCGGGGGCCATGCCCGGTGCGTTCGGCACCGCCGACGCCGACGCGCTGCGCGCCGCTGCGAACGCCGATCCGGGTACGGCCGGTATCGACCTCGTCAGCCGGGTGACCACGGCCGAGGCCTACACCGTCGGCACCGGCCCGCGGAAGGTCGTGGCCTACGACCTCGGCGTGAAGGAGACCATGCTCCGCCACCTCGGCGAACTCGCCACCGTCACGGTGGTGCCGGCCGACACCCCGGCCGCCGACGTGTTGGCCATGAACCCCGACGGCGTGTTCCTCTCCAACGGCCCCGGCGACCCCGAGGAGGCCGGGTCGATCATCACCGAGCTGCCGAAGCTCATCGGCGAGGTGCCGATCTTCGGCATCTGTCTCGGCCACCAGGTGCTCTCCCTCGCCCTCGGCGGAAAGACGTTCAAGATGAAGTTCGGTCACCACGGGGGCAACGTGCCGGTGCAGGACACCCGCACCGGCAAGGTCGAGATCACCAGTCAGAACCACAACTTCGCGGTCGAGACCGGATCGGTGCCCAATGTGACCGAGACGCACGTGTGTCTCAACGACGGCGCCCTCGAGGGCTTGGTCCACGACGAGTTGCCGATCTTCAGCGTGCAGTACCACCCCGAGGCGGGTCCCGGCCCCCACGACAGCAGATACCTGTTCGACGAATTCGCGGAACTCATGGACGCCAACGGAGCAGCCTGATGCCGAAACGCACTGACATCCACTCCATCCTGATCATCGGCTCCGGTCCGATCGTCATCGGTCAGGCCTGCGAGTTCGACTACTCGGGCACGCAGGCCTGTCGCGTCCTGCGCGAGGAGGGGTACCGCGTCATCCTCGCCAACTCGAACCCCGCGACGATCATGACCGACCCGGACTTCGCCGACGCGACCTATGTCGAGCCCCTCGACGTGACGGTGCTCGAGAAGATCATCGAGAAGGAGAAGCCCGACGCCGTCCTGCCCACGCTGGGTGGCCAGACCGGCCTCAACCTGGCGATGGAACTGGAGGAGGCGGGGATCCTCGACAAGCACGGCGTGGAGCTCATCGGCGCCAAGGCCGAGGCGATCGCCACGGCAGAGGACCGCGAGCAGTTCAAGGTGGCCATGCAGGAGATCGGGTTGGGCGTCGCCCGCTCCGGCACCGCGCACACGATGGAGGAGGCCCGCAAGGTCGTGGCCGAGGTCGGCCTCCCGATCATCATCCGCCCCGCCTACATCCTCGGCGGCCGCGGCACCGGCATGGCCCACACGATGGAGGAGTTCGAGAAGGTCGCGGCCTACGGCATCGAGTGCAGCCCGATCAACGAGATCCTCATCGAGGAGTCGATCGCGGGCTGGAAGGAGTACGAGCTCGAGGTCATGCGCGACAAGGCCGACAACTGCGTGATCATCTGCTCGATCGAGAACGTCGACCCCATGGGCGTGCACACCGGCGACTCGATGACGGTCGCCCCGGCCCAGACCCTGACCGACGTCGAGTACCAGGAGATGCGTGACGGGTCGATCGCCTGCATCCGTCGTGTGGGTGTCGAGACGGGTGGTTCCAACGTCCAGTGGGCCGTCGAGCCGGGTACCGGCCGACAGGTGATCATCGAGATGAACCCGCGGGTGAGTCGTTCGTCGGCGCTCGCGTCGAAGGCGACCGGCTTCCCGATCGCCAAGATCGCCGCCAAGCTCGCGGTGGGCTACACCCTCGACGAGATCCCCAACGACATCACCGAGAAGACCCCGGCCAGCTTCGAGCCGTCGATCGACTATGTCGTCACCAAGATCCCGCGGTGGGCGTTCGAGAAGTTCCCCGGCACCAGCGGGATCCTCGGCACGTCCATGCAGTCGGTGGGCGAGGTCATGGCCATCGGTCGGACCTTCCCCGAGTCGCTGCAGAAGGCGCTCCGCTCGCTCGAGCAGGGCCGGTTCGGTCTGAACTGCGATCCGGGCGAAGCGGCGTTCGACGACCTGAGCGACCAGGAACTGCTGGCCGCGGCCAGCGTCGGCACTCCCGACCGGCCGTTCCAGCTCGAGGCCGCGATGTTCCCCGAAAAGATCGGCTTTACCGCCATCGACACGGCTGTCGCGCTGTTCAACGGCGAGGCGGTGCCCGAGTACGTGATCAGCCCGACGACGACGCTCA
>JAUIML010000247.1 GCA_030432715.1 Acidimicrobiia bacterium | reverse complement strand
ATCGCGAAATCGGCGAGAAGGGGCTGCTGCTCGACAAGCAGCGCCACCTCTCGCCGATCTGGGCTGCGGGCGACGACGCGCCGCCGTTTCGCGGCTATCTCGGTGACCGACTCGGGGTCGACGCACACGATGTTCTGTCCTGGGACGTGATGGCGCACGATCTCACGCCGGCGGCCCTCACCGGGCTCGGCGAGGAGTTCCTCGCCTCGGGTCGGATCGACAACCTGCTCTCGTGTTTCCTCGGGCTCGACGCCCTCCTGGCCGTGGCGGCCGATCCGGGTCCGTCGATCCCGATGCTCTGCCTCTTCGACCACGAGGAGGTCGGGAGCACGAGCGCCACCGGCGCGGCATCGCCCCTGCTCAGCGACATCATCGACCGGCTCGGCAGCGCCCTCGGAGGAGACCTCGAGGACCGGGCCGAGAGCCGCGCCGCGAGCCTGGTCGTCTCGGCCGACGGGGCCCACGCCACCCACCCCAACTACGCCGACCGCCATGAGCCCGACCATCAGATCGAGGTCAACGGTGGCCCAGTGCTCAAGATCAACGCGAACCAGCGCTACGCCACCGACGCCTCGACGGCCGCCTCCTTCGTCCTCGCCTGCGAGCGGGCCGACGTGCCCCTCCAGCGCTTCGTCAACCGGACGGACCTCGCCTGCGGATCGACGATCGGGCCGATCTCGGCCGGCCAGCTCGGCATCGCGGTGGTCGACGCCGGCTGTGCACAGCTGGCCATGCACTCGGCCCGCGAGATGGCCGGCAGCCATGATCCCGGCTGGTTCCTGGCCGTGTTGATCGAGCTGCTCAGCGAGTGAGGCGGTCGCTGACCACCCGGTAGGGCGCCGCGAACATCAGCAGCATCGGGAAGATCTCGAGTCGGCCCACCAACATCAGTAGGGCCAGCACCAGCCGGGCGGGCTGGGAGAACGCGGTGGAGAACGAGGCGGTCGGTCCGGCCTCGCCCAACGACGGTCCCATGTTGCCGAGCGAGCCGATGGTGCCGCCGACCGACGCGTCGAAGTCACCTCCCAGTCCGGTCAACACGACCACGCCCGTGAGGATCAGGAGGGCGTAGAGCAGGAAGAAACCCGCCATCCGGGAGACGATGTCCTCTCGGACCGCCGTGGTGCCGTGTTTCACCGTGAGGACCGCCCGGGGCTGCTGCGTCCGGCGAATCGAGCGGATGGTGTGGGAGAAGAGCACCTGGACGCGCATCACCTTGATGCCGCCCGAGGTCGAGCCGGTCGAACCGCCGGCCACGAGCAGGAAGAGGAGCACCATCTGGGCGGCCGGGGCCCAGGTGACGAAGTCGCCTGCCGATCCTGAACCGGTGGCATTGCCGAAGCCCGTGCTGGTAGCGAGAGAGATCACGTTGAAGGCGCCGGTTCGCAGCGCCGTCCCGACCGAATACGGCGAATCGAGGATGAGGACTCCCACCACCAGGAGCACGGCGATCGCGACCATCCAGAGGTAGGCCCGGAATTCCGGATCGCGCCGGTAGGCCCCGTACTCCCCCCGCGCGGCCCGCCAGTGGAGGGCGAAGTTCGCACCGCCGTACAGCATCCCGGCGATGACGACGAGTTCGACCACCACGCTGTCGTAGTGCCCGATCGAAGCGCCGTAGGGCGAGAATCCGCCGGTCGACGTGGTCGTGAGGGCGTGGGCGATGCTGTCGTAGAAGCTCGGTCCCGGTACGGCGAAGAGCGCCGCGGTCACCGCGACGGTGAACCACACGTAGATGACCCAGAGGTTGCGGGCCGTCTCCGACACCCGGGGGGTCAAGCGGTCGCCCGCCTCCCCCGGGGCCTCGGCGGTGATGAGGTCGAGCCCGCCTACGCCGAGGAACGGGAGGATGGTCACCGCGAGGACCACGATGCCCATGCCGCCGTACCACTGCGTGGCCTGGCGGTAGAGCATCAGCCCCCGACCGGGAGTCTCGAAGTCGTTGAGCGCGGTGGAGCCCGTGCAGCTGAAGCCCGACGCCGACTCGAAGATCGAGTTCACCAGCTGTTCGATGAAGTCCTCACCGCCGGTGCCGAACGTGCCGGCGAGGAGGTAGGGCGTGGCCCCGACCAGGGTGACGATGAGCCAGGTCCATCCGACGGCGGCGAAGATCGCCCGCGTGCGCACGGATCCCGCTTGCGTGCCGCGCCACAGGGCGAGTCCGAGTCCGCCGCAGATGGTGGTGGAGATGGCCATGGCAGCGGTGTCGACGTTCGTCGAACGCCACTCGACGATCGTGGTGAGGGCCATGCCGACCGCCACGAACGTCAGGGCGATGCCGGTCACGTGAAGCGCAGTGTTGGAGATGCCGCGGGGCTGGTCGGCGAGGGGCGTGGCCTTCTCGCCTGCGCCCGCCCGGGACCTCAGCGGCCCGGTCATCGGGGAAGCACCTTCGATGCGATCCGCCGGCCGGTGCGCTTGAGCGCCTTCTCGCTGGCGAAGAGGGCCGAGACCCCGAGCAGCAGCGGCAGGATGGAGAGGCGCCCGGCGAGCATGAACGGCAGCACGAGGAGGCGCGCCACGGGCGACCAGTGAGAGACGTCGCCGAAGGGCCCGACGCCCACGCCCGGCCCGTGGGTCGACACGACGGACACCGCAGTGAAGATCGCGCCCTCGACGTCGAGCCCGCCCGCGGCGAGGAGCAGCGCGGCCACGGCGCAGATGCCGAGATGGCCGATCTGGTATCCCGTGTTGCGTTCGAGCGTGGCCTCGTCGATGGCGACGCCCCCCTGTTTCACCACCACGACGGAGTGGGGATCGAGCTGGCGCCGCAGCTCGCGTGACGCGAACCCCACGAGCATCCAGGCCCGGATGACGCGGAGGCCCCCGCCCGCACTACCCGACATGGCGCCGGTGCCGATCATCACCAGCAGCACCGTGAGCAGGGCGTCGTTGAGCACCGTCCAGTCGCCGACCGCGAAACCGGTCGTGCTGAGGGCGGATGCGCTCGTGAAGAGTGCGTCGAGGAAGCCGATGCCGTCGGCGTCGAGCGCCACGAGGACGGTGCCGACCCCGAGGAGGCCGACATAGAGGCGGAGTTCGGTGCTCCGCCACACCGGCCGGAGTCGCCCCCGGACGAGCCACCAGATCACGAAGAAGCTCGAACCGCCGATGATCATGCCGACGATCGCCACCAGCCGGGGCCCCGTGCCGAACCCCACGAAGCTGTCGGGTTGTGAGGAGAAGCCCCCGGTGGAGACGGTGGTGAGTGCGTGGACGGCACTGTCGAGCGGACCCAGGCCCGTGACCGCGTACGCCGCGCCCACGACGACGGTGAGCGCGAGATAGACCAGGGCGACGCGCTGGCGACCGATCTCGGGACTCGGCGCGAGCCGGTCGGGATTCTGCTGGGTGCTGTTCACCGCGAGATAGCGGCCGCGGAAGGCCAGCGGGAGGGCGATGACGCCGGCAACGATGCCGATGAGGCCGCCGAACCACTGGGTGGACGCCCGCCACAGCTGCATCGGCACCGTCAGCTCGGTGGGGTCGAGCGTGGTCAGGGCCGTCGTGCTGAACCCGGCCGCCGACTCGACCAGGGCATCGTCGACCCGGGTGATCGTGCCGGTGACGAGATACACGCCGGCACCGAGGAGCACGACCACGATCCAGCTCAAGGCCAGGCCGGTGAGCACGCGGCCCGGTGCCGGCCGGGCGCGGCGGGCGAACGAGCGGCGGCCGAACCCACCGGTGAGCAGGAATGCGAGCCCGGCGGCGAGGAGCACGAGACCGTCGCCGCCGTCGTCGAAGGCTCCGATGGCCCCGCAGATCATGGCCAGGAAGCCGACGGCGGCGACCGAGTCGGCGATGGCCAGCCGCGCGTAGGAGCGCCGGACCGGCGCGCCGAAGTGGAGTTCGGCGCGCTGCTCGCGGGGAAATCGCGGCCGACTCACCCCAGGACTCGGTGGACCTCGTCGACCGCACCGGGCATCGCGAACGCGACGATGTGGTCTCGTCCGCGCAGCCGGCTGCGGCCGCGGGCGATCTGCGGCTTTCCGTCGCGCACGAACGCGCCGATGAGCACGTCCTTCGGAAGGCCGAGGTCCTTGACCAACGAGCCGTCGGCCGGGCTGTCGGGTGCGATCTCCAGTTCGATCACCTCGGCGTCTCCCTGCAGGAAGGTCGCGACCGCGGCGACGTCGCCGCGCACGAAGCGGAGCACCCCGTTGGCCGTGGCGGTTCGGGGTGACAACGCCACGTCGATCCCCGCCTGGCCCAGCAGCGAGAGCAGCGCCAGGCGATGCACGACGGCGACGGTCTCCCCTGCGCCGACCGACTTCGCGTAGAGACACGCGAGGATGTTGGCGTCGTCCTCACCCGTGAGTGCCACCACCATGTCGTAGCGGCCCACGTCGGCCTCTTCGAGCAGGTCGGCGTCGGCGATGTCGCCCTCCAGCACGAGGGTGTCGTCCAGGTTCTCGGCCAGCACACGGGCCCGGGCGGGGTTGCGCTCCACGATGACCACCTGGACACCGCGGCTCGTCAGCCGCTCGGCCAGGATCTCGGCGGTGCGCCCGCCTCCGAGCAACATGATGCGGGTGAGGCTCCCCCGGTCGAGCCCCAACAGTTCCGCCACCATCTTGCGGGCCCGTCGCTTCATGGCGACGCGCACGTGGTCGCCGGGCTCGAGGCGATGGTCGCGACGCGGGATGATCGTCTCCTCACCGCGCCCGATCGATCCCATGACGAAGTCCCAATCGGGTTCGAACTCCTCGCCGATGTCCTTCAGCGTGCGGCCGATGAGTGGGGCGTCCTCCGGGAGTCGAGCCCCGATCACGATGACCTCGCCGCCGGCCATGTACGCCACTTCGTCGGCGCCCGGGAAGTCGAGCAGTTCGAGCACTTCGGCGGCGGCTTCGGCGTCGGGATCGATCACCAGGTCGGCGCCCGAGGCGACCCGTACGTCCTCCGCGTCGGCCCCTCGGAGCTCGGCGGCCTCGATGCGCACGACGGTGCGGGGAACGCCGATCGACTTCGCGAGGAGCGAAGAGATGAGGTTGACCTCGTCGTTGCTGGTGACCGCGACGAGGAGCTCGGCCTGCTCGACGCCTGCTC
>JAUIML010000246.1 GCA_030432715.1 Acidimicrobiia bacterium | reverse complement strand
CGCTTGGCCGGCGACGAGTTCGCCGCGGCGTGATTCGGCTGCGAGGCTTGTGCTCATGCTCACTCCGATGGACGATTTCCCGATCCACCAGGCCCCGCGGCCGATCGCCGTGCCGGCCACGACAGACCGCAACGCCTACGGGCGCTACTGGTTCGGCGCGATGGCCCGCTCCGGCGCGTTCCAGATCGAGGCTGCCTTCGGTCGCTATCCGAATCTCGGCGTCACCGATGCGCACCTGTCGATCGCGATCGGCGGTGTGCAGCACGCGTTCCACGCCTCGGGGGCGGCGCCGCTCGACCCGACCGACCTGCGGGTGGGTCCGTTCCGGCTCGAGATCGTGGAGCCGATGCGGCACGTGCGCATCGTGGTCGACGACAACGACACGGGTGTCCACGGCGAGCTGGAGTGGCGCAACCGCACCGGCGCCCTGGCCGAGGATCACACGTTCATGGACGCCGGTCCGGTGCGGATCATCGACATGATCCGCTTCACCCAGTTCGGCACGTGGGCCGGCGAGGTCACCGCCGACGGCGAGACCACGTCGTTCGGCCACGACGAGGTCTACGGCATTCGCGACCGCAGCTGGGGCATCCGGCCGGTCGGCACGCCGCCCGAGGGCCGTCCCCGGCCGATGTCACCCAACGCATGGTTGTGGGCGCCGTGCCATTTCGACGACGAGTGTCGGCTGTTCGGCTACTTCCAGCGGATGGGCGGGGAGTTCTGGCGGGCCGACGGGTTCCGGGTCCCCGTCGTCGACGATCCGCCTGCCGTGATCGACGAGAGCACCGCCGGCGTGCAGCGCACCCACCCCGTCGCCCAGCGACTGGAGTTCGAGCCCGGCACCCGCATGGTGAGCCGGGCCGAGTTCGATCTGATTCCCGCCGGCGGCGAGCCGTACACGATCGTGCTCGAGCCCCAGCGCCGATTTCTCATGCGCGGGCTCGGCTACTCCAGCCCCGAGTGGGCGCACGGGGTCTGGCACGACGAACTCGCCATCGGCGGCGAGTCGTGGCGATTCGACGACATCGCGCCACTCGACCACACCGCGCAGCACGTCCACCATCTGGTGAAGGCGACGATCGGCGACCGGCAGGGCATCGGCATCCTCGAACAGATCATCTTCGGCCCGCACACCCAGTTCGGCTTCAACGACGTGCTCGACGGGGCGTCGGCGTAGACCGGGCGGGCCGCGTGGCGGACTCGCCGCACCATCACCGATCGACAATCCTTCGGCCCCCACCCCTCGTCGCGGGTGCAGACCGAGGCGTTCGCCGCGGCCGGGCTCCCCGACGCCGCCCTACTGGACCGCAGGCCTGACGAACGCCCGACCGACCAGCGCCACTGCGAACACCGACGCAGTGAGAGCGATGTGGCGAACGTCGCGGGACTCGGCGTATTGCAGGGCGACGACATGGACGGCGACGACCCAGTAGGCCGCCCAGGTCAGTCGACGATGGAGGCCGTGCCATCGGGTCGGTCCCAGTCGGCGCAGTGAAGCATCTCGTGACGTCACGACGAGCGGCACCAGGAGCGCCACCCCGACGAGTCCGACCCAGTAGCCGAGGGTGAAGGTGTCGAGGGGACGACCGGACACCCCGGGGATCGCGGATTCGAACGGGGTCCACACCCGCCAACCGGTCGAATGGATCGCGAGACCGCCGGGAACGTGGGCGGCCACGGCGATGGCGCTCCAGATCCCGGTCACGCGGCGCCACGGCAGGTGGACCGGCCACTCGGCAGCGCCCATCACCGCCGCGACGGCGAACGTCGCGAGGCCCCCGACGACGAGGTGGCGACGGATGTGGTCAGGCCTGGTTCAGGATGAGGGCGCGGTTGGCTCCCTCGGGGAGCTCGGTCAGCGGCTCCTCGAGCTCGGCGACGGTCGGCCCGTGCTCGGCCACCAGGGGAGCGAGGGCGTCGATGTCGAAGTCGTAGAGATCAGCTGCGTTGAGGCCGAGGAGTCGGCGCTTCTCGTCGACCGGGACGTCGATCATCACCTGGCGCAGGTGTTCACGGCTGAACGGACCGGTGCCCTCGTCGTGGGGATAGTCGCTTCCCCACATGAAGCGGTTCTCGGCGAGGATGGTGCGCTTCCCGACCGATTCCTTCGACGGGAACGAGGCCCCGAGCCAGACGTTCTGCCTGAAGTACTCGCTGGCCAGCCGGGGCAGGCCCGATCCCTCGGCGTACTTGAGTTCGCCGATCGACCCCTTGCGCATGCTCATGATGATCCCGTCGAGCTGGCGATTCATCGACTCGAACTGGCCGGAACCGGCCTCGGTGATCACGAACTTCATCGTGGGGAACCGTTCGAACACGCCGGAGAGGAGCATGTGGACATAGTTGCGGAGCCCGTAGAACGGCACTTCGGCGATCATGATCGCCTGCGTCGCCGGGTACTTCCCGTAGTTCGGCGAGCCGGTGCCACCGTGGAGGTGGACCGGCATGTCGAGATCGACGAGGGCCGCCCACAGTCGGTCGTAGGCGGGGTCGTAGATCGGGTTGACCCACTTCACGTCGGGGGCCACGGTCGGGATGAGGATGCCGCCGCGCAGCCCATTCTCCTTGCACCAGGTGGCGTCTTCGATCGCGTGGTCGATGTCGTTGAGGAAGATCTGGCCGATGCCGGCCCGACGATGGGGGGCGCGGGCACAGAAGTCGGCCATCCAACGGTTGTGGGCCTTGATGCCGGCCCGGCGGCGCTCGTATTCCTCGCCGTCCTTCGGGGGCCCGGCGAACAGGACGAAGCCGGGGTAGAAGGGCGGGACGGTGTTGGGGAAGAGCACCTCGCCGACGACGCCGTCGGCGAGTTGATCAGCGTCGCGGCGGTCGTCGTCCCAGCTGCGGACGCGCAGGTCGGTGTCGCGGAGGTCCTTCCACGGGTTCTTGTACTCACCGCGCCAGGCATCGAACTCGTCGCGCCAGCCCGGGTCGAGAAACTCCCGGTACTGCTCGTGGCTCCCGCCGGCATGGGAGTCGGAGGTGATGATCGTGTAGTTCGGTTCGGTCGTGGTCATCGCAGTTCCTCGTGGTCGACTCTGCCAATGCTGGCGTGAACGGCGCGTTCGTGCACAACTCGGCGTCGACGCTGGCCTCGGCGCAACTCCCGCTCCGATCGGATCTGCAATACTCTCCGACCCATGACGATGACGGTTCAACGTCCCGCCGGTTGCCTGCATCCGGTTTCCCTGGGGCGAGTGGTCGACGATCCCGACCGGCTGCGCACGATGGCCGAACAGAACGGTGCTTACTTCATGCCGGGCCGCTACCTCGTCGGTGGCATCAGTGCGAACGCCGCGTCCGACGGCACGATCCTCAAGCACGGCGACGTGCCGCCCGGCGTCACCGGGCCGGTGTGGCGGGGCGACTGGGCGATCGATGGTGTCCCCCGGATCGACGGCGCCGACGAGCTCCTCCACGCCGCCGTGTTCCTCGATGCGGCGCGACGCTTGTTCGACGCCGAGGTCGTGGTGCCCGAGCAGCTCTTCGTGAACCTGACCGGTCCCCGCGGCGGCGACTCGTTCAGTCACACCGACATCCCCGAGTTCGTGGGAATCGACCGCTCCAACGCGCCCGGCTGGTTTCTCTCGGCCATGGGGGAGTCCGGCCAGTTCGAGGACGTGCGCAAAAACAGCGCGACTGCCGTCTGCTGGTTCCATCGCGGCGATCGCGGCTACTTCCGGTACTGGCCCGATGGTCGCGACGCTCCCAGTGTGCGCCACGAGGACATGTGGAACACCGGTGTGATGGGCGACAACGACTTCATGCACCACCAGGTCGAGCGCGTCGGTCAGCCCGACGCGGCGCCGATCGAGGGACTCACGATCGACTCGCTGCTCGACCACGACGGCACCGACTGGGTCGTCACCGACGAAGGCGTCGAGCTGGGTCGGCTCGACGATCTGAACGTGCGGATGTCGTTGTCGTGGAAGGCCAAGGTGTACGCCGACGGAGCCGCGGCCGACGCCGCGGCGGCGGGCCGGGGCGCCGTGGGTCTGGACGAGGCCCTCGATCGCTTCGCCGCTGTGCTCGACGAGCCGCTCGCGGCGACCGGGGCCGACGCGTTGTCGTCCCCGGCCCTGCGTGACCAGCTGTCGTCCGTGTTCAGCAGTTATCGCAGCGATCGCACCTGAGGAGGCCCGCCGTGGAGAAGATCGTGACCGTGCTGTGGAAGCCGGACGAATCCAGCAAGCAGGAGTTCGCCGACACGTTGCTGCACGAAGCCGCCCCGGCGATGACCGCCCTGGGTGCCCGCAAGCTCAAGGTCTGCGTCGAGGACGACGACGTCGACGGCGACGCGCTGCGCATGAACCCGGCGCCGCCGCCGAAGTCGGCGATGGTGTCGTACTGGGTCGAGTGCAGCGAGGATCGTGGTCCGCTCGAAGCGGTCCTGGCGGACCGTGCCGCCGACCTGGCCTCGTTTCTCGTGGTCGAGTCGCAGCCGATCGTCAACACCGAGCATGTCGTGGCTCCGGGGGAGCGGACCCCGGGGATGGTCCAGGTCACGGGAATCGTCCGCAAGAACGGGCTCGACCACGACGAGTTCGTCCGGATCTGGCAGGAGGAGCAGCGTCCGTGTGCGATCGAGACCCAGTCGACCTTCCAATACGTGCGCAACGAGATCGTCCGCCAGCTCGCCGGGGCGCCCCGCCCATGGGCGGCGATCGTCGAGGAGGCGTTTCCGATCGAGGCGATGAACGACCCCTATGTGTTCTTCGACGCGGTCGGTGACGACGAGCGGTTCCAGGCCAACATCGGACGCATGGTCGAGACCGTTGCCAGGATGCTCGAAATGGACCAGACCGACGTGACCATCACGAGCGAGTACGTCTTCGAACGCTGAGGGTCGACTGGTTCGGTTCAGTTCGTGTTCTTCGTGATGCCGCGCGGGGGACACACTTCGGAAACCTCCGTCCCGCACGCTGACGTGCACCGTGAAGGGATGAGAACCGATGTTCACCAGACGAGTCCGTCCTCCGAGTCCACTCCAGGGCAGCCGCCTTGCCGAGGTCCTTCCGCCCAGCGAACTCCGCCATCTCGACCGCGCGGCCACGATCGT
>JAUIML010000016.1 GCA_030432715.1 Acidimicrobiia bacterium | reverse complement strand
GTCGACGAGCCAGATGGGGACGAGCACCACGAGGAGGCCGCCGATGGCGAGCATGATCGCCATGCTGCGCGCACTGCTGGGTGGTCGGAACCGCACGGACCCAGTCTGCTCGCTCGGAGCCCGGTAGCGGCGCGGCACTCTCGGCGGCTCGTGGGCAGGGTCGTCTTGGTGGTCTGCCTGTCGCTGGGAACGGCGCAGCGGTGGCGCCAGAACGCGTCAGCAATAGCTATTGACATCGTGGCAGGGAACCATAGAGTTCGGGGAGTGAACGCATCGCCCTCATCCGTCCTCCACCCCGTCGACCGCGGCGCGGCCTCTGGGTGGATCGTGGCCATCCTGGCTGCGCTCCTGGCCTCGTTCCTGGTGTTCGCGGCCATGCTCGCCCTGCTCTTCGGCGGCGACGACACGACGTCGGCCGTGGCCACCGAGGGCGGTGCGGAAGCCATGGCCGATGCCGATGATGCCGAGAACAGTGCAGGGGCGCCGTTGCCGACCGGACTCCAACCGCTCACCCTCCAGGGCATGGGCCTGGTCGAACACGGGATGACGGTCGCCGAAGCCGAAGCCGTGCTCGCTGCAACACTCGAGTTCGGCGAGCCCGTGTCGGAGGGGTGCTACCACGCGTGGGATCCGACGGACGTCAACAGCCCACGCTTCATGGTGATCGCGTCGACCGGCGAGCCGGCCGACGGCACGATCGTCCGGATCGAGCTGGGTGAGACCCACACCACCCGCTCCGGCATCCACATCGGCTCGACCAAGGCGGAGGTCCTGGAGGCCTACGGCGACCGCATCGTCGCCTCGCCCCACCCCTACGGTTCCGGCCCCGCATCGGAGTACCTCACCTACGTGCCCGCTGACCCGGCCGACGCGGGCTACCGCCTCATCATGGAGACAGAAGACGATCGTGTGGTCGCCATCCGATCCGGGCGCCTGCCGGAGGTCGAGTGGATCGAGGGTTGCGCCTAGCGGAGATGGCCGGCGGTGGGCGGGTCGGGCGACGCCCGCATCGTCACGATGTGGTCGTGAACGGCAAGGTCTCGTAGCGACGCACGAAGGCGCCCGGTGCGAACCGGCCGGCGTCGGCATCGACGGCGAAGTCGGGGAACCGGTCGAGCAGCCGCTCGAGCGCCACGGCGGTCTGCAATCGGGCCGCCGCGGCGCCCAGGCAGTGGTGGGCGCCGTAGCCGAGGCTGAGGATCCGGTCGAGATCCCGGGTGACGTCGAGCTCGGCGGCGTCGTCGCCGTATTCGCGCTCGTCACGATTGGCCGACCCGTACAGGAGCATCACCTTGGAGTCGGCGGGAACGACGGTGCCGTGGATTTCGACCGGTCGGGTGGTGGTCCGAGCGAGGTTCTGCACCGGCGAGGTGAGCCGTAGGAACTCATCGACCGAGCGACGAACGAGGCTCGGGTCGTCGAGCAGGAGACGGCGCTGGTCGCGGCGTGCGGTGAGCAGCTCGGCCGCACCGCCGAGCAGGCCGGTGGTGGTGTCGTTGCCGCCGGTCACCATCGTGAACACGAAGCCGATGATCCAACCCGGGGTGGCGACCTCCGGGCCCACCTCCACCAGCCCGGACACGAGGTCGTCGCCCGGTTCGCGGGTGCGTCGCTCGATGAGTGCGGCGCCGTAGGCGAAGAGCTCCGTGAACGCGTCGGCGGCGGTCGCGAACTCTGCCGACGCCGTCGCGGCGACGATTGCGTTGGTCCACCGGTCGAATCGTTCGCGATCGGCGGCGGGGACGCCGAGATAGTGGGCCACGACGAAGCTGGGCAGCGGCTTGAAGAGTTCCTCGACGATGTCGCACTCACCCTGGGCGGCGATCCGGTCGAGTCGTTCGTCGACGAAGCCGCGGACGCGCTCCTCGATCGTCGCGACCCGCCGTGGGGTCATCGGCTTGCTCACCAGCCGGCGCATGTCGGTGTGCTCGGGCGGGTCCATCATCACGATCGGGCGGGCGTCGTCGCTGAACATCGCGGCCCCGTCGGCGTCGGGGGTGAGCCCCTTCGCCGAGGAGAAGGTGGCAGTGTCGCGGGCAGCGTTGAACACGTCCTCGAAGCGGGACAGGACGTAGAAGTCGCCGTGGACCGGATGGGCGACCCGATGGGCGGGAGACTCGTCGCGGAGTCTTCGGTAGGCGTCCCACGGTGTGCGCCATGTCTCTGCGCTGCGCAACTCGTACAGCTCGTCGGTTGTCGTCACCGAGGGCTCCTCCGTCGGATGATCGCGGATCTTCCATGCGACGCGGCAACGCTAGCCCCGCTCATGGGCAGCATCCGTCGCCCTCGCCATCGCGTAGGGTCGCGCCATGGATCTCGATGTGCGTCCGAGCGGGCAGGCGTGTGGCGCCGAGGTGCGTGGCGTCGACTTCGGCGGGCCGCTCGATGACGACACGGTGGCCGCGATTCGGGGTGCGTGGCTCGACCACAAGGTGCTGGTGTTCCCCGACCAGACCATGGCCGACGACGACCTCGAGCGGTTCACGCTCGGCTTCGGGCCCTTCGGCACCGACCCCTTCTTCGAATCCATCGACGGCCACCCTCACATCGCCGCGATCCACCGGGCAGCCGCCGAAACGGCGCCGATATTCGCCGAGTCGTGGCACGCCGACTGGACCTTCCAGGAGTTCCCCCCGGACGGCACCTGTCTCTACGGCAAGGTGATCCCTCCCGTGGGTGGCAACACGGAGTTCGCCGACCAGGAGCGCGCCCTGGCCGAGATGCCGCCCGACCTGCGCTCGCGTCTCGAAGGCCTCCGAGCCGTGCACTCCGCCCGCCGCGCCTACGCACCCGACGGGCTCTACGGCGAGGGCGACGTGGAGCCGCGGGCGATGAGAATCGTGGTCGGCGACGAGGCCTACGCGACGCAGGTCCATCCCTTGATCCGCACCCACCCCGAGACCGGTGCTTCCACGCTCTACAGCACCTTCGGCTACATCGTCGGTATCGAGGGCATGGACGACGACAGGGCCGGCGCGCTGCTGGGCGAGCTCTACTCGTGGCAGACCCGCGAGGAGTTCCGCTACGTGCACGAGTGGGAGCCCGACATGCTGGTCATGTGGGACAACCGTTGTCTGCTCCATCGGGCCACCGGGGGCTACGACGGTCACGAACGGCTACTGCACCGCACCACGATCGGGTACAACGCCGCGGTCCGTCAGGATTGAACCGGGGGGAGCATCTTCCCGGGGTTGCACAGGTCGGCGGGATCGAGCGCGGCCTTGAGGGTGCGCATCAGGTCCCACTCGACCGGGGGCTTCTGGGGTTCGACCCGATCCCGGAGCAGGGTGCCCAGGCCGTGCTCGGCACTGAGCGTGCCGTCGAGTTCGAACACCAGGGCGTCGACCGCCCGCTGGAGCACCGGCTTGCGCTCGAGGAAGTCGTCGACCGCCCCGTCGTCGGTGGGGAGGACCATCATGTGGATGTTGCCGTCGCCGACATGACCGAACCCGTAGCAGTGGGCGCCCGGCGTCAGCGTCGCGGCCAGGGCCCCGACGCGCTGGACGAACTCGCTGATGCGGTCGATCGGCACGGCCGTGTCGAGCTTGAGACCGACGGCGTGGTGGTCGGGGTAGGCCCGGGGCGGCGGGATCTCGTCACGGAAGAACCAGAGCGACGACTCCTGCTCGGCGGTCGCCGCGACCGCGGCGTCGGTGATGAGCCCGGCGCGGCTGCCCGCATGGAGGAACGCCGTGAGCATGTCGGTCACCGGCTCCGAGGAAGCGAGTGTCACCAGGAGATGGTGCTCGGCCCGGTTCGGCATCGGGTGGGTGACGGCGTAGCGCGAGCACACCCTCTCGATCGCGACGTCGGGCATGAGTTCGAACGCTGTCAGCACCGCCGGCGCCTGCTCGTGGGCCAGCGCCAACAGCGGCATCAGGGCGTCGAGTCCGGTGATGGCGGCGAGCGCCGACTGGGTGTACGGGGTGGCGGGGACGAGCCGGAGCACCGCGGAGGTGACGACTCCGAGGGTCCCTTCCGCGCCGATGAACAACTGCTTGAGGTCGTAGCCCGAGGAGTCCTTGCGCAGGGCCCGCCGGCCGTCCCAGATCCGGCCATCGGCCAGGACCACTTCGATTCCCATGACGTTGTCGCGGAGGTTGCCGTAGCGAACGACATTGTTGCCGCCGGCATCGGTGGCGATCGCGCCGCCGATGGTGGCGGTTCCCCGCGCCCCCCAGTCGGGAGCGAACTTCCGGTCGACGCCGGTCGCGGCCTCCTGCAGCGCCTGGATCGTCACGCCGGCCTGGGCGGTGATCGTCCACCGATCGGGGTCGACCGACTCGATGAGATCGAGGCGGTCGAGGGAGAGCACGATCGCCGACCGATCGACGGGGAGGTCCGTCCCCCCGGAGAGCCCGGTGTCGCCACCCCTCGGCACGATCGCGACGCCGTGGTCACGGCAGGACCGCACGACCGCCGCCACCTCGGCTGTCGAACGGGGGCGCACGACGACCGGATCGTCGCCGACGACCGAGTCGGCTCCGAGGGTCGCGATGATCTCGTCGAGGAACGGCGCGGGAGGAGTCGTCATCGGGTCAGCCTGCGGTCTTCTCCATCAGGCCGACGGTATCCCGAGCGGATCCACGAGTTCCGCGGGCCCCGGGGGAACCGGGGCGAGCGGGGCGCTGGTGGTCGCCCGTCGTGGGGGCTCAGGCCGCGAGCGGCAGTGCAGGTTCGGGGGCGTGGCGCGCCTGCCGGTGGGCGCGCTGCTCGAACGCCACGGAACGCACGACGAGGACGATGCTCGCGAGGAGGGCGAGCGTGAGGAGCGCAATCAGGGTGAGAGCGGCGAGGATCATGATGGAGTCCTTCCTCGGACGGGTGCGGCGGGCCCCCGGCCTTCTGATTGCGGTCAGGTTACGAATGTGACGGACGTGTTGTCAATCCCGCAGTCTCAATCCCACAGTGTCACTCCCGCGGTGTCAACTGCGCGCTGGGTCACCGAGCGCCGTCGACCGCTGGTGCCGCCCGGGACGGCAAGGACGGCGCGCTACCAGGTGACGGTGATCTCCAGTTCGTTCTTCTTGTCGCCGATCTCGATCTCGACCTCGATGTCGACCTCGTCGGCGACGTCGACGGTGTAGCGCAGGCCCTCACGGGTGAACTCGAGGTCGTTGTGGCGGGCGAGTTGGTCGGCGAGGGTGCGCAGCACCGCCGCGGCTTCCTCTCGGGTGCAGCGCTGCTTCTCTTCGAACTCGATGAGGTCCATGTGGGTCTGTCTCCTGTTGGTCGATTCCGAGATCGTGATCGATGGGTGAGATCTTGCCCGGCGGCCGCTCAGGGTGCCGTACTCGCCGCGGCGAGGGAGACCATGGCCTCGAGTTGGGCCACCGAGGCGTTGCCCGTCATCCGGGCGACCACCGTGCCCTGCGCGTCCGTCGCGACCCAGAAGGGAAAGGCCGTGAGACCGAAGGCACCGGCGATGGAGCCACCGTCGTCGTCGAGCAGGACGCGGGTGGGCCAGTTCTCCCGGGCGAACCAGTCGGAGGGCGGGTAGTTGTCGGCTCTCGAGTCGACCGCGGTCGACACTGCGACCGCCTGAACGCCTCCGGGGAGCGGGTTGGTGCGGAGCCATTCGCCGACCGTCGGCACCTCGGCCTGGCAGTGCGGGCACCAGTGGGCGAAGAACCCGATGAGTCGGGGCGTGCCGTCGCCCGCTTCGATCCGCATCGCGCCGCCGCCGAGCAACGACGCCTCGACCGTCGGGATGCTGAGCCCGGTCGCGGTGTCGGGCTCGGTGTAGGGGGGCAGGACGTCACCGGTGATCTCGACCGGCGCGGTCTGGGGGCCGGCGTCGCCGTCGTCGCCGTCGTCCGACGACGTGAAGACGACGACGACGGCGATCACGACGACAACCAGGAGCCATGTCATGGGCGACCGGAACACTGCGGGCATCGGGCTCGATGGGCGGGCGGATCTGGAACTCATGACGACTCCTCGGGGGGTGGGTCCGTATGGGGGGTACGAATGCTCACGACGGTCAAGATGATGATCGCCGAGAACGACAGGCCGGCCATCTGCGGGATGCTCATCCAGCCGAGACCCTCGACCCATTGGGCCGAGCACGGATTGGCGACATCGCAGAACGTCGATTGCTCGGGGAAGAGCTGGATGCCGACATGGTAGAGCGAGGCCAGCAGACCGAGTGATGCCAGCACCGCCATGTAGGGGAGCACGCTCCGGTCACGACGAAACGACGCCACGATACCGAGGACCGCGATCGGGTACATCGCGATGCGCTGGAACCAACACATCTCGCAGGGTACGAAGTCGGCGACCTCGGAGAAGTACAGGCTGCCGGCGGTGGCCCCGCCGGCCACGACGGTGACCAGACGCAGGGCGTCGTCGGTCACAGCCCGGCGCGACGACGCGCGGATGACCGCGACGACGAGCATCGCCACGCCCGCCAGGAGGACGAACGCGAAGAAATCGGCGGCAACGTGGGGGTCGATGTCGTTCATCCGCTCTCAGCGTGGGTCGGGGAGGGGGCCGAAGAAAGGGTCGCAGGTCCCGATTCGGCACCGCCGGGGGAGCGCCGCTCCTCAGCCGTCGGGTGGCGTGACGACTTCATGGATCTCGATGGGCGACAGCTCGTCGCACAGGGCTTGCAGGGTGGTGATGAGCGCCGCGGACTCCGGGACGGCGAAGTGCCGGTGGAGGTCGTCGAGCGAGCGCCAGTGTTCGAGGAAGACGAATCGCTGCGGGTTCTCCACGTCGCGGTGAACCGAATGGCGCAGGCAACCAGGTTCGCGACGCGACCGTCGCACATGGGCGAGACAGGCCGCCTCGACCTCGGCCGTGGTGTCGGGCCGGGCGACGACCCACCCACTCACGATCACCATCGGCGGCGCGGCGGCATCAGCATTGGTGGAGGCGTCGGCGGGCACGAGCCGGACGGTAGTCGGCCGCAGAGCGGGGGAGGGTTCAGCCGGTCCCTGCCCGCGCCACCAGCGCCCGCATCGCCTCGGCCTCGTGAGGGCGCACGTTGGGGTCACGTAGCTTGTGCTCGGCCGCGGCGCCCAGGAGCGGTCTGATCCGGTCGTGTCCGCACTGGTCGACGAAGCGGCGAACGAAGTAGCCGCGGGCAGCGCGGGCCAGGCCCGACGTCACGACACCGCCCTCGACGTCGGCGGTCGCCACCAGCAGCCAGGTGTTGGCCGCGTCCGAACCGGCGGGGCCGACCATGGCGTTGGGCCAGTCGATGACCACCGGCCCACCGGCCGTCAGGATCACGTTGCCGGGGTGGAGGTCGCCGTGGGTCAGCGTCTCCGCTGCGCCGGCGCGGGCTGGGAGGTCGAGGTCGGGAAGCGGGATCTCCTCGAGACGCAGGTGTAGATCGGCGAGCATCCGGGTCCAGCGTCGAAGGCGCCAGGGCCGGGCCCCGAAGGCCTGGAGCATCGTCGGGCCGTCCAGGAGGGTCATGACGAGGTCGGGGCCCTCGGCCGCGAAGACCTCCGGCACCGGATAGCCGTGGGTCGCGACATGGCGCATCACCGCGGCCTCACGTTCGGTCGACGCACCGTTGCGGTTGCGGCGCAGCACCCGCCCGCCGCCCAGGTCGTAGACGTCGGCGGCCCGCCCGCTCCCGATCAGCGGGCCCGGGTCGTCAGCGTCGGTCATGGTCGGCCACCCTAGGTCGGCGCCCCGCGCCGGCACCTGCGAACATGGCGGCATGTCCGGATCTCGATTCGCGGCGGTCGAGGCGGTGTTGTGGGCTCGGGCCGGTGTCGCCCCGACCGAGCACTTCGTGACGCTGGCATCCGGTCCGCGGGTCCGGGTCCAGGACGTGGGCGAGGGACCGCCCGTCGTTTTCGTGCACGGGGCCATGAACGGCGGCACCAGTTGGTTCGAGCTGATCGGACGACTCCCGGGCTTCCGCTGCCTCGCGATCGATCGGCCCGGTTGCGGTCTCAGCGAGCCGGTGCTCGGCGCGGCCGGTCTGGCCGAGGTCGGCGCGGTCAAGGCCTACGCCGACCGGCTGATCCCCGAGGTGCTCGACGCGCTGGGCATCAAGCGGGCAGCGGTGGTGGCCACGTCGTTCGGTGGCCTCTTCGCGTTCCGTGGCGCAGCTGCGCATCCGGACCGCATCGAACGCATCACCGAGTTCAGTTGGCCGATGGGGGCACCGATGGACAAGGTGACGATGTCGCTGCGCCTCGGCGCCGTCCCCGGGATGCGGCGCCTCATGCCACGGATCCCGATGGCCCGCCCGGCGCTTCGCGCGATGCTGCGCCAGATCGGACTACGTCGGGCCCTCGCAACCGGGAAGTTCTCCGACGAGATGCTCGACTGGTTCCTCGCCCTGCTTCACGACACCGACACGATGGCCAACGAACTGCGATCGACCCCCGGGGTCATCACCCCGATCGCTGGGCTCAACCGGGCCATGCTGCTGACCGACGCCGAACTCGGCCGGGTGACGATGCCCGTTCAGCTCCTGTGGGGCGACGAGGACCCGAACGGAGGACTCGACATCGCCCGATCGTTCGCGTCGCGCCTGCCCGACTCCCGTCTGGTGATGCTCGACCGGGCGGGCCATGCGCCGTGGATCGACGAACCGGACCGGTGCGCGACGCTGCTCGCTGGGTTCCTCTCCGGGCCTGAGTAGGGTCCGGCCATGAAGATCAACGACCTGTTCTCCGTCGACGGCAAGATCGCGCTCGTCACCGGCGGTTCCCGCGGAATCGGCGAGATGATCGCCGCCGGCTACCTGGCCAACGGCGCCAAGGTCTACATCAGTTCCCGCAAGGCCGAGGCCTGTGACGCGGCGGCCGAACGGCTCATGGCCGCACACGGCGGAGAATGCATCTCCGTGCCCGCCGACCTGTCGGGCCTCGAGGGCATCGGCGTCCTGGCCGAGGCGATCGCGGCGAACGAAGACCACCTCGACATCCTCGTGAACAACGCCGGTGTGTCGTGGGGCGCACCCCTCGCCGAGTTCCCCGAGAAGGGCTGGGACAAGGTGATGGACACCAACGTCAAGGGTGTCTTCTTCCTGATCCAGCAACTGCTCCCGCTGCTCGAGGCCGGTGCGACGGCCGAGGACCCGAGCCGCATCATCAACATCGGCTCGATCGACGGGATCCGGTCGCCGGCGTTCGAGACGTACTCCTACGGGCCGTCGAAAGCGGCGGTCCACGCGTTGACCCGCCAGCTCGGTGGGCAGCTCGCCCCGCGCCACGTCATCGTCAACGCGATCGCGCCGGGACCGTTCCCCACGTGGATGCTGAGCACGGGCGTGGGCACCGGCGGCGACGTCGAGGGCACCGATTGGGACGCGGTCGGGCGGACCAACCCCCGCGGCCGGGTCGGGACCGCGGAGGACATCGCCGGTCTCGCCATCTTCCTGAGCTCGCGGGCCGGGGCCTTCACCGTGGGCGACGTCATCACCTGCGATGGTGGCATCGTCGTTTCGTAGAGGGCGCCGGTCGCCGCGGGCCGGTGGTCAGGCCTGGGTCGGGAACCGACGTCGATAGCGGCCGAAGGCGGCCTCGATCTCGTGGTCGCCCACGCCGGGAAGCCCGTAGCGGTGGCTGCCCGCCTCGGCGGGGGGACGGACGTCGAGCGGTATGGGCGGCAGCCCGAGTCGAGGACACAATGCATCGAGCGTGGACTGGGGCTGGGTGACCAGCGTGTGGTGGTCGAGATGCACGATCTGTCCTTCGGGGAGGTCGGCGTCGACCAGCGCGTCGAGCGACCGCCCGTAGAGATCGAGGTGGTAGCGGGCGATTTCGGCCTCGTCGACCCGGTCGCTGAAGGCGTGCCGCAGGTTGGCCACCAGGCTCGTGACCGACCCCAGCACTTCGGCCGGGTCGCGGTGGGTGATCACCACTCGGGCGTCGGGATACGTGGCCAGAAGCGTCGGCAGGTTGTTCAGGTGCACGGGCGACTTCAGCACCCAACGGGGCGTGGGACGGTGGCGCTGCAATCCCTGGAGCACGCGGCGATGCATCGCGTAGGCCGGGGTCATGTCGGCGGCCTGGAGCCACTCGACATAGCGAGGCACGTGGTAGCGGCTGACGAACTCCTCGCTCCGGAAGGCGAACGACATCGCCGAGAGGCATTCCTTGTGCATGCGCCCCGCGTAGCGGTGGATCGAGAGCATCTCCTCTCGTCGGCGCTGCGGCCAGGTCAGTTCCTCGTCGGCGGCCAGGACGCGGGGGTCGTCGTCTGCCGTGCGAGGCCCCGGCGCGGGTGCGGGAAAGAGGAGCTCCCATCCCTCGGGGGCCCTCAGATCGGGATGCTGGGCCAACAAGCGGTGCAGGTAGGTCGTGCCCGTGCGGGGCGCACCGGCGACCACGATCGGCGCGGTGATCGTCTCGTCGGCGAGCGCCGGGTCGCGTTCGGACTCGGCGGCCATGGCGACGCGGCCGTGCAGCAGTCTGACGAGCCAGCGATGGGTGAAGGCGCGGCCCGCGCCGGTCAGCGCCGCGTCGCGGCCCAGCGACGCCAGCAACAGCTCGAAGGGTTCGTCAACTGCGGCCAGCGAACGCTCGACGTCGGCGCGGTCGACTCCTGCGGCGAGCGCGGCGTCGCGGCACAGCGAGGCACGCCCGAGACCCGATTCGGCCATCAGCTCCGGAACCGCCAGGCGAGGTGGGCGCGCCGGGCCGACAGCTCGGCTCGGCGCTCCTCGTCCGTGACCCGGGGGGTGGCCGACCCCATCGCCGCCTCGAGTTCCTCGACCTTCACGACGCGGGACTCGATGGCCGGTGCCGTGTCGTCGTGGGGCCAGAACCAGCGAAACGTGCACAGCCCGGTCGCCCGCCCCCCGGTGTCGAGCCAGTTCGCGGCCCCGACGTCGACCGGGGAGATCACGGCGCGGATTCGGCCGTCGGCCGACAGTGTGGTCTGGCGGTGGTTGCGGCTGCAGATCCGACCGGCCGGGTCGGTCAACTCGAAGGTGCCCATGCGATAGAGCTGGAGCGCCCAGTAGTCGGCCCGCGGCACGTCGGCCTCCACGACGATCGCTTCGTCCGGCGCGAGATCCCAGAAGTTGAACGAGTAGCGGGCGGCCGAGAGGCCCTTGGCGACCGCCAGACCACTCGCGAAGGCGTTGGGCTCGCGCTCGTCACGGTGCTCGACCAGATAGCGGTTCCAGTAGACCATCGAATCCTCGACCTGTCGGAAGGCGTGGTCGAGGCGGACCTCGATCTCGTCGAGCGACACGGCCGGGGTCGGGCCGGGGTCGTCGAGGCACTCGATCACCATCGTGGCGGGCTCGTCGGCCCTCCAGTCGTAGTAGTACTCCCGGAACGATGCCATGATCACACCGTCCGGCAGCGGGATGTGGCGTTCGCCGGTGCCGTCGCCCCCGAGGGTCAGCGAGAACTCGTCGCCCGGGCCGATTCCGAGTTCCGACGCGGTGATCTGGGCCATGGTGCCCCACACGTCGTTGTGCATGAACCCCTTGCGGATGGCCAGGAGCCATTGGTCACAGGAGTGCATCCGGCCGGTGATCCGGTAGCGGCGGTCGGGACTGATCCGGGCGTGCCGATAGACGTTGTCGGCGTTGGGGCCGCCCCACTGGCGGACGAGATCGTTGTGCCGGTGGAAGGCCGGTCGGTCCGGGTCGGCGTGGAACACCTCCCACTCGACGAACACCGCGACCTGCTCGAGCAGGTGCTCCACCTGTTCGGCCGGTGCGTCGGGGAACTCGTCGCCGACGATGCGTTCGGCCAGGTCGTCGAGTCGACGGGTGAACCGGCGCAGGGCCACGGTCTCGTCTCGGTCGGGCACGGCCGGAGCGTAGTGCAGCACGGTCGCGCTACGGTCGGTCCGGTGAGCCTGCTCGACACACGACCGCTGTCCGGGGTCCTCGGTGCTTCGGTCGAGGGCGTCGATCTGGCCTCGGACCTCGACGACGATCTCGTGGCCGCGATCCGTGCCGCGTTCGTCGACCACCATGTGCTCGTGTTCCGTGATCAGGACCTCTCACCGGAGCAACAGATGCGGTTCGGTCGCTCCTTCGGGGACCTCGACACCCATCCGTTCGTGGCCGGCAACGACGAGTTCCCCGAGATCATCGACGTCATCACCGAACCCGACGACCGGTTCACCTTCGGGGGCGGATGGCACACCGATGTCACCTTCCTCGCCGAGCCCGACCTCGGCTCGATCCTCTACGCGGTCGACGTTCCCAGCGGCGCCGGCGACACCCTCTTCGCGAATCAGCACGCGGCCTACGACGCGCTCAGCGACACGATGAAGGGCATGCTCCACGGGCTGGTGGGCCTGCACTCGGCCGGACCGCAGTACGGAGAAGGCGGGCTGTCCACCGGCAACACGGCGATGCGGACCAGGGCCGCGGACCTCGCCGATGCGGTCGTGCGTCACCCGGTCGTGCGGACCCATCCCGAGTCGGGAGAGAAGGCGCTCTACGTCAACGGTGCGTTCACGATCGGAATCGACGGCCTGCACGGCGAGGAATCCCGGACACTGCTCCGTTTCCTCCTCCGCCATGCGGTGAAGGAGCGCTTCACCTGCCGTGTTCGCTGGGAACCGGGAACCCTCGTCATGTGGGACAACCGCAGTGTGCAGCACTACGCGCTGTACGACTACGCCGGACAGCGACGTCACATGAGGCGGGTGACCGTCAAGGGCGATCGGCCCGTCTGAGACCGACCATGACCGATCCCGCAGACGATCACCCACGAGCGCTGCCGTCGACGGGCCGCGTCGCCCTGGGGCACTGGCCGACCCCACTCGAGCCGTGTCCCCGTCTCCAGGTCGAGGTCGGAGGGCCGCTCGTGTGGCTCAAACGCGACGACTGCACCGGGCTCGCCTTCGGTGGCAACAAGACCCGCAAGCTCGAGTACCTCCTCGGCGACGCGCGGCAGAAGGGGGCGACCGGAATCGTCACCTTCGGGGCGGTGCAGTCGAACCATGCTCGGCAGACCGCTGCGGCCTGCGCCCGAGTGGGGCTGCCGTGCGACCTCGTCCTCACGGATGCGGTCGATCGACGGACCGAGCTCTACCGGGCGGGGGGCAATCGCCTTCTCGACGACATCTTCGGAGCGACCGTGCATCTCGTGGCCGACGATGAGGGCGCCGTGATCCGCGCCGGCGAGCTCGCCGATGAGGATCCGGGGCGCTACTTCATCGACCCCGGTGGATCGAGTCCGATCGGCGCCCTGGGATACGTCGATGCGGCGGCGGAGCTCGTTGGTCAGCTGGAAGCGGCGGCGGTGACCCCGCTCGAACTCGTCCTCGCGTCGTCGACCGGGGGGACGGCAGCGGGCTTGATCGTCGGTCTCTCCCGGGCCGGCTTCGACCTCCCCGTCACCGCTGCGGCGGTCTATGCCGATGGGGCCCGCACGGCGGCAACCATCGAACGGCTGGTGCTCGACACTGCGGCGCTCCTGGGGTCGCAGGTCGAGCCGGCGTCGGGCATCGGATCGTGGACGGTCGACGGTGACGCGCTCGGCGAGGGTTACGGCATCGAGACCGTCGCGTCGCACGCCGCCCTGCTCACCCTGGCCCGCACCGAGGGTGTGCTTCTCGATCCCGTCTACACCGCCAAGGCCTTTGCGCGCCTGCTTGAGCGGCTGCCGGATCTCGACCCCGCCGGCGACATCGTCTTCCTGCACACCGGTGGGCAGCCCGGCGTGTTCGCCTACGCCGACGCGTTCACCTGATTCGACACCGGCTCGGGCTGCCATCCCGGGTGACGGAAGATGTGGCCGAGCTTGTTGCGCCAGCCCTTCGCCCGCCTCACGTCGCGGGCGATGTCGGCCATCTCGTGATAGCCGATCCGGATGGGGTTGAAGGTCTTGATGTTCTTCGTGAGGCCGTACTTCACCCGCCGCACTTCGGGCTCGAACGTGCCGAAGAGCTTGTCCCAGGTGATGAGGATGCCGCCGTAGTTCTTGTCGAGGTACTGCGGGTTCGCGCCATGGTGGACCCGGTGGTGCGACGGCGTGTTGAGCACCGACTCGCTCACCGGGTCGAGGCGATCGATGACCTCGGTGTGGATCCAGTACTGATAGAGGAGATTGAGTTGCCCGGCTCGGGCCGTCTGGTGGAGCGGAATGCCGAGCAACGGCATCGGGAAGAAGACCCACGAGGTCAGATAGCCGGACCAGGGCTGGCGCAGGGCCGTCGAGAGGTTGTAGTGCGCGCTCGAGTGGTGGGTGACGTGGTTGGCCCACAGGATCCGGCTCTCGTGCTGCCAGCGATGGCTCCAGTAGTAGAGGAAGTCCCACGTCACCATCGCGATGACGAACGATCCCTTTCGTTTGCCGAGGTCGGCGACCCGGTGACGGAAGAGGAAGCGGCTGACGCGTGACAACACGCCGTAGTAGGCCGCGTTCACCGCGACGTTGCCGGCGAGCATCGCCAGGCTCGCGGCGGTGTCGCGCCGTTCGTAGCCCACCGGGATGAGCTCGTCGGGTGGTGGGGTCGGATCGGAGAGCTGGGCCTTGGTCCAGCTGTCGAGATCGCCCGGCTCCCTGAGCCGGCGGTGCCGCAGGGCGCGGGCCTCGGCGAGCATCGTGATGACGAAGATCGGACCCGAGAACAGGTCGACCTTGTCGAGCGGGAGCGACCGTTTCATGCCCGAAGCATGTCGCGCCCCGGGGTGCTCTGTCGATGCGGGGTTCGCCGGGCCGTACGCTGGGACCGATGGGGCTCCTCGATCGACTCACCCGCCGGGCCGCGCCGGTCGCCCCCCTCGTCGCCGACCTTCGCGCCGCGCTGTCCGATGATCGGGTGCGGGTCGACGGGGCAGAGCGGGCCCTGATGGCCAAGGATGCGTCGGTGTTCGGGGGCGGTGTCGCCGGACCCACCTGCTTCCCGACCTCCACCGAGGAGGTGCAGGCCATCATGCGGGTGGCCGCCCGTCACGACGCCGCGGTGGTGCCTCGTGGCGCCGGCACCGGCCTGGCCGGCGGCGCCATCCCCCTCGGGGCGCCGATCGTGGTGTCGACGGGCAAGATGAACCGCATCCTCGAGGTAGACGAGGCCAACGGGGTCGTCTGGGTCGAGCCGGGCGTCATCAACCTCGATCTCTCGAGGCACCTCCGTCCCCTCGGGTACCACTTCGCCCCGGATCCCTCGAGCCAGGCGGTCTGCACCCTCGGCGGCAATGTCGCCAACAACTCGGGCGGCCCGCACTGCCTCGCCTACGGCGTCACCGATGCCCACGTCGCCGCGGTCGAAGTGGTGCTGGCCGACGGCGAGGTCGTCATGCTCGGTGGTCTCGAGGCAGAGCCGGCCGGCTACGACCTGCGGGGCGCCTTCGTCGGCGGCGAGGGCACGCTCGGCATCGCCACCCGCATCGCGGTCCGGCTCACGAGGAATCCGCCGGCGGTGCGCACCCTGCTGCTGTCGTTCGCCGCCGTCCGCGATGCGGCGGAGACGGTCAGCGCGATCATCGCCGCGGGCATCGTTCCCGCCGCCCTCGAGGTCATGGATCAGAGGATCACCGTGGCGGTCGAGAACTTCGTGTCCGCCGGGTATCCGGTCGACGCCGCCGCGGTGCTGCTCGCCGAGATCGAAGGGCTCGACGACGGCGTCGACATCGATGCGGCGCGCATCGAGGAGATCGGTCGGGCCAACGGTGCGACCGATGTGCGCCGGGCCGGATCCGACCACGAACGCGAGCTGTTGTGGAAGGGCCGCAAGACGGCGTTCGGAGCGATCGCCCAGCTCGCCCCCGACTACTACCTGCACGACACCGTCGTGCCCCGCTCCGCGCTCGCCGACGTGCTCGAACAGGTCTACGAGATCGCCGACCGCCACGGCGTCGTGGTGATGAACGTCTTCCATGCCGGTGACGGCAACCTCCACCCCCTCCTGCTCTTCGATGCCCGCGAGGACGGGACCCTCGAGCGGGTCCACGCCGCAGGCGCCGAGATACTCCGCGCCTCGCTGGCTGCCGGCGGTGTCCTGAGCGGCGAGCACGGGGTCGGGGTCGAGAAGCAGCGGTTTATGGACGAGCTGTTCACCGACGCCGACCTCGACCACCAGAACCGGCTGCGCCGCGCCTTCGATCCCGCGTGTCGGGCCAACCCCGGAAAGGTGCTCCCCATGGGGCACTCCTGCGCCGACATCCAGGCGCTGCGGTCCGTGCCCACCGAGGTGTGGGGGTGAGCACGCTCACCGTCACCGATCCCGTGCTCCACGAGTTCGCGGCCGAGGTCGGGGCCGAGGGGCCCGTGGCCGTCGCCGGTGGAAGGACGCGCTGGGCCGTCGGCGGTGCCCTCGATCCGGACGCCCGGGTGGTGTCGGCGCCCGCGGGGATCGTCGCCTATTCGGCTCCGGAGATGACGGTGCAGGTGCGGGCGGGCACCACCGTCGCCGAGCTCGCTGCGGAGCTCTCCACCCACGGGCAACGCACCGCGCTGCCCGAACGTGGGGGCACGGTCGGCGGAGCGGTGGCCGTCGGCGAGAACCCCGTCGACGTGATGGGTCGGGGTCGCCTCCGCGACGCCGTGCTACAGGTCCGCTACGTGAGCGCGGAAGGTGAGCTCGTCACCGGCGGCGGACCGGTCGTGAAGAACGTGACGGGCTACAACCTGCCCAAACTCATGACCGGGTCCCTCGGGACGCTGGGTCTGATGGTCGAGTTCGTGCTCCGGACCAACCCCGTCCCCGCGGCGTCACGTTGGCTGTCGTCGGCTGATGCCGACCCGACGGCGTCGCTCGCGACCGTCCACCGGGCGGCGGACGTCCGGTGGGACGGGGTCACCACCTGGGTCCTGCTCGAGGGCCACGGGCCCGACATCGAGGCCGACAGCGCCCGCCTCAGGGATCTGGCGGGATTCGCCGAGGTCGACGGCCCACCACCGCTGCCGCCCCACCGGTGGTCGTTGCGTCCGGCCGACGCGTTAGGGCTCCCGGCCCGTACCACGGGCACGACCGTCGTGAGTGTGGGAGTCGGACTCGCGTGGTCCGACGAGGCCCAGCCCCAACGGGTGGTCGACGCCGGCGTCGGAGCGGTCGCCGCTCGGGTGAAACACAGCTTCGACCCGACCGGTCGGCTCAACCCCGGCCGAAGGGTGGGTGGCTGATGGACCTGCGACTCCTCCCCGACGAACTCAACACCTGTGTGCAGTGCGGACTCTGTCTCCCGCATTGCCCGACGTACCGCGTCACCGGCGACGAGACCCGTTCTCCCCGGGGACGGATCCAGCTCATGCGCGAGGTGCAGCAGGGTGGCGCGCCGATCACCCCCGAGATCCGCGAATCGTTCGAGAGTTGCGTCCAGTGCCGAGCCTGCGAGCCGGCGTGCCCGAGCAGTGTTCCCTACGGCCACCTGATGGAACGCACCCGCGAGACGCTGGTGACCGAGCGGCGCATGACGCCCTGGTGGCAGCGTCTGCTCTACCGTCCGCTGGCCCATCCGCGGCTCCTCCGATTCGGCAGTTCGGCCCTCGCGATCGCCCATCGTCTGCGCCTCGTGCCCCGCCGGTTCGGGCTCCCGAAGGCGATGCCGGTGCGGCGCGCGCCCCACGTCGCGTCGGGTGCCGACGTGTACCTCTTCACCGGCTGTGTCATGGACGCGTGGCAGCGCGACGTCCACGTGGCCGGTCAGCGGGTGATCGAGGCCGCCGGCTTCGGCGTGACCCCCACGGGCGACGTCGCGCCGTGCTGCGGTGCCCTCCAGGCCCACGCCGGTCTCACCGACCAGACGCGACGGCTGGCCCAGTCCATGATGACGGCGCTCGCCGGCGACGACCGTCCGATCCTGGTCGACTCCGCCGGTTGCGGCGCAGCGATGAAGGACTACGGCCACCTGCTCGGGACGGAGGAGGCCGCAGCCTTCTCGGCTCGGGTGTTCGACATCCAGGAATGGCTCGCCGACCATGTCGACCGACTCCCCGCGGTCGATCCGCTCGAACTCCGGGTGGCGGTGCAGGACCCCTGCCATCTCCGCCACGTCCAGCGGGTCCACCCCGCGACCCGCACCGTGCTCGCGCCGTTCGTTCGCGAACTCGCGGAGCTCGACGACGAGGGCATGTGTTGCGGTGCCGGAGGCGCCTACTCGGTGTTCGAGCCCGAACTGGCCGGCCGGATCCGTGACCGCAAGGTCGCCGCGATCGACCGGGCCACGCCCGATGTCGTCGCCAGCGCCAATCCTGGATGTGCGATGCATCTCGCGGCCGCAGGGGTCGAGACGGTCCATCCGATGGTGCTCGTGGCGCGCGCCCTCGGCGTCGAGCCCGGCTGATCTCCGTGCCTCCGGCGTCGGTTGCCGTGGTGGGCGCGGGGCCTGCCGGCCTCATGGCGGCCGAGGTGCTCGCCGCGGCGGGCGCCGACGTGACGGTGTTCGAGCTGCATCGGTCGCCCGGACGGAAGCTCCTCCTGGCCGGACGCAGCGGCCTCAACTTGACCCACAGCGAGGCGTTCGACGACATGGTCGGCCGCTATCGCACCATGCCGCCGGCGCTGCGGGTCGCGCTCGAGTACTTCCCGCCGGCGGCCGTGCGCGAGTGGGCCGATGGTCTCGGGCAGGCGACGTTCGTCGGCTCGAGCGGCCGGGTCTTCCCGGCCGGTCATCGCGCCGCCCCACTCCTGCGCGCGTGGCTCGGGCGCCTCGGCGAGCTCGGTGTGGAACTCCGCCCGAGACACCGATGGACGGGTTGGGATGGCAACGAGCTGCGGTTCACCGCCTCCGCCGGGGGAGGGGCTGAGTCGTCCACGGCGGAGGTGCGGGTGGCCGCCGACGCGACCGTGATCGCGGTGGGTGGGGCCAGCTGGCCCTCGGTCGGGTCGGCCGGCGAGTGGACCGAGGATGTGCGGGCCGACGGAATCGCCGTTGCCCCGCTGCGCCCGTCGAACTGCGGCCTGCGGGTGGGGTGGACCGATGTCTTCCTCGACCGTTTCGAGGGCACGCCGGTGAAGAACGTGTCGGCCTCGGCCGCCGGCCTGGCCGTCCGGGGTGAGCTGATGGTCACCCGGTCCGGCCTCGAAGGTGGCCCGGTCTACGCCCTCTCCGGACCGCTCGGTGAGGAGGCGGTGTTCCCGGCCGTCGTGCTCCTCGATCTCTCGCCGGACCTCGACGAAGCCGCGTTGGTGGCCCGGCTGGAGAGGCGCCGGCCGAAGGCCTCCCAGTCCACCTGGCTCCGCGACGCCGGCCTCGCGCCGGTCGTGGTGGGTCTGCTGCGGGAAGCCACCGGAAACCGACTGCCCGACGATCCCCTCGCCATGGCCCGGCTGCTTCGGGCCGCGCCGATAGAGGTGGGGGCTCTGGCCCCGCTCGATCGGGCCATCTCCACGGCGGGTGGGGTGCGCTTCGATCAGCTCGACGACGACCTCATGCTGCGAGCCCGCCCGGGCGTGTTCGTCGCCGGGGAGATGCTCGATTGGGACGCACCGACCGGCGGCTACCTCCTGCAGGCCTGCTTCGCCACCGGGCGCCTGGCGGGTCTTCGCGCCGCCGCCCGACTCGGGCTGACGGACTGACGGTTCGCTCGAATCGCTCCGGATCGCGTCATCGGCCGGTGCGGTGGCGTCGGCGACCCACGACGACCGCGAGGTCGGGAGCCACCCGGATCTCGGTCGCGTCGAGGGCCGGGTGGGTCAGCCAGTGCAGGCGCGCCGTGTCGATCTCGCCCCCGTGTGTCGGTGGCCACTGCGACATGGGGGTGAAGTCATCGACCGTGATCAGGCCGCCGGGTACCAGACAGGACGTGGGATCGACGGGGACGTCGTCGCCCTTGCCGCTTCCCGGTCCACCGTCGAGGACCAGCAGATCGAAGGGGCCCTGTTCGACGATGGTGGCCGAGTCGCCGTGGAGGATCTCGACGTTCGCTCGGTCGGCGAAGACGGTGCGCGCGACCGCGACCCGGTCGCCGTCCTGTTCGATGCTGACGAAGGTGACGTCGTCGCGGGCCGCGTCGACCATCCACGCCAGTCCGGCCCCGGTCCCCGTGCCCGTTTCTCCCGCGCGGGCTCCGGCCGGGAGCCCACCGGCGAGCACGGCGAGCAGTCGGCCGATCTCGGGACGCACACAGAACGGGAAGTCGAGACGCCGCGCACCCTCCACAGCGGAGCGCACGCGCAAGGGCACCGAATCGAGGCAGTTCCCATAGTGCTGAGTTCCGCGGAGCGACATGGTTCGATGGAGTCTCGCGCGGGTGGCGGTGCGGCGGGTCAGAATGGGTTCATGACCATGTTCGACGCCGAGAAGATCACCCGGGGCAACTGGAAGACCATCCCGTTCCTGGAGCGGACCGGAATCGTGGTCGATCACGCCGAGCGCGGGTTCGTGCGGCTGCGGATGCCCTTCGAGCCCAACGTCAACCATGTCGGGATGATGTATGCCGGGGCGCTGTTCACGTTGGCCGAGGTGCCGGGCGGGACCATCTTCCTGACCACGTTCGACACCAGGACGTACTACCCGATCGTCAAGGACCTCCAGATCCGCTTCCGGCGACCGGCCATGACCGATATCACGGTCGAGGTGCGGATCGACGACGACGAGGTGGCCCGCATCACCGCCGAGGCCGAGGCGAACGGCAAGGCCGACTACGCGTGGGAGTGCGAGTTGACGGACACCTCCGGCGAGGTCGTGGCCATCAGCCGGAACACCTATCAGATGCGGGCCTTCGATCTGGGCTGATCAGCGGACGCGAACGCCGTCGGCGGCTCGCTCACACGAAGCCCACGCACTCGACGTGGGGGACGACGAACACCGCGTCGTCGTGCTCGGCCCAGCGTCGGAACCCGGCGGCGATCTCGGCCAGGGCATCGTCGGTGGCGAGGCCCTGGGCCACCGCATGGTCGCGATAGCCGGACTGCACGATCCGGTCGGCCCACCCCTCGGCCCACCACCGGCGGCCGTCGGGGTCGGCGAAGCACCACGCCGTGGCGGTCGTGACCGCGCGCTCGAAACCAGCCGACCGTACCCATCCGAGGAGGTGGCGACCGGCGTTGGCGTCGTGGCCGTTCGCCGCGGTGGTCGCCTGGTAGATCCGCATCCACTCCTCCAGACCGGCGTCGTCCGGTGCCCAGGTCATCGCGCCGTAGTCGGCATCGCGAACGGCCACCACCCCGCCCGGCGCAGTGACACGGCGCATCTCCCGCAACGCGGCGACCGGGTCGTCGAGATGCTGGAGCACCTGGTGGGCGTGCACGACGTTGTAGTGGTCGTCGGGGGCGTCGAGGGCGTAGACGTCCCCGGTGCGGAAGTCGGCGACGGCGCCGTGGTCGGCCCGGGCCCGCGCGATCGCGTCGGCCGACGCGTCGATCGCGTGCATCTCACAGCCCGGGGCGTGGGCGACGAGATCGGCGGTCAACGAGCCCGGGCCACAGCCGACGTCGAGGATCCGTTGGCCGGGCGCGAGGTGCTCGACCAGATAGCGGGCCGAGTTGTCGACCGTTCGTGACGCGTGGCTGCGCAGCACCGACTCGTGGTGGCCGTGCGCGTAGGAGGAGATGTCGCCGGAGTCTGCCATCGCGGTCAGATCGGCTGGAACCGACGAGCGGCGACGCGATGCGCGGCCAGATTGGCACCGAGGTCGGCTGAGACGAGGTGGCCGTCGCGGACCACGGGTCGGCCGTGGACGATGGTGTCGCGGGCACGGGTCGGTCCGCAGCGCAGCCATCCCTCGATCGGGTCGTCGAGCACCCCGGCGAAGATCGGTCCGCTCAGTTCCCAGATGGCCACGTCGCCGACGGCACCGACCGAGAGCTCGCCGATCTCCCCCTGGCGCCCCAGGCACCCGGCCCCGCCGCGCGTGGCGACTTCGAGGGCGACCCGCGCGGTCATGGCCGCGGCCCCCGAGACGAGCTTGCCCTGCAACATCGCGAGTCGGGCTTCCTGCCACAGCGACGCCGAGTCGGCCGACGACGAGCCGTCACAGCCGAGACCCACCGGACAACCGGCGTGGCGCAGGTCGACCACCGGGGCGATGCCCGACGACAGGATCATGTTGGAGCTCGGGCAGTGGGCGACACCGACGCCGGCCGCTCCGAGACGGCGGACCTCGTCGGGATCCGGCCGAACGACATGGGCTCCCCAGCTCCGCTCCGACATCCACCCGACGTCCTCGTAGAGGTCGACCGGCCGCATCCCGAACGTCGCGAGGGCGAACTCGTCGTCCTCGGTGTTCTCGGCGAGATGGGTGTGGAGGCGCACGTCGAGGCGTTCCGCCAGTTCGGCCGTGCGGCGCATGAGATCGGGCGTCACGGTGAACGGGGAGCAGGGCGCGAGCGCGATGCGGGTCATCGCTCCGGGGGTGGGATCGTGCCAACGGGCGACGTGCCGCTCGGATTCGGCGAGGATGTCGTCCTCGTCTCGCACCGCGTCGTCGGGCGGGAGCCCGCCGTCCTTCTCCGACAGGCTCATCGAGCCGTAGGTCGGGTGGAACCGCAGCCCGAGGTCGAGGGCGGCCTGGACTTCGGCGGTCAGCAGATCTCCTGCCCGCGCCGGATGGAGGTAGTGGTGATCGCTCGAGGTGGTGCAACCGGACAGGGCGAGTTCGGCCAGCCCCACCCATGCGGCCAGGTACTCGGCCTCCTCGTCGATCGCTGCGGTCCACAGCGGGTAGAGCGACTGCAACCAGCCGAAGAGCGGCGCATCGGTCATCGGTGTGTAGGCCCGGGTGAGGTTCTGGAAGAGGTGATGATGGGTGTTGATCAGGCCGGGGGTGACCAGGCAACCCTCGGCCGAAATCCGATCCGCGGCGGCCGGCGCGGGATCGTCGGGCCCGCCGACACCCGAGACGAACCCGTCGGTGATGGCGACCCAGCCGCCGGCGAGTTCACGGCGAGCGTCGTCGACCGTGGCGACGACCCATGCGTCGTGGATCAGCAGGTCAGCCATCGGCGTCGCTCCCGAGTGCGTTGAGATAGTTGTAGATCGTGATTCGGGACACTCCCATCACCTGGGCGATCTCGTCGACCGCGCCACGGAGCAGGAAGGCCCCGCGTTCGTCGAGCATGCGCACCGCCCGCTGCTTCTCGGCCCGGTCCCAGTCGGCCGCCGGGGCACCGATCTCCCGCTCGGCCATGCGCAGGATGTCGTCGACGGCGTCGCGGATCGACGGAATCGGGATCTCCTCCGGGGTCGCGGCGACCCGGAGCTGGACCGATGTCGCACCGGTGGCCATCGCCGCTCGCACCATGGCGGCGATCGCGTCGGCCATGGCGTCGAGGTCGCCGGTGACGGTCGAGGCGAACGGTCCGAGCTCGACGTCGAGATCGTGCTCGGCGAAGGCCGAGACGGCGGCTGCGACGTGGGGACCGGGCGTACCCTCGACGAAGGGGGCGACCAGGAACTCGGCAGCGATCTCGGTCCCCCGGGGCATGATCGGCAGAGTACCCCAGGACCCGGCCTGTTTGTACATTTTGTAAAGAACCTCTGGTACGGTCGGGTGATGCCCCCGTCCGCTCGCGACCTCCGCGTCGACATTGATCGGCTGCTCCGGCGCCTGGCGGCGTTGGCCGAGATCGGCGCCATCGAGGGCACCGAGGGATGCGCTCGGCTCGCGCTCACCGACGAGGACAAGGCCGGCCGCGACCTGGTGGTCGCCTGGATGCGCGACCTCGGGCTCTCCGTCACGATCGACGGGATCGGCAATGTGGTCGGGGTGCTCGCCGGCGCCGTCGACGGACCGCCCGTCATGTGCGGCTCCCACATCGACACCGTCCGCACCGGTGGACGCTACGACGGCAACCTCGGGGTGCTCGCCGGACTCGAAGTGATCGAGACGATCCTCGCCGCCGGGCTCACGCCGCCGCGGCCGCTCGCTGTCGCCTTCTTCACCGACGAAGAGGGTGCGCGGTTCCCCCCCGACATGCTCGGCAGTCTCGTCTATGTCGGTAGCATGGCTCTCGAGGAGGCGCTCGACATCGAAGGCATCGACGGCGCGAAGGTCGGTCCCGAACTGGAGCGCATCGGCTACGCCGGTGCGGCGCCGGTGCCGGGTCTCGTTCCCCACGCCTTCGTCGAACTCCACGTCGAGCAGGGCCCGGTGCTGGAGGTCGAGGGCATCACCATCGGCGCGGTCGAAAGCGTCCAGGGCATCAGCTGGCAGGAGTTCACCATCGTGGGCCAGTCGAACCACGCCGGCACCACGCCGATGTCGATGCGCCGCGACCCCGGGTACGTGGCCGCGTCGATCGCGACCTTCGTGCGGGAGTTGGCGAGCGAACTCGGCTCGCCCCAGGTCGGCACCGTCGGAATGATCGAGCTCACGCCCAACCTGGTCAACGTGGTGCCGGCGTCGGCCACGGTCACCGTCGACCTCCGCAACACCGACGACACCGTCCTGCGCGACGCCGAGCATCGGCTGGCCGCGTTCGTCGAGGAGGCGACCGCCGCCGAGGGATGCACGGTCGCCACCCGGTCGCTGGCCCGGTTCGAGCCGGTCGTGTTCGACCCGGCTGTGGTCGCCCTCGTCGAGAAGACCGCGATCGACCTCGGGCATTCCGTGCGGCGGATGCCTTCGGGTGCCGGTCACGACGCGCAGATGCTCGCGCGGGTGTGCCCCACGGCGATGATCTTCACCCCGAGCCGCGGCGGGTTGAGCCACAACCCGGCCGAGTACACGAACCCCTCCGACCTCCGGGCCGGCGCCGATGTGCTCCTGCAGACGATGTGGACCCTGGCCGAGGGTTCGACGGAAGGACCATCCGATGGCTGAGGCGACCCCGCCGCTCACCCCGATGACGCTGGCCACCCTGATGGGCCGCATCGACCACGAGTGGCACACCCGCAACAAGGTCTTCGACCTGCCCAACGCCCGCATCTGGCAGCCCGATGCCGATGTCGACCTCTCATTCGAGTTCCTGGGTCGTCCGTGTGCATCGCCCATCGGACCGGCGGCCGGGCCCCACAGCCAGATGGCGCAGAACATCGTGCTGGCCTGGCTCGGCGGCGGTCGCCTCTTCGAACTCAAGACCGTGCAGGTCCTCGACGACCTGGAGATCGGTCGTCCCTGCATCGACATGCAGACGATCGGGTACAACATCGAGTGGAGCCAGGAGCTCGAAGTGCCTCAGAGCCTCGCCGAGTACGTGAAGGCCTGGATGGCCCTCGACGTGCTCCGGCACTGGGAGCCGTTGCGAGACCACGTCGGCGACCCCGGACCCCATGTGTTCGACATGTCGGTCGGCTATGACCTGGCCGGGATCCGCAGCGACAAGGTCGCCTCCTTCATCCGCGGCATGCGAAACGCCTCGACGTCGATCGATGCCCTCCGCCCCGAACTCACCGGATCGTTCGCCGAGTTCGCCGATCTCGACTTCTCGCCGGTGGTCAGCGACACCTTGACGCTGTCGACGTTTCACGGTTGTCCACCCGAGGAGATCGAGTCGATCACCAAGCACCTGATCGACGAGCACGAGCTCGACGTGATCGTGAAGCTCAACCCCACGCTGCTGGGCTACGACACCGTGGCGGGGATCGTCAACGACGAACTCGGCTATCACGACGTGTCGGTCAAGGAGTCGGCCTTCGCCGAAGATCTCCAGTTCGACCGGGGTGTCGAGCTGATCGGGGAACTCAACCAGTACGCGAAGGATCGCGGCCGCCGCTTCGGCATCAAGCTCACCAACACCCTCGTGGTCGACAACCAGCGGGGCTTCATGCCCGACGAGACGATGTACCTGTCGGGGCCGCCGCTCCACGTGCTGGCGATGACCCTGCTCGACGAACTCGCGACGGCCCTGCCCGACACGTTCACGATTCCCGGCCATGCCGGCGACGTCATGGTCTCGTTCTCGGCCGGTGTCACCAAAGACAACCTGGCCGACACCGTCGCCGCCGGTGTCAACCCGGCGACGATCTGTTCCGATCTGCTCAAGCCCGGTGGCTACGGCCGTATGGCCCCGATGCTGCGAACGCTGGCCAAGGACATCGCCGCCGCCGGGACCGGCGATCTCTCCGGCTATCGGGCCGAGCGGCAGGCCCGGGCGGAGGCCGCGGGCCACGCCTCGGTGGTGGCCGAGTACGTCGCCGGGCTGCGCGGCGACGGAGCCGACCCCTACCGGCTCGCGGCCAATCTGAAGCTGCCGCGCGCGGTCGACCACGAGCTCGAGATGTTCGGCTGTGTGGCCTGCAACTTCTGCATCACCGTCTGCCCCAACGATGCGTTCTTCAGCATCAAGAGTCTCGAGGGCATGCCCGACCGCCAGCAGTACCTGCTGTTCGCCGAGCTGTGCAACGAGTGCGGCAACTGCATGGTGTTCTGCCCCGAAGACGGTGACCCGGCCCAGATCAAACCCAAGCTGTTCACCGATCCCGACCTGTTCGCCGCCCGCGACGGGCAGGGCTTCCTGCTCGACCTGGCGGGAGGGGTACGGGTCACCGACGCGCGAGCCGACGACGACGCCCGCTCGCTCGTGCAACGCCTGGTCACCGCCGACCAGGGCCTACCGCTCCAGGAGACGCCATGACCGATCTCGACCGCGCGTGGAGCGGCCCCCTCGAGGAGACCGAGGGCCGCAACCTCCGCGTCGCCGCTGCGCAGCTGGGTCCGGTCGGGCGCCACGAACCGCGCGCCGCCGTGGTCGACCGCCTCGTCGCCATGGTGCAGCAGGCGGCGACCGCCGGGGTCGAGCTGGTGGTGTTCCCCGAGCTCGCGTTGACGACGTTCTTCCCCCGCTGGTTCGTGGAGAACGAGCCCGATCTCGATCTCGACAGCTTCTACGAGACCGAGATGCCCGGCCCCGAGACGCGCCGCCTCTTCGATGTGGCGAAGTACCACGGCGTGGGCTTCTCGCTCGGCTATGCGGAGCTCACGCCCGACGGCCACCGCTACAACACCCAGATCCTCGTGGAGCGCGACGGCGAGGTCGTCGGCAAGTACCGCAAGGTCCACCTGCCCGGTCACCGCGAGCACGAGCCGTGGCGGGCGTTCCAGCACCTCGAGCGCCGCTACTTCGAACCCGGCCACGAGTTCCCCACGTGGAACGCGTTCGGCGGCGTGGTCGGCATGGCGATCTGCAACGACCGCCGCTGGCCCGAGACCTATCGGTGTCTGGCCCTCGGCGGCGCCGAGCTGATCCTGATCGGCTACAACACGCCGATGCACTACGAGCCGGATCCGAGTCAGGATGCGCTCCAGTCGTTCCACAGTCATCTCGTCATGCAGGCCGGCGCCTACCAGAACGGGTGCTTCGTGGTGGGTGTCGCAAAGGGTGGCAACGAGGAAGGCGTCGAGTCGTTGGCCGACAGCTGTGTGATCGCCCCGACGGGCCGGGTGATCGCGCTCACCGCTCACAACGGCGACGAGCTCGCCATCGCCGACATCGACCTCGACCTGTGCCGCAATTACAAGGAGACGCTCTTCCAGTTCGAGCGCTACCGCCGGCCCGATGCCTACCGCGCCATCACCGACCGGCGAGGTCCCGTGTTGCCTCCGGTGCCCGATCATCTGCTCCCGCCCCCGATGCCCGACACCGACCTCGAGGAGTCCTCATGACCAGATTCGTGCTCAACGGGACCGAGGTGGAGACCGCGGGCGACCACGAGCACCTGCTCGCCGCACTTCGCGACGAACTCGGCGTGCTGTCGCCCAAGGACGGGTGCTCCCCGTCGGGTCAGTGCGGTTGCTGCACGGTGCTCGTCGACGGCAAGGCCCGGGTGTCGTGCCAGACCTCGATGGAGAAGTCCGAGGGCACCGAGGTCGTGACCCTCGAGGGGATCGACGCCGATGAGCGTGACCGCATGGCCGCGGCGTTCGCGGCCCACGGCGCCCTCCAGTGCGGATTCTGTACGCCCGGCATCGTCATGAGGACCAAGGCGATGCTCGACAAGAAGGGGAGCGAGCTCACCCGCGACGGGGCCGCCCGGCTGCTCGGCGCCAACCTCTGTCGCTGCACCGGCTACACGAAGATCCTCGACGCGGTCGAAGCGTTGGCCGCCGACGAGGTCGCCGTCGCCGTCTCGCCCAAGGGCGTCGGTTCGCGCGGCGTCAAGTACGAGGCGGCGGCGCTCTCGTTGGGCGACCGGCCCTTCATCGACGACATGATGCCCGAAGGACTCCTCCACGGCGCGGTGCGGCTCACCGATCACGCCCGCGCCGACGTGCTCGCCATCGACACCTCGGCGGCGATGGCCGTGCCCGGCGTCGAGGCGGTGTTCACGGCGGCCGACGTGCCCGGCGAACTGCGCTCCGGCTTGATCCACAAGGACTGGCCGACGTTCATTCCGGTGGGTGGCCGCACGAGCTACCTCGGCGACGTCCTCGCCGTCGTCGTCGCCGCCGACCGGCCCACGGCCCGTCACGCCGCGACGCTCGTAGAGGTGCGCTACGACGTGCTCCCGCCGATCGTCAACCCGATCGAGGCCATCGCCCCCGGCGCCGAGGATGCGGTGTGGCAGCTCGACGGCAACGTCCTGTCCACGTCCACCTACCGTCGGGGTGATGCCGAGGGCGCCCTCGCCGGCTCGGCCCACGTGGTGCGCGAGACGTTCCAGACCCAACGCATCGACCACGCCTTCCTCGAGCCCGAGTCGACCCTGGCGGTCCCGGTCCCGGCGGGCGAACCGTTGCCCTTGACCACCGGCGGCACCAACGGTGAGCCGGTCGACTTCGATCGACTGATGGTCTACTCGGGCGGCCAGGGCATCTGGGACGATCGCAACGACATCGCCCGGATGCTCGACGTCGACACCGACCGCATCGTCACCGAGCTCGTCAGCAACGGTGGCGCCTTCGGTGGCAAGGAGGACATGTCGAACCAGGGGCAGACGGCGCTGGCCGCATGGCTCCTCCAACGGCCGGTGAAGATCACCTTCTCCCGCGAGGAGTCGTTCCTCGTCCACACCAAGCGGCATCCGATCCGGATGGAGTACCAGGCCGGTTGTGACGCCGACGGGCGGCTCACGGGCCTCCACATCCGCATGATCGGCGATTCGGGCCCCTACGCCTCGGTCGGCATGAAGGTGCTCGAACGTGCCGCCGGCCATGCCTCGGGCCCCTATGTCGTGCCCAACATCGACTGCGAGGCCATCGCCGTACGAACCAACAACTCCGTGTGTGGAGCCTTCCGCGGGTTCGGGGCCAACCAGGCCCAGTTCGCGATGGAAGGGGTGATGGACCGCCTGGCGGAGAAGGTGGGCATCAGTGGCTGGGAGATCCGCGATCGCAACGTGATCGCGCCCGGCGTGGTCTGGGGTCCGGGCCAGATCATGGACGACGGCTGCCTCGGCGCCCAGGCCTGTCTCGACGCGGTGAAGGCGCCCTACGAGGAGGCGGTTG
>JAUIML010000015.1 GCA_030432715.1 Acidimicrobiia bacterium | reverse complement strand
CAGGTCGTTGGCGGCCACGAGCGCGGCGACCGAAGTGCCGAACCGGGAGGCGATGGCCGAGAGCGTGTCGCCCGCAGTGACGACATGGGCGCCGGCCTCCCCGCCCGAAGTCGCGGTGGTCGATGCCGCCGGGGCCGAGACGATCAGTGTCGAGCCGGCGAAGATGCGATCGGGGTCGGCGATGTCGTTCCACTCGATGAGTTCGTCGACGGACACGCCATGGCGCTCGGCGATCTCGGAGAGGGTGTCGCCGGGGGCCACGGTCACCGTGGCGGTGGCGAACAGGGTGGCGCTCACGAGGGCGCTGAGCAGGGCCAGCGGCCGCCAGATCTGGGGGTGGGGGTACACGGGGAGCCTCCTACGGCTCCGCCCGCGTGCCGTGAAACCGTATCAGCCCAGATCGCGGCTGCGGCGACGCTCCTCGGCGCGCCGTTCGGCATCGAGGCGGCCGAGCGCGGGTTCGCCGGTGTGGTCGACGAAGCGCATCGCCTCGGCCAGGGCCCGGTGGCCGGCCTTCTCGGCGATCTCGGTGTGCATTCGTTGGCAGACCCGCCGGTACGCCTCGTGGCCCTGCGGCGTGGTGCGGAGCTCGAGCATGTGCATTGCCTCGCGGGCGTTGAACTGCATCGAGTAGCGCACGCGGTAGGCCAGCGAGACCGCGTAGGCGGCCTGGTCGGGATGGTCCTCGAGCAACGCGTCGTGCAGTGATGCCGAGCGCTCCATCGCTCCACGGAACTCGTCCTCGACACCGGCCGCACGGACGGCGTCGGGGGTGACATAGCCGTGTCGGGGGGAGAGCGGCTGCCAGTCGATCGTGAGCATCCGGTGACGCTGGAGGTCCCGGAAGGCGCCGTAGTCGGAGAGCACGTCGAAGCGGTAGTCGGTGCGCTCGAACGCCCGCCCGGGACGCTGGCGGCGATTCTCGCGGTGTCCGACATACGCCTTGATCACGTCGAGCCGATCTTCGACCGACATGGCCCGCACCCGGGCTTCGATGGTGGTCTCGGACAGCGACGTGTGGGGATAGAGCATCGCGGCCACGGTCTTGATCTCGCCCTCGGGGTCGAAATCGACGAGCTCGACCACGTCGTCGTCGACCAGACCACCGGTCTCGTCGCCGAACAACGCGTCGACCATGGCGTCCATCGAGTCGCGCGTGTCGGCCAGGTAGGCGCTGGTGCGTTCGCCGCGATCGGGCAGGTCGACTCGCTTCAGGAACGACGGCACGACCTTGCGGAGTTCGGTCAGCATCAGGTCGGCGTAGGCCCGGCTCTCCGGCAGCGGATGGGAACGCATGCGCAGGAGCAGGGCCTCGTAGGCCTGGCCGGTGCCGTAGATGCCGAGGTTGGAAAGGGATGAGGCAGGAAGCATCCCGCGGATCGCATCCAGCGCCCGAGCCTTGATCGCGGTGCGGTAGGCGAAGTCGCTGTCGGCCGGATCCTTCGGCGTGGTGGCCTTGAAGAACTCCTGCATCTGCGGCACGAGGCTCGAGTAGGCATCGAAGATGCGGTCCATGTCGGCGATGTAACGGGTGCCGAGGGCGCTGCTCAAGATGTCGGGATCGCGGTAGTAGCGGTACCTGCCCCCGAGCCTCTGGTCGTAGGCGATATAGCGGGTGCTCTGCTCGAGATAGGCCATGAGCCGGCCCCACTCGAGCACCTTCGTGAGCACGTTGCTGGCCTGCTCGCAGGCAAGGTGGACGCCGCCGAGCTGGGCCACACTGTCGTCGCCGTACTCGAAGAAGACCCTGTCGTAGAGCTCTTCGGCGCGCCGCAGCCCCACGGTCGCGTCGATGGTCTGGTCGCCCTCGATGTCGAGGTCGCCGACGAACTCCTGGAGGAACAGCCGGCGAAGGCTCAGCGGAGAACGCGAGTAGCGGGCGAAGAGGGCGCCCTTGACCACCTCGGGCAGGTTGACCAGGGCGAAGACCGGCTGGTCGAGGTTGGTGAAGTAGCGGCGGAGGATGTCGGCCTCTTCGGCGGTGAACTCCTCGGCGATGTAGACCGTCATCGGTGCGTGAGCCTATTGGTTCGCCGGGAGGGCATCGCGGATCGACGCCATGGTTTCGGCATCGCTCCACAGGTCGACGATCGTGAGTGCCATCGAGAGCGCCCCGTCGACGACCGCTCGGTCGCCCGCTTCGCTGCGGGCGTGGTGGGCGAAGTCGGGGGTGTGGATCGCGCACCCCCGGGGCGCGACCTTGATCATCGGGTGGATCGACGGGACGACATAGGAGACATTGCCCATGTCGGTGCTGCCCGCGACGATCGACTGTGGGTCGGGTTCGATCACGGCTCGGCCCGCCTCGGCGGCATTTGCGCAGTAGAGGTCGAGCAGTGGCGTGTTGTCGATCATGTCGAGGAACGGTGGGTCGTTCCACCGGTGGTGCATCGAGCAACCCGAGGCCAGGGCACCCGCTTCGAGACAGGCGATCACCCGCTTCTTCAACGGCTCGAGCGTGGCCATGTTGGCCGCTCGGACGTACCACTCGGCGGTCGTGCGGTCGGGAACGATGTTGGGCTTCTCCCCCGCGTCGTGGAACACGCCGTGGATGCGTTCCTCGGGCCGGATGTGCTGCCGCAGGGCAGCAACGTTGTTGTAGCCGAGCACCGCCGCGTCGAGGGCATTGCGGCCCTTGTGGGGCGCCGCTGCGGCGTGGGCGGCCCGGCCCTCGTACTCGACGTCGAGGGTGTGGACCGCGATCGTCTGCATCCAGCGCAGGTCGTGGTCGGCCGGGTGGACCATCATCGCCGCGTCGACGTCGTCGAACGCGCCGGCCCGGATCATGAACTCCTTGCCGCCGCCGCCCTCCTCGGCGGGAGTTCCCAGGATCGCCAGGCGGCCACCGAGCGCATCGGCCACGCTGGCCGCGGCGATCCCGGCCCCCAGTCCGGCGGCCGCGATGATGTTGTGGCCGCACGCGTGACCGATGCCGGGAAGGGCGTCGTATTCGCAGCACACGGCGATCGTCGGGCCCGTGGAGCCGACCCGGGCGTCGAACGCGGTGGCCATGTCGTAGGCCGAGCGCTCGGCCGAGATGCCTTCGTCGGCGAGCACCCCCGTGAGCATCTCGTGGGCGAAGTGTTCCTTGAAGTTCAGCTCGGGGTGGGCATGGATCTCGTGGGAGACCTCGAGCAGGGCGGGGGTGAGCCGCTCGATCTCGGCGCGGACCCGCTGCTTGGCCTCGGTGACGTCCATGGGGTCATGCTACCGACCACGCTCGGGCCGGACCCGGGGTCGAGGTCAGATCCACACGTCGAGCGCGGCGGGCTCGACTCGGATGCTCAATGTGCGGGCCGCCCCGATGTCGTGCCCGTCGATGCGCACGGGCGTCGGTTTCGCCAGTTCGATCTGGGTCGCCTCGACACGACGGACCTCGATCGCGGGGTGTGGGACATGGGTGCCGAGCGGGAGTCGTCGCCGAGCCTTCCAGCGGTCGCCGAGCGACGGGTCGGCGTCGAGGATGTCGAGGCGTCCGTCGCCCGGGTGGGCCCGCGGCGCGATGTTCCACCGGCCCAGGAAGGCGGCGTTGGCGGCCACGACGATGCGACCCCGGAGCCACGAACGCCGAGCCACGAGGTGCGCGACGAACCAGTGGAGGCGTCCGTCGACCAGCACGGCGCCGAGATCGATGGCGACGCGGGTGCGTGCGGTCGCGGCGGGACGGCCGCCACCGAGGGTGCGGGCGAGATCACCACCCGTCAGCACCATCGGCGGGATCGGGGTGTCGGTCCGTCGGTGCGCCGCGGCCAGTTCGCCGGCGGCCCGATCCGAGTCGACGACGTGGGCGTCGGCGGGCACCGGTTCGGCCCCGCCCCAGTCCTCACCCCTGCGGATCGTCACGGCGCGTCCACCGAGCCGGAGAGGGCGACCACGCCCCGGTGGAGGGCGTCGGCGGCGTGTCGGGCGGACCGGGCCGTCGCGGGGTCGGGAGCCACGGCTGCGACCTGACGGAGCAGGTCCATCAGCTGCTTGATGTTCCTCACGAAGTCACCGGCGGTGAGCTCGTCGTCGGTCTCCAGGAGCACGGAGAGCTCCTCCCCTGCCGCCCAGGCGTGGGCGATCGGCGCGAACCCGGCCTCGGGAGACCGGGTCTCGGGGATGCCGTTGCGCCGTTCGTGGGCCTGGAGGTCGCCGGCCAGCCGGTCGATGTCGCGGAAGCGTTGCTTGGCCGCCTTGGAGGGGAACCACGGTTCCGGGGGCGGGGTGGGGCGCCGGTGCTCGTAGGTGAAGCACGACACGAGCGAGGCGAGGGCCGGGGGGTCGAGCCCGTCGAGCAGTCCGTCGGTGACCGCCTCGGTGATCAGCAGATCTGACTCGTGATACACGCGGCCGAGCATCGCGCCGCGCTCGGTGACCGCCCACTCCCGGAGATGGCCGCGGGCCCGGAGCACCTCGCAGATCGCGTCGAAGCGTCGTGCCACCGACCCCTTGTCGCGACGGGCTTTGCGTTCGAGGTGGGTGACCTCCTGCTCGAGGCGCGACAGGGCCGCTCGGGGGTCGTTGCGTTGGCGGCTCCGGCGTTCGGCCCGGGCCCCTCCCCCGCCCTTGCTCCGGGCCCGTCGCAGCTTGGTGGCGACTTCCTGGCGATAGTCGATCCGTTCCGGGGCCATCGGCTGGGGAAGGTCGATGTGGCCCACGGTCACCGGCGGCTCGTCGAGATCGGCGAGGTCCCACCGATACTCGTGGGCGCTCTGGCTCACCAGCCGCATCCGGGCCCGGCCGCCCTTTCGCCAGGAGACACCCAACACGGCGAGCCGGTCGCCATGGTCGTCGAGGACGATGTCGCCGGGTCGTAGGCGGGAAACGGCATCGGCGATCGCCGAAGGGTCCGCCTCGGGCGTCGGTGGTTCGGCCTCGTCGCCGAACTGGGCGGCGACCTCCGCGCGCAGGGCTTCGAGGCGGGCCCGTTCGCGCCCGAGCCGCGCCTCGAGGCGGGCCACGCCGGCGTCGGCCTGGTACTGGGCGAAGCTCCGGGCCAGGAGCGCCCGAGCTGCGTCGGGCTCGTGGCGCTGGAGCAGGTTGACGGCCATGTTGTAGGTCGGCCGGAAGGCCGACCGCAGCTTGAAGGCCCGGCTCCCGGCGAGCGACGCGACCTGGTCGAACTGGGTGAACGGCGACCAGGGCACGATGGCGTGGCCCCGCTCGTCGATGCCCCGTCGGCCCGCTCGGCCGGTGAGCTGGGTGAACTGGGCGGGGGTGAGCAGTTCGTGGTGCTCGCCGGTGAACTTCGAGAGCTTGTCGACGACCACGCTCCGGGCCGGGAGGTTGACCCCGAGGGCGAGCGTCTCGGTGGCGAACACGACCCGGACGAGCCCCTCCGCGAAGCAGACCTCGACCGCTTCCTTGAACGCGGGAACCAGACCGGCATGGTGGCTGGCGATACCCCGTTCGAGCCGATCCATCCATCCCGCCACGTCGAGGAGGGCGAGATCCCCCGGGTCGAGACCGGCGAGACGCTCGTCGGCGATGGCCCGGATCCGCTCGGCCTCGGCCTTGTCGGTGTACCGGGCCCCCGCCCGCCGCAGCGTTGCCGCGGCCTCGTCGCATCCCTTGCGGCTGAACACGAACCAGATGACCGGGAGGAGGTCCTTGTCCTCGAGTTCGTCGAGCAGTTCGAGGCGCGACGGGGTCCTCCAGGGTGGACGCTTCTGCTTGCGCTTGTCGCCGCGCCCGCGGCGGAGGTCGGGGTCGAAGCGATCGCCCTCCGGGTTGGGGCGACCATCGACGAGCGTCGGCAGGATGTGGAGTCGATCACCCCGCCGGTCGCCAACGGCGTAGAGGTTGGTGAGCTCGACGGGGCGGGCCGTCTCGACCACGATGCCGGTGGGGCCCCGTACCGACTCGAGCCACCCGCCGACCTCGTCGCTGTTCGACACGGTGGCCGACAGGCAGACGAGGGCGACGTGGAGCGGCAGGTGGAGGATGACCTCCTCCCACACCGGACCACGGAACGAGTCCTCGAGATAGTGGACCTCGTCGAGCACGGTCACCGCCAGTCGGTCGAGGTCGCGCCCCTCGTAGAGCATGTTGCGCAGGACCTCGGTGGTCATCACCACGACGTCGGCATCGGGATTGATGGCGTTGTCGCCGGTGAGGAGTCCGACCCGTGAGGAGCCGATCCGCGTCGCGAGGTCGCGGTACTTCTGGTTGGAGAGCGCTTTGATCGGCGTGGTGTAGAACGCCCGGCGGCCCTCGCTCAGGGCGCGGTCGATCGCGTGCTCGGCGACGACGGTCTTTCCGCTGCCGGTGGGGGCGGCGACGATGACCGATCGACCGGCGTCGAGGTGTTCGATCGCTTCGATCTGGAATCGGTCGAGTCGAAAGGTGCGCTCCGCCGGGGCGGTCACGTGGGCGCGGCGGCCTTGTCGGCCCGGCGAATCCGGATGCGTCCGAAGAGGATCGCGATCTCGTAGAAGAGGTACATCGGGACGGAGAGCACGGCCAGCGTGAACGGGTCGCCGCTCGGAGTGATGACTGCCACCAGGGCGACGATGCCGACGATGGCGTACTGGCGGCCCTTGCGAAGGGTCTTGTTGTCGACGAGGCCGAGGATCTGGAGGAAGATCAGCGCGATCGGGAACTCGAAGCCGATACCGAAGGCGACCATCATCTTCACGATGAACCCGAAGTACTCCTTGGGCGCGAACAACTCCTCGAAGTTCTCGCCTCCCTGGCTGATCAGCCAGTCGAGGGCTTTGGGCACGCTCCAGTAGGCGAGGCCGGCGCCGAGGAAGAACAGCGCTGCGGCCGAGAGGATGAACGGGACGGCGTACTTCTTCTCGTGGCTGTAGAGGCCCGGGGCCACGAAGCGCCACACCTGCCACAAGATGACGGGCATGGCGAGGATGAGCCCGCTGTAGCCGGCGATGGTGAGCTTGACGTTGAAGAGCTCCAGCGGATCACGAGCGAAGACGACACAGTCGGCTTCGGTCTCCACGATGCTGCAGTAGGGCCGCAGGAGCTGGTCGACGATCCAGTCGTAGAAGACCCAGCCGACCACCGCGCCGACGCCGATCGCGACGAACGAGATCACGAGCCGCTTGCGGAGCTCCGTCAGGTGTTCGATGAGCGACATCCGCGCTTCGGTCGCGGGTGCCTGCTCGGTGTCAGTCATCGGGCGAGTCCCCGTCGGTGGGCGACCCGTCACCGTTGTTCGCGGCCGTCGGCGGGCTCGGATCGGCGACGGGGGCCTTGAGGACCTCCTCGAGCGGCGCCTTCATCTCCTGGAACGGCTTGTTCACCGCCATCTTCGTGCTCTCGATCGAGCCGCGGGCCCTGGCCTCCGCCTCGATGATCGGGTCCTGGACGGCTTCTCGGAACTCCTGCTGGAATCCGCTGGAGATGCGTCGGACCTCGGTCACGAACTTGCCGACCTGACGGGCGGCTTCGGGAAGCTTCGTCGGCCCCAGCACGATCAGGGCCACGACCATCACGAAGAGCACCTCGAGGCCACCGATGTTCGAGAACATCCGTCCAGCCTACCGAGGCTCGGAACGTCGTCGGGTTCGGCGGAGGTGGGCGCGGGCGCGAGCTGCCTGCTGCACGCGGTTGGCTTCGGCCACGGTCGCCGCCGTGTCGCGTTGGAGCTCGTCGATGGCGACACCGGCGGCGCGGCTTCGCCGCAGCGCGGCGCGCAGGGCGGCCGTTTCGGTCTCGACCCGGCGCATGGACCAGGCCAACGCCACGAGGGTGACGACGACGGCGGCGGCCGGGGTCAGCAGTGTCCAACTCACGAACACGACGCTACCGAGCAGCGCCTCGCCGGTCGGCGATGTCTCAGCTGTCGAGGAGATGGGTGAGGGCTTCGTTCCACGAGCTGGTGTCGTGCAACTTGTCGTGGAACTCGAGCAGGTCGTCGTGGGTGATCGGTCGACCCTGCTTGATCTCGTCGAGTTCGGCCGGAAGCGACCAGGTGTCCATCGCGACACCGGATGCCACCAGGAGGTCGATCGTGCGGGGTTCGGCCGCCTTCACGACGGTCATCGCGCACGTCGGGCAGCGGAAGCTGTATTCACCGCGGTTGTCGTTGATGCAGACCCGGACGCGCACGTCGGCTGTGGTCAGTTCGACGTCGCCGCAGTCTTCACAACTCGCTCGGATGGTAGCCATTTGTGCGGTAAGCCCCGTTCACTCAACCCGTGTGCTGAGTTCCATCGGCATTCCGCAAGCGCCGGTAAAGGGTCCCCAGGCCCGGATTGGGTGGTCCGTTCGGCTCAGATCGGGCCCGGTGTCGGCCGGGTGTGCCCAGGATCGACACAGGTGCGACGATGGTGCGATGGCGACCCGCCTCCCGTCTCTGCTCGACCGAGCGATCCTGTTTGCCCATCGCGGCGCCCGAGCCAACGCCCGCGAGCACACGCTCGAGGCCTTCACTCTCGCCCTGCGTCTCGGCGCCACCGGACTCCACGTCGACGCGTGGGCCACCCGTGACGGTGTGGTCGTGCTCGACCGGACCGGCCTCGTCCGGCGCTTCCCGAAGCGCCGGATCGGCGACGTCGACCACGAGACGGTGGCCGATTCGCTGGCGTCGCTCGACGACCTCTTCGGGACGGTCGACGCGGTTCCGGTTCGGGTCGCCGTCGCCGACGACGCCACCGCGGCCGCCGTGATCGACGCCGCGATCCGCCATTCGGCGCTCGACCGGGTCTGGCTGGTCCACCCCGAGCTCGAGGTGCTGGCGGGGTGGCGTGATCGGGCACCGGGCGTGCGGCTGGTCAACGCGACGTCCGTCGCAGCCCTGCCGTTGGGTCCCGAGCGGCGGGCGGCGGAGTTGGCGGCAGCCCGCGTCGACGCGGTCGCCCTGCCGGAAGGCGACTGGTCAGGCGGCCTGGTGACCCTCTTCCACCGCTTCGAGGTGCTCGCGTTCGCCGACGGGGCCCACCACGAGCGTCAGCTGGTGCGGCTCATCGACATGGGCGTCGACGCGGTCAGCGGCGACCATGTCGAGCGCATGGCCGCAGTGGCCGCCACGTTCGAGTGAGTCGGTTCAGAGGAACCCGATGTCGCCGATCGGCCAGACCTTGAGGAAGGCCCGTCCGACGATCGTGTCCTCGTCGATCGGGCCGAAGAACCGTGAGTCCTGACTGGACACGCGATTGTCGCCCAGGACGAACACCATGCCGTCGGGGACGACGCAGGTGTCGGGCACGGCCGGGGCGTTGCTGCACCCGTTGATCACCGGCCCGGAGTTGGTCGGTGCCCCGTCGATGTAGCTCTCGTCGAGCTGGCGGCCGTCGATGAAGACGCTCCCGCCGCTGAACGAGACGGTCTCGCCGGGAAGCCCGATCACCCGCTTGATGAAGTCGTCGATGTCGCCGGGGGCGCCCTCGGGCTTCTCGAAGACGATGACGTCGCCGCGTTCGACATCGCCGATGCGATAACTCAGCTTGTTCACGAGCACTCGGTCGTTCTCGTGCAACGTCGGTTCCATGGACGCCGAGGGGATGTAGAACGCCTGGAGCAGGAAGGCCTTGATCAGCAAGGCGACGACCAGGGCGCCGATGGCGACCGCCACCCACTCCATGGAGGTCCGCAGCTTCGCCTGCAGGCTCGCCGGTTCGGTCGGTTGGGGCGCAGGTTCCCCGTCTGCCCAGAAGTCGCCGCTTTCGGGCGGCTCGATCGGCGGGAGCCCGTGGCCCGCTGCGGGCTCGCCCGCGGCGGGCACGTCGCCGCCGCCGACCCGGGGTCGGGGCCCGAGCGATGACGGACCCGGCTGGCCGGGAGTCGAGGGAGGCATGCCGGAATCGCTCACGAATGACGAGGGTACCGGTCCACCCGCGTGGAGAGATCGACCCCTCCCGCCGCTCAGCTCCGGTAGCGGGCCAGGATCCGGGCGGCTGCCGCGGCGGCGAGGTCGGCCGGCAGCGGTTCGCCGCTCTCGATGACCTCGGCATCGGGGCCGAGGCGCAGGAGCAGGCGTTCGAGCCAGGGTTGTGCAGTGACGGCCATGACCACGTCGATCCGTCCGTCGTCGCGGGTGCTGACCGCCTCGGTCGGGTACTGCTCGACGACCCACGACGCCCGCGGATCGAGTGCGAGCCGCACTCGCGGGTCGTCGCCATCGGGACTGAAGGAGGCCCCGCCACCCTCGAGCGGGTGGGTGATGGGTGTGGTGGTCGCTCGGGCGTCGCGCACGCGGTCGACCCGGAAGACGCGTTCGTCGTCAGCGCGGTGGCAGTAGCCGTGCAGGTACCAGTTGCCGTGATCGCTGAACACCCGTGCGGGGTCGACCGTGCGGGTGGTGAGCTGATCCCGGCCGTAGGTGTAGTAGTCGAGCTCGACCTGGGTCTGGTCGGCCACCGCCCGGCGCAGGGTGGCGAGCGTGGCCTCGGGCGCGTCGCCGAGGCGCACGTCGACCGCGCTGTCGGCGCTCTCGCCGAGGGCCATGCCCAGTTTGGCCAGCGCCCGCAGCAGTGGGGTCGCCTGCTCGTCGTCGCCGAGCGAGAGCACGGTGCGACCGGCGGTGAGCAGCCGGGCTCCCTCCTCGGGGGTCAAGCGCAACGGCTGGGCGAACCAGTCGGCGTAGCGGATCTGCACCCGGTCGTCGGTGATGTCGACCTCGATCATCGAGTCGGGGGTGAAGGGGTGGACGCCCACGAAGAGCACGACCTGGGTGAGGTCGTCGACCAGCTGCTTGCGTGGATAGTCGAAGCGGGTGGAGATCTCGTCGAGGAGGGCGCCGTCCTGCTCGACGACCCACGGGATGACGGCGAGCAGGCGGGTCATCCGCTCGCGGGCGGTCAGCTTCGCGCTCATGTGGCCGCCTCGAGCCATGCGATCATGTCGGCCCGCAGTTCCGGCGGCTCGAGGATCTCGGCGTGGTCGAGGAAGCTGAGCACGAACGAGCGGAACGCCTCGGGGTTGCGCACGGACAGCTCGGCGACCACTCCCCCGTCGTCGAGCTCCTCGACCTCGCCGAGCAGGTGGCGGGCGTGGGCCGCTTGGACGGCATCGATGCGCACGAGGGCCCGCACGGGTTCGCCGTCGCCGAGTTCCCAGCCCCGCAGGTCGGTCGGGTCGCTGGGTGCGCCGACCTCCTGGGTGGCGGGGTCTCCGACGGTGACCTCGCCGGAGATGCGGTCGACGCGGTAGAGCCGCTCGTCCTCTCGGGTGCGGTCGTAGCCGGCGAGGTACCAGTGTCCCCGGGTGAACGACAGCCGCCACGGTTCGACCGTGCGCTCGGTGTCGTTGTAGGTGAACCTCACGGCTCGCCGGTCTGCCGCGGCGGCGATCATGACGGCGAGGGCGTCGTCGAACGGGACACGACCCACCTCGTCGGCCTCGCCGCCCGCGCCGCCGCCGAGCTTGAGGAGTCCGGTGTCGGCGCCGTCGAGGCGCACGAGGTTGGTGGCCAGGTGCAGTGACGCGAGCTCGTCGGGCTCGAGTCGCAGCTCGGTGCCGGTGTAGTCGGCGCGACGCATGCGATACCCGTCGGTGGGTGGATCGGTGCCGGGCACGGGCTCGACCTTGAGCGGAAGACCCATGGCCCGCAGGTCGTCCTTGTCTCGCTCGAAGGTGCGGCGAAACGCGGTCTTGCCCTCGGGATAGCCACCGATGCGATCCCGCAGCTCGTCGGCGGTGAGGGGGCGGTCGGCATCGAGCAGGGCCGCCGCGAGATTCAGGAGGCGTTCGAGCTTGTCCATCAGAGGCTGGCGATGAGCTTCTCGACCCGATCGTCGTGGGCCTTGAACGGGTCCTTGCAGAGCACCGTGCGCTGGGCCTGGTCGTTCAGCTTCAGGTGGACCCAGTCGACCGTGTAGTCCCGCTTCTGTTCCTTGGCTCGCCGGATGAACTCGCCGCGCAGGCGGGCGCGGGTGGTGGCCGGCGGGTTCTCCACGGCATGGGAGATCTCCTCGTCGGTGACCATGCGTTCGACCATGCCCCGCTTCTGCATGCGGTAGAAGAGGCCTCGCTCGCGGTTGACATCGTGGTACTGCAGGTCGACGAGCGCGACCTTGGCGTCGTTGAGCTCGATGCCGTGGCGCTCGCGATAGTTCTCGATGAGCTTGTACTTGATGACCCAGTCGAGCTCCCGGTCGAGTTTCATCGGGTCGTCGGCCAGGTGGGTGAGGCAGTGCTCCCACATCTCGAGCGCCAGCTGCTCCTGATCGGTGAGGTCGTGGTGTTCGGCGAAGCGGAGGGCCCGGTTGAGGTACTCGCTCTGGATGTCGAGCGCCGATACCTCACGGCCGTTGGCCAGCCGGACGCGACGGGTGCACGTCATGTCGTGACTGATCTCGCGGATGGCCCGGATCGGGTTCTCCAGCGTCATGTCGCGCAGCACGACCTGGGGTTCCTCGAGCATGCGCAACATGAGGGCACAGGCCCCGACCTTGAGGAAGTTGGTGTATTCACTCATGTTGGAATCGCCCACGATCACGTGGAGCCGGCGGTAGCGCTCGGCGTCGGCGTGCGGTTCGTCGCGGGTGTTGATGATCGGCCGCGACCGGGTGGTCGCCGACGACACCCCTTCCCAGATGTGTTCGGCCCGCTGGCTCACGCAGTACATGGCCCCGCGGGCGGTCTGCAGGACCTTGCCGGCGCCGGCATAGATCTGGCGGCTCACGAGGAACGGGATCAGGACCTCGCCGTAGGCGCTGAAGTCGTCCTTGCGGGTCGTGCAGTAGTTCTCGTGACAGCCGTAGCTGTTGCCGGCGGAGTCGGTGTTGTTCTTGAAGAGATAGATGTCGCCATGGATGCCCTCGTCGCTGAGGCGTTCCTCGGCGCTGGTGAGGAGCTGCTCGAGGATCCGCTCCCCGGCCTTGTCGTGCACCACGAGGTCGTGGACCGAATCGCACTCGGGCGTGGCGTATTCGGGATGGCTCCCGACGTCGAGGTAGAGCCGAGCGCCGTTGCCCAGGAACACGTTGCTGCTGCGGCCCCACGAGACGACCCGCCGGAACAGATAGCGGGCGACCTCGTCGGGGCTCAGTCGCCGCTGTCCGCGCAGGGTGCAGGTGACGCCGTACTCGTTCTCGATCCCGAAGATCCGACGCTGCACCTCGACAACCTAACGGGCAGCGACCCGACTGGGTGGATCAGCCGGCGAGGATGGCGGCGAGCTCGTCGCCCTCGAGCCGGCGGAAGGCCCTCCGACCGATGCCGCGTTCGAGGATGGCGACCTCGAGGTCGGGTCCTTCCAGGCTGCGGTCGGGCCCGCTGAGCGCGCTGACCGCCCGGCGGACGCCATCGGCGAGCGTCGGAGCGGCGTCGAGCTGGCCGAACCGTTCGGAGATGGTCTCGGTCTCGCCGCCGAGCACCACGCTCATGTCCTCGTCCATCACGGTGCCGTCGTAGAGGATGTGGAACAGCTGATCGCCCTCACCGTCGTCGCCGAGACCGATCTCGGCGACGAGGATCTCGACCTCCATGGGCTTCATCTCGTGAGTGAAGACCTGTCCGAGACTCTGGGCGTACTGATTGGCGAGGCTCCGGGCATCCACGTCTTCGCGCGAGAAGGAGTAGCCCTTGAGATCGGCGTGACGCACACCGGCGATGCGCAGCTGGTCGAACTCGTTGTACTTGCCCACACCGGCGAAGGCGATGCGGTCGTAGATCTCGCTGACCTTGCGCAGGGTGGACGAGGTGTTCTCGGCACAGATGGCGATCCCGCCCTCGAACCGGAAGGCGATCAGGCTGCGGCCTCTCGCGATGCCCTTGCGGGCATAGTCGGCCCGGTCCTTCATGACCTGTTCGGGAGCGACGTAGAACGGCATGTTCATGGGCGATCTCCTACCGGTTGCGCCGACGCTCGATGAGCGCCTGCGTGCGGTCGGCCAGCTCGTCGTCGTCGAGTCGGCGGTAGCCGTCGGCGGTGATGAGCGCGACGACGGGATAGATGCCGCGGACCGGGTCGGGTCCGCCGGTTGCGGAGTCCTGGTCGGCGGCTTCGAAGAGCGATTCGAGGGCGAGATCGGTGACGGTCGCCGCATCGAGGGAGTCGCGATAGCCCAGCCGCAACACGGTGCCGGCGTGGAGGCTGCCCGATCCGGTGCTGGCCGTCTCGGTCTCCTCGTAGCGGCCGCCGGTCACGTCGTACTCGAAGAGGCGTCCCTCGTCGCGGCCGACGTCGAAGCCGGCGAAGATCGGCACCACGGCCAGGCCCTGCATCGCGGCCGGGAGGTTGCCCCGGATCATCTGGCCGAGCTGGTTCGCCTTGCCCTCGAGGCTGAGCGCGCCGCCCTCGACCTTCTCGTAGTGCTCGAGCTGGAGTTGGAACAGCTTCACCATCTCGATCGCCGGTCCGGCCGCGCCGGCGATGGCGACGCCGCTGTGGCGATCGGCCGGGAAGACCTTCTCGAGGGTGCGATGGCTGATCAGGTTGCCCGACGTCGCCCGGCGGTCGCCGGCCAACAGCACACCATCGGCGTAGCGAACGGCGACGCAGGTCGTGCCGTGGCGGAAGTCCGAGGCCGGCACGGTGCCGTCACGGGGGAGCGCGGGTTCGTCGAACCCCGTGCGGCGCAGCAGCTCGGCGAAGCTGGGGCCGGGGTCGTCGTGGGCCCGGAACAAGGGCAGATTCACGGGCCTACTGTCCGCCCTTCTGGATGTAGGACTTCACGAAGTCCTCGGCGTTGGTCTCGAGGACCTCGTCGATCTCGTCGAGCAGGTCGTCGAGCTCGGCCTTGAGCTCGTCGGCCCGTTCGGACGCGGCGGGCGCCTCGGCCGCCTCGGTCTCGCGTTCTGCCGGGGCGGGCTTGCGGATCTGTTCACGTTCGGCCATGACGTCTCCTCGTACTCGGTCTCGCTCAGTTTCCCAGTCGGCGCAGTAGCTCCGCCGCTGAGTCGCACTCGTCGAACAAGGTACCCACATGGGCCTCGGTCCCGCGCAATGGTTCCATCATCGGTACTCGGCGGAGGGCATCGGTGCCCACGTCGAACACCAGTGAGTCCCAGTTGGCGGCCACCACCGCGGCGGGGAACTTCTGGAGGCAACGGCCGCGGAAGAAGGCCCGGGTGTCGTGGGGTGGTTCGGTCGTCGCCGCGAGCGCCTCGGCGTCGTCGACGATGGTCTCGAGTCCGACCCTCGCCGCCAGCGACTTGTCGGGACGCATGTCGCTGTACTGGATGTCCATCGCCCGGAGGCGGGCATCGGACCAGGGAAGCTCGTGGCGTTCGCGGTAACCGTTGAGCAGCCGGTACTTGGCCACCCAGTCGAGCTGGCCGGCCAGGGTCATCGGGTCGTCCTCGAGCCCGGCGAGCACCTGTTCCCACCGCTGCAGGACGTCGAGGGCGGTCTCGCCACCGACGTTGTCGGTACCGTGGGCCTCCACGTACTTCTTCGATTGGTCGAGGATCTCCCACTGGGCCTCGAGGGCGGTGATCGTGGAGCCGTCGTCGAGTTCGAGGGCCTGGCGCAGCGACATGTCGTGCGACACCTGCCGCATGGCCGGGACGGGCGTGCGGAAGGTGAGGTCTCTCGTGAACGCATCGTCCTCGGTGAGGGCGAGGACGAGGGCCGTCGTGCCGACCTTCAGGAACGTGGCCACCTGCGAGGGGTTGGCGTCACCGACGATCACGTGGAGCCGGCGGTACTTCCGAGCGTCGGCGTGGGGTTCGTCGCGGGTGTTGATGATCGGGCGTTTGAGCGTCGTCTCGAGGCCGACCTCCTCCTCGAAGAAGTCGGCCCGTTGGGTGAGCTGGAAGTCGACGTCGTCGGTGCTCATCCCGGGCGCCTCGGCCCCCACCTTGCCGGCCCCGGTGTAGATCTGTCGGGTGATGAAGTGGGCGGTGGCGCGGTTGACGATCCGCCCGAACGGTGTCGACCGGTCGACGAGATAGTTCTCGTGGCAGCCGTAGCTGTTGCCCTTGCCGTCGCTGTTGTTCTTGTAGAGGACGAGTTCCTCACCGGGCGGGAGCAGGTTGGCCGCGGCCTGCATGGAGCGAACCGCGATCAATTCGGCGGCACGGTCGTAGAGCACCACCGATCGGGCATCGGCGCACTCGGGCGTGCTCAGCTCGGGGTGGGCGTGGTCGACGTAGTAGCGGGCACCGTTGGTGAGCACGGCGTTGACCAGGTGGGTCTCGACGTCGGGGGGCATCGCCCCGGTGGGGGCATAGCCGCGAGCGTCGATGCCGGGAGTCTCGTCGATGAAGTCCCAGTGGACCGACTCGTGGCCGGTGTCGGTGCGGTAGCCGGCGTCGTGGAGATAGGCGTTGATCAGCACGGACGACGCCGCGATGGGGTTCGGCTCGTCGGTGCCCTTGTGGACGATGCCGTACTCGGTCTCGATGCCGAGCGTCTTCGGAACAGCCATCGGGGCGACCCTAGCCCGCTCCCGACTCGGACCAGCGCCGGACCAACTCGGCGGCGAGCAGATCGGTCGGGTCGACCAGTTCCTTGCCGGACACGGCGACGGCGACGAGGGGCAATTCGGTGCAGGCCAGGAGCAGGTGACGGGACTCGAACGCAGACGCCAGCGCCGCGAACCGGTCCCGCAGCGAGGGTGCCGCTCCCCCATCCGCCTTGATGTCGACGATCAGTTGATGGAGCGCATCGACCGCGGGCGGAGTCTCGACACGCAGATCGGTGGCCAGCGACGCGTAGGGAGACCATTCGGTGAGCGTGGCGACCGGCCGGGCGCCGAGCAGGCCGACGGCGTCGATGCCGGCCGCCGCAGCCCATGCAGCCACGGCGCCGTTCGGTGTGACGAGCGTCGCCGGGAGTCCGAGCGCGGCGAGCCGCGGCGCATAGACGTTGAGCGTGTTGCAGGCGATGCCGTAGACGTCGCACCGCGCGGTGAGTGCCGTCGCGGTCGACGCGAGCGCGGCCCAGACCTCCGCGTCGGTCGCCGGCAGGTCCATCGATGCCCCGAGGCGAGGCTCGGAGACGATCTCGACGCGCGGCGCGTCGGTGTCGCCGCCGTAGGCGTCGCCGAGGGACGCTCGGGCGTGGCGGAGGACCTTTTGCCAGAGATCGATGCCGGCGTCGGGTCCGGACCCGGCGATGATCCCGATCGTCGGAGCGTGGGTCAGAGGATCTGCGAGAGGAAGAGCTTGGTGCGCTCCTCCTGCGGGTTGGTGAAGAAGTGCTCGGGCGTGCCGACTTCGACGATCTCGCCGTCGGCCATGAACACCACACGATCGGCGACCTCGCGGGCGAAGCCCATCTCGTGGGTGACGCAGATCATCGTCATGCCCTCGCGGGCGAGATCCTTCATGGTGTCGAGCACCTCGGAGATCATCTCCGGATCGAGCGCCGAGGTCGGTTCGTCGAACAGCATCACCTTGGGGTTCATGGCGAGCGCCCGGGCGATCGCCACGCGCTGCTGCTGACCGCCGGACAGCTGGCCCGGGTACTTCCGGGCCTGCTCGGGGATCTTCACCCGTTCGAGCAGTTCCATCGCCTTGGCCTCGGCCTCTGCCTTCGGTGTGTTGCGAACGTTGCGCGGCGCGAGGGTGATGTTGTCGAGGATCGTGAGGTGCGGGAACAGGTTGAAGCTCTGGAAGACCATCCCGGTCTCGCGCCGGATCTCCTGGATGTTGCGGATGTCGTCGGTGAGTTCGATGCCGTCGACGGTGATCGTGCCGCGACTGTGCTGTTCGAGCCGGTTGATGCACCGGATGAGGGTCGATTTGCCGGATCCTGACGGCCCGATGACGACGACGACCTCCTGCAGCCCGACCTTCATGTTGATGTTGCTCAGCGCCTGGAAGTCTCCGAAGTACTTGTCGACACCCCGCAACTCGATGATGGTCTCGCTACCCCCCGCCGTCGCGGTGGCGTCTGTGTTGACAGTTGCGTCACTCATCGGATCCCGACTCCCAGCTTCGTTTCGAGTCGCCTGGACTCTTTCGACATCGTGTACGCGAAGGCCCAGAAGGCCAACGCGACGAACGGATAGGTGACCACGGCGAGACCCTTGCCGATGAACTCGGTCTGGGCGTTGGCCACGGCGGACACATTGAGGATTTCGAGCACACCGATGATGCTCAGCAGCGAAGTGTCCTTGAACAGCGAGATGAACTGCCCCACCATCGCCGGAATGACGTTGCGCAGCGCTTGGGGAAGCACGACGAGGCGTTGGACGGCACCCGGGGCCAACCCGGATGCCTGGGCGGCCTCGATCTGCCCCTTGGGAACCGACTGGAGACCGCCGCGCACGATCTCGGCGATGTAGGCGGCCGAGAACCCCATGATGACGATCATGGCCAGCGTGAGTTCGCTGGGCAGGTCAGACCCGAGCGGGAAGAACAGGCCCAGCATCAGGTTGGAGAAGAGCAGCAGCGAGATCAGCGGCACACCGCGGACGAACTCGATGAACAGCACCGACGCGGCCTTGATGATCGGGAGCTCGGAGCGTCGGCCGAGTGCCAACAGGATCCCGAACGGCAGGCCGAGGCCGAGGCCGACGACGGTGACGAAGAGGTTCAGGTGGAGCCCGCCCCAACGATCCCAACCGAAACCGTCGATGTCGAGCGTGTCGACGACGAAGAACGCAATCGCTCCCGCGGCGACGCCCACGCCCAACCGGATCAGCGTGCCGACGTTGTCGGACCGGACGTCTCGGCGACCGATCTCGAAGGTCGCCCATGCCGCGAACAGCAGCGCGTACGCCCAGCGACCCAGGCCGCCGGTGCCCGCGATCGCCAGGAAGGACGCGATGCCGATGCCCGTACCGATGAATACGGCTCGATCCCGAACCGATCGCGAGATCCGCCAGCCGAGCTCCCTTGTGATCACGACGGTTGCGAACACCGCAGCGAGACCCAGGAAGGGTGGCAGCGTTCGGGCGAACGAGACGAAGAAGATCAGGATGAAGACAATTGCCCAGAACCGTCGGAACAGGTCGAGCCACGTCTCCTTGTAGGCGGGTAGCTCCTTCTCCAGGGCGTCGTCGTAGGTGTTGTGGGCGGCCGCTCCCGAGGTGAAGCCGAGGGTCACCGCCATCAGGAGGAAGGAGACCCACAGGCGGGTGAGTTCCTCGCGCGGGAACTGGCCGACCATGAACAGCCGCAGCGACTTGCGGATGATCGCGAAGTCGGTCGTGAACACCCAGCGGATGGCGCCGAACGTGAGCGCGGCGATGATCAGGGCCATCACCACGGTGATCAGGGAGTTGTACCAGTTGTTGAAGAGGTTCTTCCTCATCCACTCGCCGGGAGGAAGCTTCGCCGAGGGAGCGCGAGCCCTTTCGGCCTCCGCAACCATCGTTTCGACGTCTTGGTGTGCGAGTGCATCGAAGTCGGCCATCTCAGATCACCTCCCCACCAGTTGGAGTCGTCGGTTCACGAGATTGCCGATCAGCGAGAGGATGAGCGAGATGGCCAGGTAGCAGAGCATGAGGATCAGGATCAGCTGTGGTGCCGGCTGGCTCTGCCCGAACAGGTTGTTGACGACGGCGGTCACCTCGGCGAAGCCGATGGCGACGGCCAGGGAACTGTTCTTCGAGAAGTTGAGGAACTGGTTGATCAGCGGCGGGAACGCGATGCGCAGCGCCTGCGGGAGGATCACGAACCGGTAGCGCTGGATGCCCGAGAGCGCGAGTGCGTTGGCGGCCTCGTCCTGTCCCTTGTGGACCGCGAGGATGCTGCCCCGGACGATCTCGGAGATGTGGGTGCCGGTGTAGACGACGAGTCCGGTGAAGATCGCGGCGAACGGCATCTGCATGCGCACGCCGTCGGTGTACACCCGGCCTGCGTCGCCGACGACGGGCTTCGAGAGTTCGAACGGCCCACCCAGGGCGACGTACCCGACTGCCCCGATGGCGAGGAACGCGCCGACCGACCACAGCGATCGTCGGTGTGGTGTCCCGGTCTCGTTGAAGAGCCGAGTTCGCCAGATCCAGACCGCGATCGCGGCGACGATCGCCACGAGGATGACGACCCGATAGGCATCGAAGTTGTCGAGCCCCTTGATCGAGGGGAACGCGAACCGCGAGTTGTTGAAGATGAACCACTCGCCGAGGGGCTTGCGGCTGCCCTCGAAACTCGAGGGCAGTGCGTTGAGGTACACCGACCAGGCGATGAGGATGACCACCAGGACCGGGATGTTGCGGAAGATCTCGACGTAGAGGGTGGCGATCTTCTGGAGCAGCCAGTTGCTCGAGAGTCGGGCGATGCCGACGAGGGTGCCGACGACCAGCGCCAGCGGGATGCCCAGGATGATGATGCGTACCGTGTTCTCGAGGCCGGCCTGGATGGCCTCCCGGACCTGGTCGTTCGCCGACAGCGGATTGTCGGCGATCGTGATGCCGCCGGGCTGATCGAGGAAGTCGAAACCGAGGTCGAGGCCGATGTCGTCGGTTCGGTCGCGGAAGTTCTGCCAGAGGAAGGCGAGGAAGGTGTGGAGCGCCGCGACGGCGAAGACCTGGGCTCCCAACGCCAGGACCTTGACGTCGCGGAACGCGGGCGGGCGATCGGTCCGGTCGCGGCCGCTGAGGTCGAGCGCCGCGCGCACGACGACGAACACGACTGCGGCGACGAGGAGCGCCAATCCCAGCGTGGCGATGTTGAACGTGCCGCGTACGGCGATGACGGTGACGACGACGGCAGCCAGGCCGAGCGTCTGGCCCCAGCTGATGAGTGTTCGGCGATTCACACCCGTCCCCACGCGGTGTGATCAGTACTGCGGCTCACGAGCCGGTCTCCCCTGTGTTCGTGGTGTCGACCTGCCGGGTGCGGGCCGGGTCTCCCCGACCCGCACCCGGCGTGGTCACTGACTAGCTGGCCGTTGCTGGGATCAGCGGAACGGCGGAACGTACTGCAGACCGCCGTTGGTCCACAGGTCGTTCGGGCTGCCGGCGAGGGTCAGACCGATCGGCGCGAGGTTGCGCTCGAAGATCTCCTCGTAGTTGCCGACCTGCTCGATGATGTTGCGGGCGAAGTCGGTCGGGAGACCGAGGCCCACCTCGGCGACGGCTTCGTTGCCATCGTCGTCGGTGATGGGCAGGCCGAGGAACCGTCGGATGCTGGAGTCCTCGCTGTCCTCGAACGTGCCGACGTTCTCCGACGTGATGCCGAACTCCCACGCCTGCACCGTCGCCATGGTCGCCCAGTCGACGATCTGCGCCCACTGCGTGTCGCCGTCGGCGACTACCGGACCCAGCGGCTCCTTCGAGATGATCTCGGGCAGGATGACCGTTTCGATGTCCATGTTGGCCGCGAACGCCGCGAGCTGCGATGCGTCGGAGGTCCAGGCCTCGCACTGGCCGGCCTGGAACGCCGGGTTCAGCTCATCGTTCGATTCGAACTCGACGGCCGTGAACGGGATGCCGAGGTCGCCGAGCACGGCGTTGAGGTTGAGCAGTGTCGTGGTGCCCTGGAGCACGCAGATCGACGCGTTGGCCACGTCGTCGAGCGTTGCGATGCCACCGTCGGCGCGGGCCATGAAGCCCTGGCCGTCGTAGAAGGTGGTGTGCAGGAAGTTGGCCTGCTCGTTGCCGTCGCGCGAGGCGGTCCAGGTGGTGTTGCGGATCAGCACGTCGATCTCACCCGACTGCAGGGTCGGGAAGCGCTGCGCCGCCACGAGCGGCGTCACGTTGATCGCTTCCGCGTCGCCGAGCACAGCGGCCGCGATGACCTTGCAGAAGTCGATGTCGAAGCCGCTGAAGGCGCCGCTGTCGGCATCGACGATGCCGAAGCCGGGCAGGGTGTCGTTGCCGCCGCACTCGAGTGTGCCGGCGCTCGTCACCTTGTCGAGGACGCTGCCGTCCTGGACGAGGTCGACGGTGTCGTCGCCATCGCCGTCGCCGTCGGTGTCGCCACCGTCGGAGTCGCCACCGTCGGAGTCGCCGCCGGTGCTGTCGTCCGGTGTCGCGTCGTCTCCGCTGTCGTCGTCGCCGCAGGCGGTGGCCAGCAGCGCGAAGCTGAATAGAACGGCCAGGAGCCGCAGTGTCCAATGCTTTCGCATTTTCCCTCCATTGATTCCCGATTTGGGTGCTCGGACCCTACACACCAGAGGCTTCGTTGTCAGCAGGGGTTGCCGGATCCGACACTCGCCGTTCAGGCACCGGCAACGTTGCGACGCTGCAAAGACGGGACGGAACGGCGTTCAGTCAGGGGAAGATGCCGCGCAGCGAGTAGGCCCGTTCGAGGAGCTCCGCGGCCTCCATGTAGGCCGCCTGACGACGAGTGCAGCCCCGCTCTTCGCGGCGAGCCGCCACCCGATCGGCCGCTCCCCAGATCGAGTTCCGCAGGCGCACGCCCACATCGGTCGCGCTCCAGCGGTCGCTCGTCTTGTTCTGGACCCATTCGTAGTACGACACCACGACGCCGCCGGCGTTGGCCAGGATGTCGGGAATGACGTGGACGCCGCCGTGCTCGAGCACCGCCGCGGCCTCCGTCGTCACCGGGCCGTTGGCCGCCTCGAGGATCACATGGGCCCGCACCGAGTCGACATTGCGGGCCGTGATCTGCGATTCGAGGGCGGCCGGCACCAGCACGTCGACGTCCAGGGCGAAGAATTCGTCGCTCGTGAGTGCGTCGGCGTCGATGTAGTCGGCCACTCCACCGGACGCGGTCCGGTGGGCGTCGAGCTTCTCGATGTCGAGCCCCTTCGCGTCGTAGACGACGCCGGTCACGTCGGCGATCGCCACGACCTTCATGCCGAGTTCGTGGAGGGCGTACGCCGCGTGGGTGCCGACGTTGCCGAATCCCTGGATCGCGGTGGTGCCGCCGTCGAGGCTGCGGTCGAACTCGCCGTAGAGGTGACGCAGCGCGTAGGCCGCTCCCCTGCCGGTGGCTTCCTCGCGCCCCGCGCTCCCGCCGAGCTCGACCGGCTTCCCGGTGACGACCCGACGGTCGTTCTGGCGTTCGCCCGGGCCCCGGCTGTTGAGGTAGGTGTCCATCATCCAGCCCATCATCCGCGCGTCGGAACCTGCGTCGGGGGCAGGGATGTCGAATTCAGGGCCGATGTTGTCGCCGAGGGCGTGGGTGAAGCGGCGGACCACCCGCTCCAACTCGCCGTCGCTCAGCGTGTGGGGGTCGATTGCGACGCCGCCCTTGGCCCCGCCGAACGGGAGCTGCATGAGCGCGCACTTGAACGTCATCCACGTCGCCAGCGCCCGCACCTCGTCGAGGTCGACCGCCGGATGGAACCGCATGCCGCCCTTGTAGGGCCCGAGCACGTTGTTGTGCTGGATCCGGTAGCCCTGGAGGATCTCGTACTCGCCGTCGTCGCGAAGGACGGGGAAGTTGATGATCAGCTCGGTCTTGGGCGCGGAGAGGATCCGCCGGACCTTGGGGTCCATGTCGAGGGCGATGGCGGCCTGCTCCACGTGGGCGGTCGCCTCCTCGTAGAGACGGGCGGTCGTCGTTGAGGTCTCCATGAGGTTCCCGGACGCGCGCTAGAGGTATTGGCCGGTGGCGACGGAGTCGATCGACTTGCCGCCCGACTCGTCGTCGTCGGTGTGGATCAGCGTGCGCACGTAGACGATCCGCTCGCCCTTCTTGCCCGAGATCTTCGCCCAGTCGTCGGGATTGGTGGTGTTGGGCAGGTCTTCGTGCTCCTTGAACTCCTGGCGGATGGACGCCAGCAGATCGTCGGTACGGATGCCGCGGTCGCCACCGGCGATCTCCCGCTTGATCGCGAGCTTCTTGGCCCGTCGCACGATGTTCTCGATCATCGCCCCCGACGAGAAGTCCTTGAAGAACATGACCTCCTTGTCGCCGTTCTGGTAGGTGACCTCGAGGAACCGGTTGGCGTCGTCGTCGCGGTACATCTCCCGGACGGTGTCCTCGATCATCGCCTGGATGGCCTTGTGGATGTCGCCGCCGCCCTGGGTCTCGATCATGCCCTCGTCGATCGGCACGTCGGCGGTGAGGTAGCGGGCGAAGATCGGGATCGCCGCCTCGGCATCGGGACGCTCGATCTTGATCTTCACGTCGAGCCGGCCCGGGCGCAGGATGGCCGGGTCGATGAGGTCTTCGCGGTTCGATGCCCCGATCACGATGACGTTGCGCAGGGTCTCGACTCCGTCGATCTCGGCCAGGAGCTGGGGCACGATCGTTGACTCGATGTCGGAGCTGATGCCACTGCCCCGGGTGCGGAACAGCGATTCCATCTCGTCGAAGAACACGATGACGGGCCATCCCTCCTCGCTCTTCTCCCGGGCTCGCTGGAAGACGAGGCGGATCTGCCGCTCGGTCTCGCCCACGTACTTGTTGAGCAGTTCGGGGCCCTTGATGTTGAGGAAGAAGCTGCGGGCCTCCTGGTCGCCGGAGACCTCCGCCACCTTCTTGGCCAGCGAGTTGGCGACCGCCTTCGCGATCAGGGTCTTGCCGCAGCCGGGCGGTCCGTAGAGGAGGATGCCCTTCGGGGCGGGCAGGTCGTAGTCGGCGAACAGCGCGCTGTGGACGAACGGCAGCTCGACCGCGTCGGTGATCTCCTCGATCTGCGAATCGAGGCCGCCGACGTCGGCGTAGGAGACGTCGGGCACTTCTTCGAGCACCAGGTCTTCGACCTCCGGTCGGGGCAGCCGCTCGAGGATCACGCCGGCCCGGCCGTCGACGAGCAAGGTGTCGCCGCTGCGCAGCGGTTGGCTGCGCACGGCATCGCCCACTTCGACGACGCGTTCCTCGTCGGCCCGGCCGATGATGAGCGCTCGGTCGCCGCCCTGGAGGACTTCCTTGAGCGTCGCGACCTCACCGGTGCGGTCGGGATCGCGGGCCAGGACGACGTTGAACGACTCGTTGAGCACGACCTCCTGGCCGAGTTCGAGCGAGCCGGCCAGTTCCGGCTGCACGGCCACCCGCATCTTGCGCCCGCCGGCGTGGACGTCGACCGTGCCGTCGTCGTTGGCGCCCAGGACGGTGCCGTAGCCCGACGGTGGCTGGGTGAGCTTGTCGACCTCGTCGCGCAGCGTGGAGATGTGTTCACGGGCCTCGCGCAGGGTGTAGGTGAGCTTCTCGTTCTGGGACACGGCCTTGCTGAGCTGGCCCTTCGTCTCCAGAAGTCGTTCCTCGAGGGTGCGAACGCGCTTCGGGGAGTCCTGCAGGCGGCGGCGCAGCGCAGTCACCTCGTCCTCCAACTCGGCAGCGACCATGCGGAGCCGGTTGATCTCGGCGTTTGCGTCGTGGTCGTCCACAGTTCCTCCGTCTCGTGGGTGCTGCTCGGCGTCACCCTAGACCTCCGGTTGGTTCTGTCGTCGGACGCCCCACCGCCGTGTTCAAGGGAGTTCACCGTCCGTGAACCCGTCCAGCGCCGAATTCGGGTGCCGGATGATCCGTGATCCTCATGCGGGCAGTTAGAATGCCGATCTGTTTGGTGTCCCCGATCGGGACGCGTATTCCGAGCGGGTCCGCCCCGCCCAACACAGTGAGGTCAGTACCGCTCATGAAGGTTTGGATCGACCAGGATCTCTGCACCGGCGACGGGCTCTGCGAGGAGATCGCTCCCGACGTCTTCACCCTTCTCGACGACGGCCTCGCCTATGTCAAGGAAGGCGACAAGGTCTTCTCCGACCCGGGTGGCCCCGAGGGCCTCGCCGCCGTCAAGGCCGGCCAGGAAGAGGCCACCATCGAGTCGGCCGAAGAGTGCCCCGGGGAGTGCATCTTCATCGAGGTCTGAGGCAACCCTTCGGGTTGCTTGGAGTTCGGCTTCGCCGAACTCCCGGGTGAGACAGGTTCGGCTTCGCCGAACTCCCGGCTGAGACAGGTTCGGCTCCGCCGAACTCCCGGCGCCACCACGGCGTGAAGAAGACATTGACGAGGAGAGGGTCTCCACGGAGGCCCTCTCGTCTCGTTTTCGGGTCAGCAACCCGGGATCACCAGGTTCGGGTCGGTGCCTGCGGCCACGAGCTGTTCGATGGCCGAACTGCGGACGGCGTAACCCACCCCCTCCCCCAGGGTCGACGTCGCGAACGCGACACCGATGACCTCACCGGTCCGGTCGATGAGCGCGGCGCCGGAGTCGCCGACGTCGATCTCGGCCGCGACGAGCCAGGCCGGACGCTCCACCCGCTCGGTGCCGCCCACCGTCTCGATCCGCACGGTGACCGCACGGTCGACGCGATACGGGGTCGGGTCGGGCGCCGGGCCCGACTCCCACCCGACCAGCACTCCGGTGCTGCCGGGTGGTGCCGTGTCGGTCAGGGGCAGCGGGGTGAACCCGCCGCCATCGACGTCGAGCAGGGCGAGGTCGTCGTCGGGCTCGAACGCCACGGGGGTGCCGGCGAGCTCACGCCCGTCGACGGTGTGGACGACGATCTCGTCGATACCGAGGATCACGTGGGCGTTGGTCACCACGAGGTTCTCGGTCAGGGCGAAGCCACTCCCGGACGCGAGGCGACCGCAGGCCACGCCTTCGATGCCGACGGTCGAGGGAAGGACCCGGGCGAGCATGGCATCGGACAACCCGTGGGTCTCGGGGATCCCCGTGCCCGGGGGCTCGGTGGTCGGTGCGTCGTCGCCGCACGCGGCCCCCAGGAGGACGAGTGCCGCCAGCGCCGCGACCGACCGGCGGGGGATGCGCCGACGCCGCGACTTCGTGGTCATTCGTCGAGGAGTCGGGCGTGGGTCAGGAAGCCGGTGTGTCCGACCATTCGGTGGTCGGGCCGGACGGCCGTCCCCTGCACGTGCCAGCCGCGGTTGAGCACCTCGACGGTCTCGGCGAATCCGAGCTTGGACTCCTCGAGCGCATCGTGGAGTTGTGAGACCTGGATGATGCTCGGCGTGTAGGCGAGGAAGATTCCGCCCGGCCTCAGCGCCGTCTCGGCGTGCGGCACGACCTGCCACGGCTCGGGCAGGTCGAGCACGATCCGGTCGAGGTCGGTCTCGCCGATTCCCTCGTAGACGTCGCGCACGTGGGTGTCGTAGCGCTCGAGCGACGCCGCGCCGAGGAAACGGCCGACGTTCTCACGGGCCTTCGCCTCGAAGTCCTCGCGGATCTCGTAGCCGGTGATGTCGGCGCCGGCGCGGAGCATGCCGGTCGAGAGCGCGCCACTGCCGAGACCGGACTCGAGCACGCGGGCGCCAGGGAAGATGTCGGCGAGGACGAGGATCGGGCCGATGTCCTTGGGATAGATGACCTGCGCGCCCCGCGGCATCTTGAGGACGAAATCGGTGATCGTCGGGCGCAGGGCGGTGAAGACCATTCCCCGCGTGGAGCGAAAGGTGGTGCCCTCGGGTGCGCCGATCATGTCGTCGTGGGGCAGGACCCCCGAGTGGCTGTGGAACTCTCCCCCATCGGCGAGGTCGATCAGGTAGCGCCGCCGCTTGCGGTCGATGAGCATCACCGGCTCGCCCGACCGGAGGGGACCGCGGCCGTTCATGGTCGGCTCCGGGCCCGGCGGCGGGTCCGGCCCAGTTCGATCGGCACGGCCTCGGTGGCCCGCTCGGCGAGTCGGCAGAACGCACAGATCTCGTTGGAGCTGGGAGCGCCGCAACGCGTACAGGGAGAGATGGTCACGCCGGCAGTCTCGCCGGTGCTGTCGGCAAAGCGGTCGGCGGCCCGATCGAGGAAGCCGAAGAAGAACGCGTGCTTGGCGCCGGGCGAGTCGCGTTCGATGTCGTTGAGGGCTGCCTTGTACGACAGGTGCTTGTTGCCCACCGCCATCGGACACTCGTCGACGAGATAGTCGATGCCTCGCAGGAGGCAATAGGCGGCGGTGTCGCGCTCGGTCAGACGGACGAGGGGTTTCACCTTCTTGGGGAAGCCGTTCGCGGCGGGGAGATGGGGCGACTGACGCCCGAGATAGTCGGTCTGCCAGTGCAGGACGTTGCCCATCAGTACCGCGGCCTCGTCGTCGAGGTTGTGGCCGGTGACGATGGCGTCGTACTCCCCTCGCCGGGCGGCCTCGTCGAAGAGATGCCGCTTCGACAACCCACAGGCCGAACACGGCGCCCGCTTCGCAGCCCGGCTGCCGTTGGGCACGTCGAAGCCGTGATCGCGCAACAGGTCGTCGACGTGGAGGGTGAGCCCGCGCTCGGCGGCGAAGCGCTCGGCGTAGCCGCGCGACTGGTCGCTGTAGCCACCGATGCCGAGCCCGACGTAGAAACCGTCGGCGGCGAAACCGAGTTGGCCGAGGATGTCCCACACGGCGAGGGAGTCCTTGCCGCCGCTCACGGCGACGAGCACCCGGTCGTCGGGCGCGAGCATCGAGAACTCGTCGATCGCCTTCCTGGCCTGGTCCCTACAGAGACGCAGGAAGTGTTCCGGGCAGAAGTTGGCGTTGTGACGCCGGACGTCGATGATCGCCGGGCCTCGACAGACCTGGCACTTCATGCCCGCGGTCCGAACGCGCCGCCGGAGATGACCGACCGGATCTCGACGACCGCGTCCTTGGCCAGGGTCTTGTCGCCCGGCACCAGCTGTCCGTCCTCGATCACGAGATGCGACTCGCGGTTGAGGTCGAGTCGCTCGAGGAGCACCGAGACCTGGACCGGGCCGTCGACCTCGACCTCGCGCGACGGGTTGCGGAGGACGACCTTCACTCAGCCCGACCGCGGGTGGCGTCGATGTGGCGGATCACGATCTCTTCGCCTGGCTGCAACGCCTCGGAGAACTTCACCGGCATCTCGCCGCGTTTGGTGACCTTGCCCGACCAGCGGGCGACATAGCCGAGCCCGAAAATCGCCAGCCAGAAGCGCGAACCGCCGAGCAGTCCCTTCCGGATGCTGTTCATCCGGACGGTTCGCTTGACGTAGGTGGGGCCGAACCCGCGACCGGCCATCAGATGCGCCGGATCTCCACCACCGTCGACTTGGTGGTGCCGACGCGTCGGCCGATCCGGTAGGCGACGAACAGCACGAGGAGGGCGCCGCCGACTGCGACGGGGATCAGCTTCTTTGCGGTGGATTCGGCCTTCTGCTCCGCCTCGCCGACGACGCTGCGGAGGCCGGCCTCGATGTCGTCACGGGTGATCGGCGTCGCCGGGGTGGTGGTCTTGTCGGTCTCGGCCATCACAGGCTCCTCTTGGTGATCCGCCATACCAGCAGCACGAGCACGACGATCGCCGCGACGAGGGTGGCGAGGTAGGGAACCCAGGAGAGGTTGCCCGTGAACGAGGTGCCGGTCTCCTCCTGGAGGACCCGCAACATCGCCAGGGTGAGGGAGATCCCGCCGAGCATGAGCAGGAGACTGCCGGCGATGCCGAATCCGACCCAGCGGCCGGCCCCCCGGAGTGGTTCGACGGTTTCCTGTTTCGCGTATGCCTTCACCAACTCGAAGAAGTCGGCTGGGCCCATTCGTTCTGCCATTGGGCCGCCCACCCTATCCGGCCTCTTCGGCGAGAGCCTCCAGGACCTCCGCGCGTTCGCGAATCAGCTCCTCGGCCCGGGCGAGGCGATCGATCGCCCCGGGGACTCGGAGCAGGGCC
>JAUIML010000245.1 GCA_030432715.1 Acidimicrobiia bacterium | reverse complement strand
CGGGGTTACTCCTGGGCGAACTCGAACGACAAATGTTACCGCTGCGACCTCAGGACTCCACCCTCCCGAGCGCCGCATCGAGCCGGTCGGCGACCCAGCGATCCATGGCCGCGTTGGCCCGGCGGGCCAACTCGGCCGGATAGGAGTTGAACCCGTGGGGACACGCCGGAAACACGTTGACCTGCGCCACCGACCCCGCGGCATGCCACCGGGCCGCCATGAAGAGGGAGTCGTCGTAGAGATAGTCGGCCGTGCCGACGGTGAACAGCGCCGGCGGCATACCGGCGAGGTCGCCGTAGAGGGGTGAGATGTCGGGGTCGTCACGGTCTCGGCGCTCGATCGTGGGGAGGTAGAGATCGCGAAACGTCGGGATGCCGAGGCGGTGCTGGCTCGGTGTGCCGGTGAGGTCGTACACCCCGTAGACCAGGTTCGCGGCGACGATTCCACTGAGTGCGTCGTGCCGGTCTCGCAGGCGCTGCAATGCGATGGCCGCGATGTTCGCGCCGGCCGATGACCCCATCACCACATTGAGCGGCACACCCCACTCGGCCTCGGCGTGGTCGAGCAGCCAGAGCGCCGTCGCCTCGGCGTCGTCGGGTCCCGCGGGATACGGCGCCTCGGGACCGAGGCGATACGAGGCCGCGACCGTGACACATCCGGTGGCCGCTGCGTGCCGCAGGTTGAACACGTCGTCCATCTCCGGCATACCCAGGAAGAAGCCACCGCCGTGCCAGTCGAGCACGACGCCCCGCAACGGACCGTCGGGCACGTGGACCCGAAGCCGGATCGGCCCGTGCGGCCCGTCGATCTCGCGGTCGTGGAACCGGTCGGTGATCTCGGCGGGGTTGTCGGCATACGTCTCGAAGTTGCGCCGGGCCGCCGCGATCACCGTCGGCGTCCACTCGCTGGGCGCCTCGCCCTGCATGCCGGCCACGATCTCGGCGATGCGGATCATCTCGTCGACGTGCTCGTCGAGCGAGGGGTCGTAGAGCGGATCGGACAGCGGACCGGACATGATGACGACGCTACGCAGACCGACGCCCGCCACGCCACAGCGTTGCTGAGTCAGTAGCCTCCGCCACGTGACCGTGGATCAGGTTCTACTCGCGTCCCCGAGGGGGTTCTGCGCCGGCGTCGAGATGGCCATCAAGGCGCTGGCGTGGATGGTGCGGGCGTTCGAACCGCCGGTCTACTGCTACCACGAGATCGTCCACAACCAGCTCGTCGTCCGCCGGTTCGAGGAGTCGGGGGTGGTCTTCGTCGACGACATCGCCGACGTCCCCAACGGTCGTCCGATCATGTTGTCGGCGCACGGCTCCGCCCCCGAGGTCGTCGCCGCCGCCCGAGCCCGTGGTGGCTACGTGGTCGACGCCGTCTGTCCCCTCGTCACCAAGGTGCACCACGAGGTGAAGACCCGCGCCGGCAAGGGCTATCAGATCGTCTACGTCGGTCACGAGGGCCACGAGGAGGCCATCGGCACGATGGCGGTGGCCCCCGAGGCGATCCACCGGGTCGAGACCCCCGAGGAGGTCGCGTCCCTTCCCGAATTCGAGAGCCCGGTCGCCGTGCTCGCCCAGACCACCCTCTCGCACCGCGAGTGGGCCGGCGTGCTCGACGCGACCCGCGAGAAGTTCCCCCAGCTCTGGCAACCCGAGCGCTCCGACCTGTGCTTCGCGACCACCAATCGCCAATCGGCGCTCATGGCGATCGCGCCACGATGCGACGCGATGGTCGTCATCGGGTCGGCCAACTCGTCCAACACCAATGCCCTCGCCGCGCTGGCCGAAGAGGCGGGGTGTCCCCGGGTGTTCCGGATCAACAGCCCCGCCGAACTTCCCGACGACATCAGCGGCACCGTGGGGGTCACGGCCGGCGCCTCGGCCCCGGAAGACCTCGTGCGCTCGGTCATCGACCGCCTGGCCCCGGCCCTGGGCGTGGAGGAAGTGACCGTCACCGACGAGGACGAGTACTTCCCGCCACCCCGCAACCTCCGCGAACTCCTCGCCTCGGTCGACGCCGTCGCCTCGCTCACGATGCCGTCTGACGCCGAGCGCCTCCCGCTCGACGATCGCAACATCGACGCCAGCGACGTGCTCGAGTCGCTCCAGCGCCGCGAGTGACCGCCCGTCCGGCCGTCCTGGCCGCTCCCCTCGCCGCCGGGGCCGCCACTGCGCTCGCGCTCGGCGTCTACGCCGCGGTCCACGAACCCACCGGGCGGGACTTCGTGCTCACGGGGTTCGATTCGGCCGCCTCCTGGAAGAGCGCACTCGCCTCGATCACGATGGTGCTGTTCGTGATGCAGATCAGTCTCGGCCTGCGGATCACCGGCCGGGTCGGCCCCCGCCGACCCGCACCGCCCTGGGCCACCGACCTGCACCGCCTGCTCGGCACCATCGCCTTCGGCGTTTCCCTACCGGTGGTCTTCCACTGCATCTGGACGCTCGGCTACCAGACGACCGACGGCCGAGTGTCGGTCCATTCACTGCTCGGCTGTGTCGCCTACGGGCTCTACGTCGCCAAGATCCTCGCGGTCCGCACCGACGATCGGCCCGTGTGGGCCCTCCCGCTCATGGGCTCCTTCCTCGGGTTCGTGATGCTCGGAGTCTGGTGGACGAGTGCCCTGGTGCACTACGCGGGGACGAGCACGTGACCGCGCTCGCCCGCGCGGCTGCGGTTGTCCGATGGATCGTCGGGGTGGGCGCCGCCACGGCCGTGCTCCTGCTGTTCACGCTCGAGGGCGCACCCGATGTGCCCGCCGACGCCGCGCCCACCGAGGTCGACCTCCTCGTCGACGAGGGCCGCGCCATCTACGCCCAGCGGTGCGCGACCTGTCACGGCGATGCCGGCCAGGGCGGACAGGGCCCCCGACTCGCCGGCACCGTGATCGTCAACTACCCCGACGCGACCGACCAGATCGCGATCGTGGCCGGCGGCGCCGATGGCATGCCGGCCTTCGCCGAGACGTTGAGCGACGACGAGATCGCCGCCGTCGTCGGCTTCACCCGTTTCGGGCTCAGCTAGCCGTCAGGTCGGCGCGGGCTCGTCGCCGGCCGCGATCCGGGCCTCGACGTAGAGGTCTCCGAGTTCGACGAAGAGGGTCTCCGTCAGGTCCTTCACCGCGCGCCGGGGGACCTTTCCGTTGGTCTTCTCCGGCGGCATGATCGGATCGCCGATGATGGCCACGATCTTCCTCGGTCGCGGGATCTTGGCCCCCAGCGGCAGCGCCTTGGCGCTGCCCCCGATCCCGACGGGCACGATCGGGACCCCCGCTCGTGAGGCCACGAAGGCCGGACCGTCGAGGACCTGCTCGCGGTTGAGGCGGGGGCCCTCCTGCCGCGTGCCCTCGGGAAACATCACGAGGGGCTCGCCGAGCGCGAGGACGTCCTCGGCCGCCCGCAGCGCGGTGCGATCGGCGACGCCCCGCTCGACCGGGAATCCTCCGAAGAAGGTGAGAAAGGCGCCCAACGGCCGCGACTTCCACAGACTCTCCTTGCCCATGAAGCGCAGTCGCTTGCCGGTGATGACCCCGACGATCGGTGTGTCGATGAACGACCGATGCACGGCTGAGAGGACGAAGGGGCCGTCGGGGAGCTTCTCGCGGCCGTCGACGCGCAGGCGGAACAGCAACTTGCACAGCGTGTAGACGAACAACCAGAAGGGGCGATACATGATGCGCCCGAACAACCCGTGGCGGCTGCGCTCGGGCGTGTCGCCCTCCTGCGACCCGTAGACCGACGGCTTCGTCACGACGGCTGCTTCTCCTCCAACAGTCGAGCGATCTCGGTCACCACCTCGTCGACACCGAGGCCGGTGGTGTCGACCATCACCGCATCGGGGGCCTCCGCCAGCGGGTCGATCTCCCGCGTGCTGTCGAGCGTGTCGCGACGGGCGAGATCGGCGGCGACGGTTTCGTAGTCGAGATCGGTGACCTCCTGCGCCCGCCGGCGGGCCCGTTCGGCGGCATCGGCGGTGAGATAGACCTTCAGCTCGGCGTCGGGGAAGACCACCGTGCCGATGTCGCGACCCTCGAGCACGCCACCTCCTCGGCGCTCGGCCCACTCCCTCTGGCGTGACACCAGCTCCACCCGAACGGCCGGGTTGGCGGCGACGAGGCTGACCGACCGCGTCACCTCGGGGCCACGGATCTCGACGGTTGCATCGGTCCCGTTGACCATCACCCGGTCGAGGCCGACCTCGAGCTCCATCGAGCGCGCGGTGTTGGCGGCCAATTCCTCGTCGGCGGGGTCGCCGCCGGAACGCAGGACCGCGAACGCGACGGCTCGATACATCGCCCCCGTGTCGAGATACGGAAGCCCGAGCCGCTCGGCGACCGCCTTGGCCACGGTTGACTTTCCGGACCCGGCCGGTCCGTCGATGGCGATCACACGCATGATCGCCAATCTTGCCGCGTCATCGCAGCTGATCCAATGCGGCGAAGAAGCCCGGGAAGGTCTTGGCCACACAACCCGGGTCCCGTACGGCCACGCCCGGCACGACCAGACCGATCAGCGAGAACGCCATGGCCATGCGATGGTCGTCGTAGGTGTCGAACGTCGCCGCCCGCGGTGGACCGGACGGGCGGATCACCATTCCGCCCTCGATCTCCTCCGCGTCCACGCCGGCCCGCCGCAGCTCGCGCACCGGCGCCCCGATCCGGTCACTCTCCTTGCCCTTCACGAATCCGATGTCGGTGATGGTGGTCGGGCCGTGGGCGAACGCCGCCACGACCGCGAGGGTCGGGGCGGTGTCGGAGATGTGGCGCAGGTCGACCTCGATGCCGTGGAGGTCGGCGCCGCGGACCTCGATGTGGCTCGCCCCGATGTCGACCGCGGCCCCCATCGCGGCGAGCACTTCGGCGAAACCGACGTCGCCCTGCAGCGATGCCGAACCCAGACCCTCGAGACGGACACGACCGCCGGTGATGGCGGCCGCCGCCAGGAAGTAGGACGCCGCCGAGGCGTCGGGTTCGATCACGTAGGTCCCCGGGGACGAATACCCGCCACCGACCGTCCACGCCGTGCCGTCGTCGTCGCTCACATCGACACCGAACGAACGCATCACTGCTGCGGTCATGTCGAGGTACGGACGGCTCACCGCGGCGGTGGTGAGGCGGGCATCGAGCCCGT
>JAUIML010000244.1 GCA_030432715.1 Acidimicrobiia bacterium | reverse complement strand
GAACTGAACCGTCGGGTCGGCCAGCAGCCCGTCGAGGAAGCGCTCGACGTGGCCGAACTTGGTGGGGTCGTCGTAGCCCTCGTGGTGGAACATGAGACCGACGACGCCGAGATGGCGACGGGCTGCCTCGAAGTGGTGTGCGAGCTCGTCGGTGGTGCGGTTCATGCGGTTGCCGTTGCCGTCCTGGTCGATGTCGAGGGCGCAGGACCACTCGCGGATCTCGGTGCCGGGCAAGCGTCGCCCGTGGTGGGAGATCGTTCGATTGCCGACCCGCACCCGGCGCAGGGCCCGGCCCGCGGCGTAGACCGCGCGCGCAGCGGCGGAGGTGTGGACGCCACACGAGAGCACGCGGACCCCGAGCTCGTCGAGCACACGCAGCGTGGTCGGCCCGTACTTGTGGGCCGGCGGCGTGAACACCCGCGGATCGAACGACTCGCCGAGCATGGTGGCCAGCCGGTCGCGCCCTTCGGTGATGGCGGCTCGTTGGTCGGCCTCGCTCGCATCGCCCGCGAACTCGCTCCAGACGTGGACGCCGTCGAGCTCCTGCTCGTGGCGGTTGCCGTGCTGATGGAGCTCGACCAGGTGGGGGGCCGACTGCTGGTAGTGGACCGCCTGCGCCGCGGTCTCGTCGTCGAGAAAAGCGGGGACGACCTGGTACGCAATCGGGATCTCGCGATCGACGAACAGGGCGTGGAACCGGTCGAGCGGGGCGAACGGCTTGCCCAGATCGTCGTCGCGCACAAAGACCGTGGTCACCGCAGCGAGGATATCCCGCCCCGCTCCCGCTCCCGTAGGGTGGGCGGGTACCGTTTCCCGAACGGATCCCTGGATCGGCCGGCGGGTCGGCCGACGATAGGACAGGAATGGACTTCATCTCGGTCATCGGCGTCGTACTGCGACGGTGGAAGATCACCGTGCCCGTTTTCGTGGTGGGCATGGCCCTCGTCCTGCGCATCGCATCGGGGCTCGGCACCGAGTTCGAGTCCCTCGGGACGGTCATCATCCTCCCGCCCTCGGTCACCGTCTACGACCTCTCGGCCGACGAGGAGTACAACGACGAGGCCAACATCTACATCGAGAACCCGCGCTCGACCCGGACGTTGGCCGCCACGGCGCCCATCGCCGTCGGGGCGAGCGAAGTCCGGATCGCCGCGGCCGACGCCGGGCTGTCGCCCAACTACGAGGTCGTGGTCGACGACGTCGAACCGATCCTCTACATCACGGCCAAGGGGGAGACCGCGGCCCAGTCGAGCGACACGCTCGACTTCGTCATCTTCGAACTCTCCCGCGAGCTCGCCGTCCGTCAGGGGGTCACACCCGACATCCCGGCCGAGCTGGTCGCGACGATGGAGGTGTTGAGTGAGATCCGCGCCATCGAGGACACCTCCGGCGGCCTGAAGGTCATGGGCACCCTCGGAATCGTCGTGGTCCTGCTCACCGTCATGGCCGCGTTCGTCACCGAAGGCCTCGTCGATCGGATGGCGGTCAATCGGGCCGGGGTCGCCACGGCATGACCACCACCCAACGCCCCTCGGCGTTGTGGTCGGCCACGACCGACTTCCTCGCCTCGCCCCAGCAACTCGGTCTGGCGGCCACGAAGCCCTTCGACGGTGTCTCCGTCCTGACCTACTGGATCGCGCTGGCCTTCCTCATCCCGGCCAGTCAGGTGGTCGAGCCGGTCGGCGCGGCCGGCAAGCCGAGTGTGCTGTTCGGCTACGGACTGCTCCTCATGTGGGTGGCCACCCGATTCCTGCCGAGCGCGGTCCTCCCCGGCTTCTCGCTCAGTCGCTGGCTCGTCGGCATCTACTTCATCGTGTTCTCCTGCGCCTATGCGTTCGGGGTGCTGCGGGGTCTCTCCCCGGTGGAGGTGAACGGCACCGACCGCTCGCTCATCGTCCAGGTGTCGATGGTGTCGGCCGCGATCGTGGCGATCGACGGGATCCCGAGCAGGAAACGCTTCGACGACCTGATGCTCCGGGTGATCGGACTCTCCGCAGCCATCTCGGTCGTCGGCGCGATCCAGTTCTTCTGGGCCTACGACCTCGCCGAGTTCATGACGCTGCCCGGCCTCGGTCTCAACGGCCAGGAGCCCATCGTCACCATCGATGCCCGTTCGGGATTCAACCGCGTCTCGGCGACGACGGGCCACGCCATCGAGTACGGCGCGGTGATGGCCATGATGCTTCCGATCTCGTTGCACTATTTCCTGCACGACAAGCACGGGTTCCGTCGCAACCTCCTCGCCCTCGCGACCGGACTCATCGCGCTGGGCATCCCGCTGTCGCTCTCGCGCACGAGCACCATCGCGGTGGCGATCGTGTCGCTCGGGCTCGCCGCCACCTGGTCGGGCAAGACACTCATCCGGGCCACGGTCGTGTCGCTGATCGGAGGGGCGATCCTGCGAGCCTCCGTCCCAAACCTCCTCGGCTCGATCATCGGGCTCTTCACCGGCCTCGGCGAGGACAGCAGCTTCACGGCGCGCACGTCCGACTATCCGATCGTCTTTCGCTTCATCCGGGAGCGGCCCTTCTTCGGCCGGGGTCCCGGCACGTTCGGACCGACCGGCTACATCCTGCTCGACAACGAGATCCTCTCGTCGACCGTCAACACCGGCCTGGTCGGGCTGGCCGGCTTCCTCGGGATGTACATCGGCAGCCTCTTCATCCTGCGTCGCGTCGTATGGACGTCACCCTTCGACGAGACCCGGCACCTCGCGGTGACCATGTGGCTCTCGATGCTGATCGCCACGATCGTCCTCTACTTCGCCGACATGAAGTTCTTCACCGTCTACTCGAGCCTGACCTTCCTGTTCTTCGGGATGACCGGTGCCCTGTGGCGTCTGCGGGGCGATCGCAGCCGCTTCGATGTCCAGCCGCGCAACTTCCTCAAACCCAAGCTGCGGGCCGACCGGGTGCGCCGGGCTCGCCCGCTTCCGTTCGAACGGATCGTCAACAGAGGAGATCGCTCGTGAGCGACCGTCCGAGAGTGCTCGTCCATTCGCCGCGGGCGTCCAAGTCGGCCTCCCCGGCCATCTCGCCCCACATCGAGATGGAGAACCTGATCGCCGAGATCGACACGGCGGAGATCGTGGCCCCGCCGTTGCGATCGTCGGTGGGGAGACTCCCACTCGGCCCGATCGACAAGGTGCACAACCGCTTGGCGAAGGCGTCGCATCGGGGAGCCGCCCGCAACCTCTCGTTCGCGCCGGTGCAGCCGGCCCACGACGAGTACGAGATGTTCTTCACCCTGCTGCTGTGCCCCGACGACGCGCTCGGGCTCTTGGCCGTCGACCGGTGGCGCGAGCGGTCCGGGGTGGCCGTCGCCTGGCTGATCGAAGCCTGGTACGACGATCTCGACACGTGGAAGGGGCACTGGGACCTGTTGGCCCGGTTCGACCATGTGTTCGTGACGATGGAGGTGACCCGCGACAAGGTCGGCGAGAAGGTCGGGTCGCCCGTCGGCTATCTGCCCTACGGCACCGACACGCTGCTGTTCTCGCCTCCGTCGCCCGAACGGTCCCGGCCCATCGACATGCTGAGCCTCGGCCGTCGCACCGCGGGAACCCACGCCCACCTGCTCGACCGGGCCCGGCGCGAAGACTTCTACTACCAGTACGACTCGATCCACGCCTCCGAGGTGAAGGACCACGTCGAGCACCGCTTCCTCTATGCGTCGCAGGCCCAGCGGTCGAAGTTCTTCGTCGCCCATCGCTCGAAGATCGGTGCCCCCGAGATCGGAGACCAGCACGAGTTCGGCGGTCGCTTCTTCGATGCCGCCGCAGCGGGCACGGTGAGCGTCGGTGAGTTCCCCGACACCGACCGGTTCCGCGAGGCGTTCGACTGGGAGGGGTGGGGGATCCCCCTTGCCGTCGATGCCGACCCGGCCCCGGTGTTCGAGATGGCGGCCGACGATCCTGATGGGATCGAGGCCGGCCGCCGTCGATCGATCGTGAACTCGCTCGACCGCCACGACTGGCTCCATCGTTGGTCGACGATCCTCGACGCTGCGGGTCTCGACGAGTCGGCCGGTATGCAGGATCGCCGCCGTGCCCTCGCCGAACGTCGGGCGGAGTTCGTGGACTGAGCGCCTCCGCCGACCGCAACCGCGGCGGCGGTTGCCTCCTCGGGATCGCCGGGATAGGTTGTGAAACAATTCACGAGCGGGCAACGGCGCCCGCTCGGGCTGCCGAGGACCCTCCGATGGAACGGAACGCTCAACGCGATCTGCACGACGCCCTCTGGCAGGCCAGCGGCGGCTACGACCTCGTGCTCGGTCCCGTGCTGCTGTCGCTGGGTGGTCTCTGGCTCGATCGCCGGCTCGACACCACACCGATCTTCATGATCGCCCTGTTGGTCTTCGGCGCCATCGGCGCGGGGGCCAAGGTCTACTACGACTGGAAGCTCCGCATGACCCGCGCCACCGAAGAGCGCGACCGTCTCCTCGAGGAGGCGGCCGAACTGCGTCGTCAGGCGGCACGGTGACGTGAGCTTCCCGACCAACGCCCAGCCGAACGTGCTCGCCCAGCGCATGGAAGGCCCGTCGCCCGCCGTCGCCGTCGCCCGTGATCTCGCCCGTCGCGGTGCGATGATCGCGCCGGCCTCGATCATCCTGGGCGCGGTGTTCTGGGGCACCGATGGCGCCCTGTCCGTGGCCCTCGGCCTGGGCATCGTCGTCGTCAACTTCCTGCTCGCCGCCGCGATGCTCGGCTATGCCGCCCGCATCTCGCTCGCGTTCATGGCCGGTGCCGCGCTGTTCGGATTCCTCATCCGATTGGGACTCATCACCATCGCCGTGCTACTCGTACGCAACGAGCCGTGGGTCGAACTCGTCCCTCTCGGAGTTTCTCTGATCATTTCTCATCTCGGATTGCTCTTCTGGGAGATGCGTTTCGTGTCCGCGTCGCTAGCCTTTCCCGGGCTCAAGCCGACGTCGACCGAGCGGCGTATCGTCCAGGAGCCTGAGATGGGCAACGTCCAGCAACAGGAGCAATTGTGATTATCGGAGCCGTGGCGTTCCCCCCGATCGAGAACGTGATCGAGTGGCCGGCCTTCTTGTTCGAGGGGTCCGACTACTTCGCCTTCAACAAGATCGCGTTCATCCACTTCCTCGGGCTGGTCATCCCGGCGGCCCTCTTCCTGCTCGCCGCCCGCGGGGACGGGCTCGTGCCTCGTGGGTTCCGCACCGCCGCGGAGGGTGTCGTCGAGTTCATCGACGGCCAGATCATCCAGGCGGCCATCGGCCCCGACGGCCGGCGCTACATGCCGCTGCTCACCTCGCTGTTCCTCTTCATCTTC
>JAUIML010000243.1 GCA_030432715.1 Acidimicrobiia bacterium | reverse complement strand
GGTGCAGCACGTGCTCAAGCACCTCCAGGGGAGAGCCGCCTTCGCGGAACTCGCCCTCCTTGCCGCGCAGCGGCAGCGTGAAGGCGACGACGACACCGGCCAGCGTGGCATGGACGCCGGATTTCAGCACAGCCACCCAGATGACCAGGCCGACCACGATATAGAGGCCGATCCGCTTGACCCCGAGCAGGTTCATGGCGAGCAGCACGGCGAAGCCGACCGCCGCGATGGCGAGGGCGCCCAGGGACAAATTGGCCGTGTAGAACAGGGCGATGACGACGATCGCGCCGAGATCGTCCAGCACCGCCAGGGCCAGCAGGAAGATCTTGAGGCCCGCCGGCGCCCGCGACCCGACCAGGGCGAGCGCGCCGAGCGCGAAGGCGATGTCGGTGGCCGCCGGGATCGCCCAGCCGCCGAGGGTCTCCGGCGTGGCGGCGTTCAGCGCGACGTAGATCAGCGCCGGCACGGCCATGCCGCCGATGGCGCCGAAGGCCGGAAGGCTCGCGGCCCGCAGCGACGACAGCTTGCCCTGGATCACCTCGCGTTGACCGGGGAACCACGATCGCCGGTAGGTCTCGATGAAGTAGCCGCGCTCGTCGCGGTGGATGTCGGGTTCGACGATGTAGACGCCGTCGATGACGTCACTCGGCGTCACGGTTGCCATGGGTGCTCCAGGGGTGCTCGGTCGGAGGAGGTCGGTTCGGTCGCTATTCGATCTCGAGGTGGCAGTGATCACCCAGCATCACGCGGGTGGCCCGCGGCCGGGCGTCGCCCTTGGTGATCTCGGTGTCGCGGCCGACGAGAGAGTCGGTCAGCCGGGGGATGTCGGTGACGGAACTGCGCCGCAGCAGAACCGAGTTGTCGATTTCGCTGTGGGTGATCCGGCAGTCGACGGCGATGGAGCTGTAGGGCCCCACGTAGCTGTCTTCGATCACGGTGCCGGCCCCGATGATGGCGGGCCCGCGCACCGTGGAGTTCACGATCTTCGCGCCGGCCTCGATGACCACCCGGCCGTCGATCGACGAGTTGTCGTCGACCTCGCCGGCGACGTCTCGCTTCAGCGTGTCGAGGACGAGTCGGTTGCACTCCAGCAGCGGATCCTTCTTGCCGGTGTCGATCCACCAGCCGACCAGCACCTCGTGGTTCACGCGATGACCGTTGGTGACGAGCCACTGGATCGCGTCGGTGATCTCGAGCTCGCCGCGCAGTGAGGGTTCGATCGAGGCCACCGCCTCGTGGATCGTGGGGTCGAACAGGTAGACGCCGACCAGGGCCAGGTCGGAGGGCGGTACCTCGGGCTTCTCGACCAGCTGGACGACCTCACCGGCCGGACCGATCTCGGCCACGCCGAACGCAGTCGGGTTCTCGACCTTGGCGAGCAGGATCTGCGCGGCGGGCGCCACATGGTCGACCCCGAGTTGGGGCTCGGCGTTGCGCGCGTTCTCGAACTCCTCGACGAACTCCGTGAGCCCCTGCTCGAGCATGTTGTCGCCGAGATACATCACGAAGTCGTCGTCGCCGAGGAAGTCGCGGGCGATCAGCACACAGTGGGCGAGCCCGAGGGGCTCGTCCTGCACGATCCACGTGATCGACACCCCGAACTGCGAACCGTCGCCGACGTGTTCGCGGATCTCGTCGCCGGTCGCCGGCGCGATGATGATGCCGATCTCTCGGATGCCGGCGGCCGCCATGTCTTCGATCCCGTAGAACAGGATCGGCTTGTTGGCGATGGGCACCAGCTGTTTCGCGCTGGTGTGGGTGATGGGGCGCAGCCGGGTTCCGGCTCCGCCGCTGAGAATGAGACCCTTCACGGGACACAAGGGTACCCACGGCGTGTGGTGGTGTCTCTAGGCGCTACGGCCTAGTCCTCCACGATCCAGGTCAGGAGGGCACGACCGGGTCGATCGGGTCGCCGACGGGCAGGTGATAGCCGACCGACGCGTCGTACTCGTAGCGCCGGATCTGGCTGCCGGCCGCATGGTTGTCGGGACCGAGCGTGGCCACCGGCATGGCCGGAAGCGAGAACGTCCCGAGTGACTCGGCGGCCTCGACGAAGGAGTCGGGGTTGAGGTCGACGCCCGCCGTCTCGAAGATGAGAACCATCAGCCGGAAGGCCCGGCAGTTGTTGACCAACGCCTGGATCGTGGTCTTGGACTCGAGATCGATGGGCTCGTCGTAGACGGCGTTGTACTCGTCGATGCACTGCTGGACACCCTCGTCGGCCAACGCCTCCTCGGGCGTCGGCTTGTCGGTGGTGATCCCGAACGTCCGTTCCGGAAGGGTCGACGTCTCGCTCAGTTCGGCCTCGGGGAAGACGATCTGGTCGGCGACCTGTCCGTTGGTGAACCCGATCGTGCCCGAGAAGTTGGCGCGCTCTGCGGCTTCGGTCGGCGGATTGATGTTGCCCAGCGAGAGGATGAAGTCGGCCCCCGACGAGATCACGCGTTCCATGCGTTGGTCCTCGGCGTTGTCGGCCGCGATCTGATCCTGGCCGAAGTCACCGACCTCGACCTCGGTGACGATCTCGATGTCCGACGCCTCGAGCAGCGGCCGAACCAGGTCGGCGAACGCGACGTCGACGGGATTCTCCCACCACAGCGCGACCTTCTTCCCGTCGAGATCACCCTGGGCGATCATCTCCGCGACGCCGCCGTAGCGCTGGGCGCTGTTGGCCATCTCGGTGGCGATGAAGCGACCCTCCGACTTCTCGTCGCGCTCCTCGTTGAGCCCGAAGTGGCCGATGTAGGGCAGTCCGTAGAGTTCGGTGACGCACAGCGGATTGTCGGCGAGGAACTGCCCGGTGACGGCGAACACTTCGAGGTCCTCGGCGAATTCGGCACAGATCTCGTCGGACGGTGCGGTACCGATGGGCAGGAAGAGCCGGGTGTGCGGCACCAGGTTCCGCCCGAGCACACCACCGCGGTCGTTCTGGGCCTGGGTCCAGGCGCCGTACATCTCCTCCACGGGGGCCGTACCGAGATCGACCCCGAACGGGATCAGTGCCTCGGCGTCGATCGCGGCGACACCGAAGTGGATCTCGGTCTCCGAGACGCCCTGATACGACGAGAACAGCGGCACGTCCTCGACCGGGGGTTCATCGGTCTCGCCAGTGTCGTCCGTGTCATCGGTTTCCCCGGTGTCGGCGCCCGGATCCGGTTCGGCGTCGGGGGTCGTGGTCGTCGTCGTGGCGCCGGCGTCGTCCGACGTCTCGTCGTCGCCACAGGCTGACGCGACGAGTACCAGGGCGAGCAGGGCGGCGACGAGACGTTTCACGGGGATCCTCCAGGGTCCGAACGGCGTTCTCTGTCTAATTCCTGACGTCGCTCACCGCCAGCACGCAGGCCTCACCCCGACTTGTCGGCGACCCGCATGCGACCGGACCGGATGTGGACCGAGTACTCGTACCTCAGCAGGGCGGCGGTGACGAGTGATCCGGCGGTCACGGCGGCCACGAGAGCGCTCTCGACCCGCAGGAAGGGATCGTCGGCGAACTGGATCGCGATGGGGAACACCGCCATCCCGACCACGAACCCCACGACCGCCAGCTGGGTGTGGTCGAGCGCGACCAGGCCGAGCGACAACGAGAGCATCACCATGAGTCCGCCGCCGCTGGCCGAGAGCAGTGCCATGTCGCGGGCGCCGATCTCGTCGCCGAACAACGACTCGACCAGCCAGGGGCCGAGGGCGGCCATGGCCACGACCGACACGGCCGCAACCGACACGACCGCGGCGACCAGCCGGAGCTGGATCTGCCGGAACCCGGTGAGGTCGTTCTCCCCCGCCATGCGGGCCAGGTTCGGGAGGAGGGCCGCCTTCACGGCCTGGAAGAAGAACAGCGGCACCCGCGAGATGATGAGTCCGTTGAGGAACACGCCCGGGGCTTCCTCGCCGAGTTCGTCACCGACGATCTCGAGCGCCACGGGTCCGACATTGAGCATGAAGGCCTCGCCGAGCGAGGCGATCAACAACCAGCCCAGCGAGGGTGTGAGTTCGCTCAGCGGCGCCGGCGGGCCCGGCTTCACGAAGGGGCGCAGGGTGCCGACACCGACCACGGTGGCGACGACGAACGCGATCCCCACCGACACCGCGTACGCCCCGACCACCTCGATGCCGATCACTGCGAGCACGGCCGCGAGCGAGACCCGGCTGATGCCCTCGGCGGCGAAGTACGCCCCGTAGCGGTTGAACTCGTGGCGTCCCGACAACACGCCCCGCACGCACTCGGCCACCATGAAGGCCGACATCGACAGGACGAGGGCGACGAGCAGGTCGGGTCGGTCGTCGAGGAGGTAGTCGAGGCCGAGTGGCCAGGCGACGAGCGCCCCGACCACGACCACGAGCAATTGGACCGACCCGATCCGCAGCGCCTGTCGGAAGACCGGGGCGCTGCCCTCTCCCCTCCCGGCCCGATTGGCCGTGGCCCGCGCGAGTTCCTGCTCGAGCGGCTGGAACAGCCCCGGCCCGAGGATGTAGATCAGCCCCCAGAGGACGGCGAGGCCGCCGTAGGCCTCGTCGCCCAGCGAGCGACGGGCCACGACCAGGAAGGCGTACGTGGTGATCCCGTTGACCACGAGGCCGGTCCCGATGGCGGTGGTGCCGGTCGGGAGCGGACTGCGGTCGTGCAAGGTCGCGAGTCGGCGGCGGATGGCAAACTCCAGGGTCCTTCCCGCCGGGTGCGACGGGACCCGGGAAGGCTATCGGTGCTTCATCCCGTTGGCCGACACCCGCGGGTGCCGGTGGCGGGTCAGGCCGGCGTGAAGCTCGGCATGCAGAGGCCGTCGAGTTCGGTGACCTCGATGCGGTCGCGATTCTCCCAGGTCACCTGGTTGTTCGGGTCGACACGGAGCTTGAACTCGCGGAACGACATCTCGAGCGCGTCGAAGGCGATGAGGCGACCGCTCAACCCGTCGCCCACGCCGAGGATCAGCTTGATCGCCTCGAGGGCCTGGATCGAGCCGACGATGCCGGGCAGGACACCGAGCACCCCGGCTTCGGCGCACGACGGCGCGAATTCGGCCGGCGGCGCCTCGGGCAGCATGTCGCGGTAGGTCGGCCCGTTGCGGGGGTCGAACACCGTGATCTGGCCTTCGAACCGGAAGATCGACCCGTGGACGACCGGGATGCCGAGCTTCACCGTCGCGTCGTTGAGCAGGTAGCGGCTCGGGAAGTTGTCGGCGCCGTCGACGATGACGTCGTAGCCGTCGATGATGTCCATGATGTTGTCGGCGCCGAGGCGGGTGTCGTAGGTCACCACGTTGACGTCGGGGTTGAGTCCGGTGAGGGTCTTCTTGGCCGAGTCGACCTTGCGGTCGCCGATGCGGTCGACGTTGTGCAGGATCTGGCGCTGGAGGTTCGACTCGTCGACCACGTCCATGTCGATGATGCCG
>JAUIML010000242.1 GCA_030432715.1 Acidimicrobiia bacterium | reverse complement strand
CTTCGTGGCGAACTCCCTGAACCGGATCATCGACCGCTCGATCCAGGTCCACGGCGCCCTCGGCTACTCGACCGACACCCCGCTCGCCCACATGTACCAGCACGCCCGCTGGGCCCGATTCGCCGACGGGGCCGACGAGGTGCACCAGATGCGGATCGCGCAGCGCACGATCGCCGCGTACAAGGACCACGGGACCACCAAGGCCGCGACCGGCGATCTGCCGGTCTGAGCAACGGGCCGTCGTGGAGGAGCGCGAGAACCCCGTCGACCCCTCGGTCGTCGACATCGACGTCCTGGCCGGCTGGATGGACCACCGCGGGCTGGGGACGGGGCCCCTCACCGATCTCACGCCCCTGGCCGGCGGCACCCAGAACCTGCTGCTCCGGTTCGTTCGTGACGAACGCACCTATGTGCTGCGGCGGCCCCCGGAGCACAAGCGCAAGAACAGCGACGAGACGATGCGTCGCGAAGCACGCGTACTCGGCGCGCTGGCGGGCAGCGATGTACCCCATCCGGGGTTGATCGCCTGCGAGCCCGACGAGTCGGTCCTCGGGGCCGCCTTCTACCTGATGGAGCCGGTCGACGGGTTCACGCCCACGAGCGGCTTGCCCGACCTCCATGCCCGGAGCCCAGCGGTGCGGCGGGACATGGGGTTCGCCCTGGCCGACGCCGCGGCGGCCCTCGGGCGGCTCGACCCCCTCGCGGTCGGGCTCGAGGGGTTCGGCAAGCCCGACGGATACCTCGAACGTCAGGTACCGAGGTGGCGGTCGCACCTGGAGTCGTATCACGAGCTCGGCGGCGACTGGACTCCCGACATCCCGCACCTCGAGCGGGTGGGCGAGTGGCTCGAGGTCAACCGGCCATCCGGGTTCACGCCGGGGATCATCCACGGCGACTACCACCTCGGCAACGTCATGTACCGCCACGACGGGCCCGATCTGGCTGCCGTGGTCGACTGGGAGCTGGCGACCATCGGCGACCCGTTGATCGATCTCGGTCTCATCATGGCGTTCTGGCCGGAGCCGGGCGGCCTCCCGACCGCCGTCAGTGTCACCCCATGGGAGGGCTTCCCCGACATCGACGAGATGGTGGCCCGTTACGCCGACGGTTCGACGCGCGACCTCGGAGCCGTCGAGTGGTACGGCGTGCTCGCCTGCTACAAGACCGGCATCATCCTGGAAGGGACCCACGCGCGGGCGAGGGCCGGGAAGGCGCCGAGCTCGATCGGTGACCTGCTCCACGCCACCACGGTGGGGTTGTTCCACAAGGCCGAGCAGATCATCCGGCGCGCCTGACGGCGGCGGTCGTGCGGGCCTCGGACTCCGCCGACTAGGGTCGAGGCCGACAAGGAGTGGCGGGATGGACCTTCGGCGGAAGGTGGCACCACACGACGGTCGGCGGACGGCGTATGTGACGCTGGGCGACGGTCCGACGATCGTGATGCTGCCGGGTGAGCGGCACACACTCGACGCCTGGGACGGCGTCGGCTATCTCGAACGCTACGCGGCGGCGTATCGCGTGATCGCGATCGATCTCGGCCCCGACGTGCTCGACGATGGGGTCGCCCGGGTCACCGATGTGTTGGAGGAGGAGGCAGTCTCGGCCGCCGTCCTGTGGGGATTCCAGGAGGGTGGCGAGGTCGCACTGGCGGTCGCCCGACGACGGCCCGGGCTCGCGAGCGCCTTGATCTGCGGCGGCCTTCCGCTCGCCGAAGTGCTCAAGCCCCGGGTCCCGATGTTCGCCTACTGGGCGTCGGGGGAACCGTTCGCGGCCGAGAACTCGCGCACCGCGGAGACCATGGCGATCGACTCGGCCGTGATCCCGGGGTCGCCGGAGGACGGTTTCAGGATGCTCGACCGTGTCGCGGTGGGCGTCGATCGGTTTCTCGACAACGTGTGCAGGGGCTGACTGCGTGTTCAGGGGCTGACTGCGCCGGCGGCCTCGGCCACGACGGTGTCGGCGAAGAAGTCCGGATTCCCGGCCGAGAACAGACGAACGGGGTCCTCGAATACGAACGCACGGAAGTCGTCGAGGTCCAGGAGTCCGTCGTCGACCAGCTCGAATGCCTCCGGAAGGACTCCGGTGAAGTCCGGGACGTCCCAGTGGCCGATGTCGCTCGCGAAGATGGCTCGGAGCCTCACGCCCGCCGGCACGAGATGCCGCTGGTACGCCAGCGCGTTCATCGGATCGTCGGCCTCGCAACCGAAGTAGAAGCGGTCGCGGAACAGCCCGACGATGTCGTCGGTCGACGTAATGCCGCTCTCGGCCCATTCGTCGAGGCTCTCCGGGTCCTCGTCCGGGTCCGACAGCATCATCAGGGCGTAGTCGAGCCGATCGAGGCGCTCGGTCACCTGCGGGTCGCCGTGGGCGACGAGGTGCTCGCGTAGGGCGGCGCGGTCGATGGCGGCCGGGTTGTAGTGCTGGATCGCCTCTCCGTTGCGCTTCTCGTAGTGGCCGAGGGCGTCGCCGAGGAAGTTGGCGGCCCAGCCCACGCCGCCCTCCAGGAAGGCCCAGCGAAGACCGGGGAAGCGCATCGGCGCACCGCCGATCAGCAGCGAACGCAGGGCAGCCTCGCCCGCGACGGCGAAGTTGCCGATGTGGTTGTGGACATAGTTCGTCCGCGAGGCGCGGGAGCCCCACCCCTGAGCACTCGCGTGGAACGTGGGACAGACGCCGAGTTCCTCGCAGCGCCGCCACACCGGGTCGTAGTCGAACTCGCTGTCGTGTCCGACACCGTTGACGAACCGGGCCGAGCGGTGGCCCTCCGCTCCGGGGAGCGGTCGCGGGATCACGCCGGCCATCATGATCGCCTTCAGGCCCAGTTCGCCCACCGCGTGGTCGAGCTCGGCGATCGCCTCGTCGGGGGTGAACATGGGGATCGAGGCGACCGGCACGAGACGATCGCCGTAATCCTCGTGGGCCCGGGCCATGTAGATGTTGAACGCCCGGGCCATGGCCTGGCGCAGCTCGTCGTCGGCGAAGGCGGTGACGGTGAGGCCATAGGTCGGGTAGAGGAGGGCGACATCGATGCCGAGTTGGTCCAGTCGTTCGTGCAGGAGTCCCGGGAGCATCGCGGTGGCCCGGTCGAGCGTGTTGCGCGCGGGCACGCCCCACCAGGCGTTTCGGGTGACGCCGGCCTGGCGCCGGAGTTCCGTCGGCACCCCGCGGATGGCGGCCGATGACATCACCATCTGATCGAAGCGGCGGGCGACGTCGTCGCCGGCGATATCGGTCACCAGATCTCGGACCCACGGGAGGTATTCGATCACGTGACCGTCGGTGTCGATCACCGGATGGTCGAGCTGGTCACGGACGCGGGTGACGTCGGGGGAGGGAAGGTACATGGCTCAGTCTTCTCGCAGGGTGTGGACACGGACCGGTTCGTCGAACCCCTTCAGCATGCGCCGGCCGGCCGGTTCGGTCGGGAGGTGGTCGGCGATCGAATCGTCGACCAGAACCTCGCCCGGTACGGCGGTGTCGGTGAGCCGGGCGGCGAGATTCACCACCGGGCCGAAGTAGTCGCCGTGGACGTTGACGAGATCGCCGAACGCCAGTCCGCCGCGGGGGATCACGTTGTCGTCGGCCAGGGCTGCAGTCATGCCGCCGACGAAGCGGGCGGCATCGGCGGGGCGCTCGGCGACGAACATGACTTCGTCGCCGATGAGCTTCACGATGCGGGTGTGGGACTCGTGGGCCAGTTCGTGGGCCCGACGCTCGAATGCCTTCACCAGCTCGACGAGATCGGGGATCGCCAGCTGCTGGCTGAGCGCGGTGAAACCGACCAGGTCGAGGAAGCCGATACTCAGCGTGACCAGCTCGCGGTGTTCATCGTGTTGCGTTCGCCGGTTGATCTGTGTCGCCTGGCGGAGATGGTGACGGAACGCGACGGAGAGAGAGTCGCTGAGCGACAGGCCGAGTTCGGCCACGAAGGCGTTGAGTCGAGCGTTCTCGACCATGTTGTTGGTCCGTCGCTCCGGACCTTGCACATGGTTCGCGACGGCAGCCTCCGCGATCGACGCGAGGGCGGTCCCGGCCACGTGGAGGATCTCCTGGCCTTCGTCGTCGGTGAGCACGTCGACGATTGCGTCGCGCAGGAAGGCGGCGAAGTCGACGTCGCGTTCGCCGAAGCGGACCTCGTCGAAGTCCGTGATGGTGATGCCCAGGTGTCGGAACCCCTCGGCCACATCCTCGGGCTTCTCGCCGATCTTCTCCGCCACTTCGCGCAGGGTGAAGACGTCGCCGCGGCTGAAGACGACATCGGAGGCCATCGCTGCGCCCTCGGCCAGTGAGTCGGGGACATCGGCGGGGTCGACACCAAGCCCCACGAGTATCGCCGCGATCTCGGCGTGTTGGTCCGGTTCCACGGGCCGAACGGTAGTCGCTCGGTGCCTCGCCGGTGGGTGCCCGAACGGAGGGGAACCCGCCCGGTTCGGGGTTTGGTCCGTGAATTCTGACCGGGAACCGGCGGTGCGCCGGGCGTCGTTGGTCGGGCACCGGTGGGGCACATCGCTTCCACCCGACAATCGTTTCTGGAAGGAACCGAGAATGCGACGAACCCTCCGAATCGTGGCCGCGACACTGGCGATCACCTTGCTCGCTGCCGCCTGTGGCGAGGACGACGAACCGGTCGCCCAGGTCGACCCGTCGGCCGAGAGCGACGAGATGGCCGATGACGACATGGCCGATGACGACATGGCCGATGACGACATGGCCGACGACGACATGGCCGACGATGACATGAGCGATGGCACCCACACCTTCCGCGTCACGCTGACCAACACGTCCGATGGCTTCGCCATTGCGGCCAGCGGCGCCCAGGCGGTGCCGGTCGACGGCACTGAGCCGGGTCCGGCCGGGCCCGGGAGCGGCTACGAGTTCACGGTGCCTCGTTCGGCTGCGAACCTGAGCTTCGCCACCATGTTCGTCCAGACCAACGACTGGTTCTGGTCGCCGGGCCCTGACGGACTGGCGCTGATCGACGTCGACGGGAACCCGGTCTCGGGCGACGTGACGGACCAGATCTCGTTGTGGGACGCCGGCACCGAAGCGGACCAGGTCCCGGGCGAGGGGAGCGACCAGGCCCCCCGACAGGCCGGCCCCGACACGGGTGACGCCGACCCCGACACCTCGGTGAGGCCGGTCGAGGGCTTCGACGCGACGTCGTATCTCGCCGTGACCCTCTCACCGAATGACGACGGGTCGACGACGGTGCGGATCGACAACGTCAGCAGCGGTGCGGCGGTGCCCGGACCGATCGCTCCGGTCGCCTGGTTCAGGGTGAAATCGAAGATCCGGTCGCCGAAATCGGCCGGCGCCTCCTCGTAGACCGAGACCGGCACCGAGAAGAACAGGCCCGTCGCCGGGTCGTACCACGCCTCGAGCGACGCGAAATCGACGCCGGAGAAGCCGATGCCGGG
>JAUIML010000241.1 GCA_030432715.1 Acidimicrobiia bacterium | reverse complement strand
GCGCGGGTGACCGCTAAGGACGCGACGACGAAGTTGGCGCACCGGCGGATGACCTTTGTCACCGGTGGGTGCCCAAAACGGCGGCCGGCCCCCACCCCAGGAGGGTGAGGGCCGGCCTCATGGTCAAGATGTCAGGCGGGCGACGTCTTGGCCACTCCGCACAGGGTAGTCAACAGTGCCACCCTGCGTGGTGAATGGCGTTCGGTACTGCCGACGAATGACCTGCGTGAGTCCTGCGAACCGAGCGACTACTGCATCACGAAGGTGGTCAGCAGGATCCGCACGACCTTCTCGTCGCCGTAGGCGGCCCGGATCCTCGCCGACAGCTCGTCTCTGATCTCCGACTTGGAGCCCGGTTCGCGCAGATCGGCGAACGACTGGGCCGACAGATAGTCGATCGCCGCGTCGATCGCGATCGGGGCTTCGGTTTCCATCGACTCCGGGGAGGTCCCGGCTTCCAGCACCAGGGCGAGACCGACACGCAGATAGCGGCTCTGGTCGGTGTCGGTGAGGTTGACGACCAGCTCCTCCATCGGAAAGATGTCGCCCTCCTCGATGACCCGCTCGGCCTGCTCGTCGATCTCGTCGGTCGCCTCCTCGGCGGGAGCGGGCGCGAGCACGAACTTGTAGACGGCGGCGAGGCCGACGAGGCCGACGGCGATCATCTTGCCCTTGCCCTTGCCCTTGCCGCCCTCTTCCTCTTCCTCAGCGGCCTTCTTCTTCTTGGCCATGTCGGCAGTCTCCTTGTCAGGACCCGAAGATGGGGTCGTCGAATCCGGTGATGTCGGTCGCGGCGACGTCGTCGAGGCCCGCGGACACGTCCGTGCCGGTGTTGAGCGGGTCGGCGGTGTCCACGAGCGGAATCGCCGTCACCGTCGCGTTGTCGGGCTCCACCAGCACCACGATCTCGGTGCGACGGTTCGCCTGGCGTCCTTCGGCGTCGGTGTTCGCGGCCCGCGGCCGGGTGTCGGCGTATCCCACTGCGGCCATGCGGGCCTGCGGAACTCCGTAGCTCTCGTGCATCGTCCGGAGGACGGCGGTGGCTCGAGCGGCCGAGAGCTCCCAGTTCGTCGGCCATGCCGTCCCGGTGGTCGGAACGGAATCGGTGTGACCCTCGACGAGGATCTCGTTGTCGAGGCCGGCCAGGACCTCCGCGACGGTCGAGAGGGCCGGCGCGGCGCTGGGCCCGACCCGGGCCGATCCCGAGGCGAAGAGGAGCCGCTCGTCCAGCGTGATCACGACGCCGCGGGGGTCGAGATCCACATCGAAGGCGTCGAGATCGACCGAGGCCGCGCCCAGCGCGGCCTCCACCGCGTCGCGCAACTCCTCGACCTCGTTGGGCGTGATCATCTGGTCGGAGGCCATGCTCTCGAGGATGTCGTCGATCTCGTTCTGGACGTCGGAGGGGATGACGGCGAGCTGGCCCGCGTTCTCGTTGACGCCGAGCCCCTCGTCGAGGAACCCCGATCCCTCGGGCAGAGCCGGACTGGAGATCGAGAACGCCTGCTCCACCCCGTACTTGAACTCGGCGAACTTCTTCACGTCGAGCAGCGAGAAGGCGTAGAGCAGCACGAAGAAGGCGAGCAGCAGCGTCATCGCGTCGGCATAGCTGTCGAGCCAGGCTTTCGACGGTCCCTCGTCCTCGACCGGTGCGGCCTTGGCCTTACGCACTTTGCTGTTCCTCGTCGGCCCGCTCCGACGGCGGCAGGTAGGCCGACAGCTTCCCGGAGAGCGCCCGCGGGTTGGCACCGGCCTGGATCGAGAGGATCCCCTCGACGAGCAGCTCGCGGAACGCGACCTCGATCGCCGAGGAACGCTTCAGCTTCATCGAGACCGGCGTGTAGATGTAGTTGGCCAGGAAGACGCCCCACAGCGTCGTGGAGAAGGCGACGGCGAGCGCGGGGCCGAGCGCGCCCGGGTCGCTCAGGTTCGAGAGCATGTCGATGAGGCCGATCACCGTGCCGGCCACACCGAACGCCGGGGCGTAGCCCGCCGCGTTGGAGAAGAACGCGGCGCCGGCCCGGTGGCGGGCGGCCATCTGGCTCAGTTCGAGGTCCAACGTCTCGCGCAGTTCCTCGGGATCGGTGCCGTCGACCGCCATCATGAGACCACGCTTCAGGAACTCGTCCTCGACCTCGTCGAGCGAGCTCTCGAGGGTCAGGAGCCCGTCGCGACGGGCGATGTCGGCGAAGCCGACGAGCTGTTCGATCGATGCCGCGCTGTCCGGCGGTGCACCGCCCGCGAACGCCTTCACCATCGCCTTCATGCCGTTCTTGAGATCGGGGAGGGTGCCGCTCGCCGCGGTGGCGCCCATGCTGCCGAAGAACACCAGGAGGATCGATCCCGGGTCTCCGAAGAAGATGCCGACGGGATCCATTCCCGCCATGAACATGGCACCGAACGTGGTCGCGAGGGCGATCAGGATGCCGGCGATCGTCAGTGGGTCCATCTCAGCCGTCCTGGTCGGTGTCGGGGTTCACGAGGCGAAGCGGCACGACGGTGCCGTCGTCGGCCGAGGCGACCACGCGGGCCCGAAAGGCGACGATGCGGTCGATCACCTCGTCCATGGGCTCGGCCACGAGGTACTTCGTGCCGTCGATCAGCGTCAGGACGGTGTCGGGCGTCGCCTCGACCCGCTCGATGAGGTCGGTGTTCAACGCAAACTGGTCGTTGTTCAACCGTGTGAGCTGAATCATCGGCTTCCCTTCCGAACACTGCCCGCTGGTTGCAGAACAGACCTGGTCGGTCAGCAGTGTCGGCACACGTGCCGTCGATATGAGAGACCGGTGCGGGCCTGCGGTGGGAAGGTCGCGATGGACCCGCGGATCAGCGCAGGAAGTCGAGGAGCGAGCGGTCGAGGATCCGCCCGGTGACGCCGAGGGCTGCGGTGTAGGCGGCCTCCTGGCTCTTGAGGTCGAGGATCGCTTCGGCGAGGTCGACGTCCTCGGTCTGGCTGAGGGCCGAACGCATCTCGATCGTGACCCCCTCGGCGCGGGCTTCGAGGTTCTCGAGTGACGCGAGGCGAGTGCCGAGCGCCGACTGGGCCTTGTGCACGTTGGCCTTGGCCCGCTCGAGGGCGTCGAGTCCGCTCGCGGCCGGCAGTCCGGCCTCGACCCGATCGGCGATCTCGCGCAACACCTCGAAGGTGTTGCCGTTCATCGGGTCGCCGGGATTTTCGACGCCGAACACCTCGGGACCCGTCACGTTGACCTGAAAGCTCGTGCCGGTGCCGACGGTCCGGTTCACGACACCCGTGTCGCCCTGGAACGTGCCGGAGGGATCGTAGGCCTGCGGGTTGCCCGAGGTTCCTCCGAAGATGGGCCGACCCAGGTGGCGGGTGTTGCCGAGACCGATCATCTCGTCGGCGATGGCGCGGAGTTCGTTGGCCACGGCGGTCCGAGCCACCGTGTCGAGCGAACCGTTGTCGGCCTGGATCGTGAGATCCTGGGCGCGGGTCAGACGGCCATCGATGGCCTCGAGGGCGTTGTCGCCGTGACGCAGCCACGTCTTCGCGTCGCCGATGTTGCGGTCGTACTGCTCGTAGGACCGCAACGAACGCCGGTATCGCAGGGCTTCGAGCGCGCCGGCCGGGTCGTCGGAGGCGCGGTCGATCTGGCGACCGGACGCCACCTGGCGCTGGATGTCGGCGAGCCGCGAACTCACGAGCGAGAGGTCCGCCCGCATGGCCAGGGACTGTGATTGTTGGGTCACACGCATCAGTCGCCTCCTCAGCGGCCCACGAGGCCGAGACGGTTCACGAGGACGTCGAGCATCTCGTCGACGGCGTTGATCATCCGGGCCGAGGCCTCATAGGCCCGCTGGGCGGCCACGAGATCGATCATCTCCTCGTCGATGTTGACCGCTCTCGCCGCGAGTCGCGCTTCGTCGACGCGTTGGAGCATCGAACTCTGGGCGGAGGCCCGGGCCCGGGCCGACCCCACCTGGACGCCCATGCCACCGACGAGGTCGGCGTATTGATCGTCGGGGCCGCCGACCGCATCGCGCAGGGTCGCGACCTGCTGGGCCACGGTGGCATCGAGCTGGCCGCCGCCGACGGTGGCGATGGCCAACCGCCGGGGCTGGTCGAGCACGTCGGCCGACATGGCAAGGGTCTGCGCGGTCGTCCCGGTCGGTTCGAAGAAGTTCCAACCGGTGGCACCGTCGAGGTCCTGCCCGGCGAAGTGGAGCGCGTTCACCGACGTGACCAGCGTTTCGGCGACCTGGTCGAGCTTGCGGATCGAGTCGGGGATCGCCGTGTTGGCGATCTCGAGCAGACCGGCGGCCTGACCACCGGCGGGCACCACCTCGCCGCTGCCCGCGAAGCGGAAGGCGAGGCGCTGCATGCCGACGTCGGCCAGCGCCGGATCGATCACGGTCTCGGCCTGCAGCTCGACGGTCCGGCCGCCCGTGACGATGGTGGTACCACCGACATAGACGTCGACCGTGCCGTCTTCGCGGGCCTGGACTCGACCGCCGACGAGGTCGGACAGCTCGCCGAGGGCGAGATCGCGCTGGTCGAGGAGATCGTTGGGCGACGCGCCGGAGAGGAGCAGCGGCCGCAGCGAGTTGTTCAACGCCGCGACCTCGGTCGCGAGGTCGTTGGCCCGGGCGACGAGCACGTCGGCCTCACCCACCGCGCTGCGGCGCAGGGTGCGGATCTGGTCGTCCATGAAGCGGAACTGGTCGATGGTCGACTCGGCCTGCTCGAGCACCGCGGTGCGCTGTGGGATCTCGCCGGGATGGTTGGCGAGCTCGTCGAACGACGCCCACAACGTGTCGAGGCTGGCCGAGAGTCCGCTGTCGCTCGGTTCGGTGTGGACGAGCTCCACCCGTTCGAGGTAGCGGCTCTGGAGGTTGAGCTGCGCGGCGGAGGCCCGTTCACCGAGCGATCGGGTCTCGAGGAACTGATCGCGATACCGCTCGATCCCGGCGACATCGACGCCGTCGCCGGTGAGAAGACTCCCGCTGAACAGGGCGGGGGCGGGCCCACCGCCACCCGAGACCAGGTCGGCGCGCTGGCGCGAGTAGCCGGGGGTCGCGACGTTGGCGACGTTGTGGCCGATGACGTCGAGACGCTGGCGCTGCGCGAGAAGGCCCGAGAGCGCACTCTGCAGGGCCGAGATGTTGGTCATCGCCGACTACAACGTTCGGTCGATCAAGCCGCGCTCGGCCGACCCGGACACCGAGGCACCGGTGCGGTCGTAGCCGCCGTCGCCGGCATCGCCGAGGACGAAACTCGTGAGTTCGCGGGTGAGGTTGAGACCACGCTGGAGCTGGTCTCGACCGCTGAGGGACACGGTGGTGATGTCGCCGACGAGCACCAGGAACGCATCGCGGTGCTCGGCGAGGATCTGCTCGTAGGGCTCGGGCGCCCGGTTGACGAGGTCCTCGAGCGACGCATCGGCGTCGAGCCCCATCGAGATCCCGATCTCTGCGGTGAGCTCGC
>JAUIML010000014.1 GCA_030432715.1 Acidimicrobiia bacterium | reverse complement strand
TCGCCGTATCCCGCCGGACCCGACGACGGCGAGGCCGCGGCATTGTGGCTGCTCGAGCATGCGGTCGACGAGTGGGGGGTGCCCTGCAACGTCGTGATGGGTTCCTCGGCCGGCGCCAACATCGCCGCGATCACCCTGCAGCGGCTCCGCGATCGCCACGACGCCCTCGGCGAGATCGTCGCCGCCAACCTGGTCTACGGCGTCTACGACCTGACGGGCACGCCGAGCCAGCATCGGCTCGGGATCCCGACGTTTCGCGACCTGTACCTGCCGACGGTCGAGCGGCGAGACCGCGACGTCCCCGACATCTCGCCCCTCTACGGCGATCTCTCCGGGATGCCTCCGGCCCTGTTCACGGTGGGCACGGCCGACTATCTGTTCGACGACTCGTTGTTCATGGCCGCGCGTTGGCACGCCGCAGGATCACCGGCCCGCGTCGCGGTGTATCCGGCCTGCCCGCACGGGTTCAACGCCTACCCGGCCGAGCTGGCCCGTCTGGCGAACGAGGCGATGGACAGCTGGGTCTCGGCCCGCCTCGACGCCGCGGTGGGAAGGGTGGAGTCCTGAGGGGACAGCGGTAACATTTGTCGTTCGAGTTCGCCCAGGAGTAACCCCGATGTCGAAGATCTGCCAGGTCACGGGTAAGAAGCCCCACTTTGGCAAGCAGCTTTCTCACTCGCACCGTCGTTCCAGCCGTCGCTGGGACCCCAACGTGCAGGTGAAGCGCTACTACCTGCCCAGTGAGCGCCGTTGGATCAAGCTCAACGTGTCGACCAAGGGCATCAAGACCATCGACAAGCGCGGGATCGAGTCCGTCGTCGCCGATATGCGTCGCAACGGGCAAAAGGTCTGAGTAGGAGAGTCTGGGATCATGGCTGGCAGCGACAAGCGTCCGATCATCAAGCTGCGTTCGACCGCAGGCACGGGATACACCTACGTGACCACGAAGAACAAGACCAACACTCGTGAGCGCATCGAGATCAAGAAGTACGATCCCAAGATCCGCAAGCACGTGATCTTCAAGGAAGAGCGCTAGTCGCTCCTCGGGATGGCTCCCCGACTACACGGTCGGGGGCTTCTACCCTGGCGAGATGGATCCTGCCGACCGCCCCGTGGCGATGTTCGACTCGGGTTTCGGCGGACTCACCGTGGCGCGGGCGGTGATCGACCTGCTCCCCGACGAGAACATCGTCTACTTCGGCGACACGGCGCGCTATCCCTACGGTCCCCGCAGTCACGACGAGGTGCGCGGCTTCGCGTGTCAGATCACCGAGTGGCTGGTTCGGACCCACGATCCGAAGATGATCGTGGTCGCCTGCAACACGGCGTCGGCGGTGGCGCTCGACGAACTCCAGGCGATGGTCGACATCCCGGTGATCGGTGTGCTCGAACCGGGACTGCGTTCTCTTCTCGAGGTGACGGTGACCGGACGAGTCGGCATGATCGGCACCGTCGGCACGGTGGCGAGTGGGGCGTACCAGCAACTGTCGGCGGAACTGGCCCCGGGGATCACCCTGACCTGTGCGGCGTGTCCGGGGTTCGTCGAGTTCGTCGAGCGGGGCGAAACCCGCTCCGACCAGGTGCACGTACTGGCCGAGCGGCTGCTCGCTCCGGTCCAGGAGGCCAAGGTCGACAGCCTCCTGCTCGGCTGCACCCATTATCCGTTCCTGGCTCGCACGATCGGCGATGTGATGGGCCGCGACGTGGTGCTGGTCTCGTCGGCCGACGAGACCGCCTTCGAGGTGCAGCGGGCGATCACCGAGACGGGCACCGGTCGCCGAGGCGGCCCGGCCCCCACCCGCCGGTTCGTGTCGAGCGGCGACGTCGAGACCTTCGCCCGCCTCGGGCGTCAGCTGCTCGGCCCCGAACTCGACGCGGTCGAGGCGCATCAATGGTGACCGGATGACCGATCTCACCGTGATGGTCCTCGGGTCGTCGGGCTCCTACGCCGCCCCCGGCAATCCCTGCACGGGGTTCCTCGTGCGGTCGGCCGGCGCGGCCGTGCTCTACGACTGCGGGCCCGGCACCGCCGGCCCGCTGCAGGAGGCGATCGACCTCGAGGACCTGACGGCGATCGTGGTGAGTCACTGCCACCCCGACCACTGGCTCGAGCTCCCGGTGCTGCGCAACGTCTTCACCTGGTTCGTGCCCCGGTCCGGCATCGCCGTCTACAGCACTGCCCGCACCGCGGAGATGGACGCCGCGGTCACGGTTCCCGTGCCCGGCGCGCCGAGCCCGTTCGAGTGGACGGTCATCGATGCGTCGTCGCGGCTCACCATCGGCGACCAGTCGTGGTCCTTCGATCAGACGGATCATCCGGTCGAGACACTGGCCGCGCGGGTCGAAGCCGGCGACGCATCGGTGTTGTTCACCTCCGACAGCGGCCCGCGCTGGACGTTCGAGGAGTTCGGCCGAGACGTCGGTGCGGTGTTCTGCGATGCAAGCCACCTGTCCGACCACGAGGACCAGGGCATTCCCCACATGAGCGCACGCGAGGCCGCGGTCCGGGCCGAGGCCGCCGGCGCCCGGCGGCTCGTGTTGACCCACCTCATCCCGGGTTCGGACCCCGCGGCCCACCGCGCCGAGGCCGAGGCGGCCTACGGTGGCCCGGTCGACGTGGCCGTGTCCGGTTCCGTCTTCGACTTCTGAACCCCTTCACCCCGGAGCTTCCCGTGTCCACTCGTTACGACGGTCGTCAGCCCGACGATCTCCGCCCGTTCTCGTTCGTCCGGGATTTCACCAACATGACCATGGGTTCCGCCCTGGTGACGTTCGGAGAAACCCGCGTCCTGTGCACCGCCTCGGTCGAGGAGGACGTCCCCCGATGGATGAAGGGCAAGGGCGAGGGCTGGGTCACGGCCGAGTACTCGATGCTGCCGGGTTCCTCGCCCGAGCGGGTCAACCGCGAGCGCAAGGGTGCGAAGGGGCGCACCCAGGAGATCGAGCGTCTCATCGGTCGCTCGCTGCGGGCCGTGACCGACATGAAGGCACTCGGCGAGAACTCGATCCGGCTCGACTGCGACGTGCTCCAGGCCGACGGCGGCACCCGCACCGCCGCGATCTGTGGTGCGTACGTCGCGTTGCACGACGCCTGTGAGCGGCTCGTGCAGGGCGGTGCCATCGCCGCCAACCCGCTCACCACCGAGTGCGCGGCGATCTCGGTCGGCATCGTCAACGGTGAGCCGGTGCTCGATCTGCCCTACCCGGAGGACTCGACGGCCGACGTCGACTTCAACGTGATCATGGCCGGCAACGGCGAACTGATCGAGGTCCAGGGCACGGCCGAGGGCAACACCTTCAGCCGGGCCGAGCTCGACGCGCTGCTCGACCTGGCCGAGGGCGGCATCGCCACGATCACCGCGGCGCAACGAGAGATCCTGGCCGAGGCGCCGTCGCCGCGGATGCCGGGGCGTTGAGCCCGGATCCGCTCCCGCAGCTCGTCTGTGCGAGCGCGAACCCCGACAAGGTCGCGGAGATCGCGCTCGTCCTCGACGGGCTGGTCGACCTCCTGCCCCGACCGGCCGGGTTGGCCGACGTGGTCGAGGACGCGCCTGATCTCCAGGGCAACGCCCGCCTCAAGGCGGTCGCCGTGTGCGCTGCTGCCGGGGCCGCGGCGGTGAGTGACGACACCGGACTCGAGGTCGACGCGCTCGAGGGTGCTCCGGGCGTCCGCTCGGCCCGCTATGCGGGTGACGACGCGAGTTACGACGACAACGTGGCGAAGCTGCTCGATGAGCTCGAACGGGTCGGTGCGCACACCCCCGACGCCCGGACGGCCCGCTTCCGTACCGTCGTGATGGTCGTGCGCCCCGACGGATCGGAGCTGACCGTGGAGGGTGTGGTCGAAGGGGTCATCGCGCCGGCCCGGCAGGGGAGTGGCGGGTTCGGTTACGACCCCGTTTTCGTGCCCGTCGAGGGCGACGGGCGCTCGTTTGCCGAGATGGGCGACGAGAAGCACGCGATCAGCCACCGGGGGCGGGCGTTCCGGGCCCTGGCCGCGGCGCTGTCCTAGGGGGCGCCGTGGATCGACGTCGGCGGGGCTGGGTCTTCGCCGCCCTGGGGATGCTGCTCGTCTCGACCGACTCCTTCTTCATCCGTTGGAGCGAGGAAGACAGCTGGACCATCAACTTCTGGGTCTCCTTCTTCTCGCTGATCCTCTATCTCGGGATCGCCCTCGTCAGCCGCGAGCCCGGACCGGTCGCCGCCTACCGCGCCGGCCGGTGGCCGCTGGTCGCCGTGGCGGTCGGCGCGGCGCTCAGTCAACTGGCGTTCGTCACGGCGGTGACACGGACGTCGGTGGCCAACGTGGTCGTCATCGTCGCGGCCACACCGATCGTCGCCGCCTTCATCGGCAAGGTGTTCCTCGGGGAGTCGACGAGCCGCCGCGTGTGGACGGCGATCGCCATCACCTTCGCCGGCGTGTTGATCATCGTCGCCCGATCGGTCGGCGAACCCACCCTCGACGGTGATCTGCTGGCGATCGGTGCCATCACCGCCTTCGCCGTCAACATGAACATCTGGCGCCGATTCCCCGAGATGAGTCGCGTGACCGGTCTGGGCACGGCGGCGATCCTCGTGATGATCGCCGCGGTCGTCGCGGGGGTGAACTTCGGCATCGACGGGCGAGCGCTCTTCGCCGTCGTCGGCATGGGGCTGGTCTTCAACCCGCTCGGGCGGCTGTTCCACACCAACGCGCCGCGGTTCGCACCCACGAGCGAGGTGGCCATGTTCACCCCGATCGAGACGGTGGCGGCGTCGCTGTGGGCCTGGATCGGCTTCTCGGAGGTGCCCGAAGCCTGGACGGTCGTCGGCGGCGTCGTGGTCATCAGCGGCATGCTCTACGGCACGCTCGGGCGGGAGCCGTCGCGCGCCGGGGCGTGATTGCCGGCTGACAAAACCGACGCAGCTCCCCGCGAAGGGGAGCTGCGCTGGAAGTGCTGGTGTCTCGCCGGTCGGCGAGACCGGGTTCAGCCGATGCCGGAGTCGATCTCGGAGAACTTGCTCGAGGCCGACTCGCCGAGGGCGGTGACGGCGGCGATGCAGACGATGGCGATGAGCGCGACCAGGAGGGCGTACTCGACGAGGCTGGCGCCCCGCTCGTCGTCGATGCGGCTGGTGACCCAGGCGCTGAGGAAGGTGAAGGCAGTGGTCATTGTGGGTGGACTCCCGTTTGGTCACCGCCTCGCAGCGATGAAGTGTGTATTTCCATCCATCGGCGCGGAATTTCGACGGCCCGATGGGTCGATCGACCCATTCATTTGGCCGGACTGCTCATTGCGCGACCACGGGGTTCTGGTAGGAGGCCACGGTGGCGGCGATCTGGTCGGCCAACGGAGTGGCCGTCAGCCCGAAGGTGTCGGTGGTGTCGGCGCTGTCGATCACGAAGGGCTCGTCGAACTGGTAGCGCATCTCGCCGAGCTCGCGGATCAGCGGCGAGAAGAGCCCGGCAACCCGGAGGGCGATCGAGGGGATCCGAGAGATGGCGACCGGCTCGACCCCTGCGGCCTCGGCCATGGCGTCGAGCATCGTTCGCGCGGTGGCCGGTGGGAGGGTGGGGACGTGCCACGCCCGTCCGAGCGAGCGGTCGTCGGTGCCCAGCGTGGCCAGGGTCGCGCCCACGTCGCCGATGTAGGTCCAGCTGTGGACCACGTCGGCGGCACCGAGGAGCGACACCCGTTTCCCGGCGAGCACCCGGGGAACGGCGCGGTCGCCGAGGTGGCTGGTCTCGCCCAGTCCCGGACCGACATAGTCCGACGCCCGAGCCTCTGTGGTCCGGATGCGCCCGTCCTCGTGTGCTCGGAGGGCGTCGTGCCACATCTGGGCCCGGATGGCACCCTTGCGGGTGAACGGCTCGAGTCGTTTGGTGGCCCGCATCGGTTGGCGGCCGCGGGCGTAGCCGTAGAGGTTGCTCATGGTGATCAGGCGGGCGCCGGTCGCCTCGGCGACCGTCAGGAAGGCGGCAGCGAGGGGCGGCCAGGCCGTCGCCCACTTGTCGTAGGGCGGGTTCGCGCAGTTGTAGAGCGCGTGGGCTCCCTCGGTCAGGGTGGTGAGGCGAGCGACATCCGTGGCGTCGGCCGCCACGAGCTCGATCCGGTCGTGGTGGGGGCCGGTTCCGGAACGGGTGACGATACGGACGTCGTGGCCGGCCTCGGCCAGACGAAGGGCGGTGCCCGAGCCGACGGCGCCGGCCCCGACGATGACGTGCAGTGACATGGCTTCTCCTGGGTAAGTGTCGATCCGAAACGAGAGCACTGCTCTCGCTTTCGTGGGCTCACTCTGCGCCACGCCGGACCGGTTGTCAAGAGCGGTGCTCTCATTTGTTGTCAATGCTCTCGGGATCCGTCATGATGGGCGCATGAGCGAGTCCGAACCGAAGCGCAGCGCCGCCGTCGGTGTGCGAGCCCGGGCCCGAGCCGAGTTGGTGGCCGAGATCACCCGGAGCGCCCGGACCCAGCTGGCCGAGCACGGGGCCGCGGCGCTGTCGCTGCGGGCCGTGTCGCGCGACCTGGGGATGGCGTCATCGGCCATCTATCGCTACTTCTCGAGCCGCGACGCCCTGCTGACGGCGCTGATCATCGAGTCCTACGACTCGCTCGGCGCGGCCTGTGAAGCGGCCGAGGCCTTGGTCGACCGCGGCGATCTTCTCGGTCGGTGGCGCGCCGTGTGCCACGCCGCTCGGGGGTGGGCCCGGGCGAATCCCCACGAGTACGCCCTGATCTACGGCTCGCCGGTACCCGGCTACGCCGCGCCCGACGACACGATCGACCCCGCCACCCGGGTGCCGGTGCTGCTGCTCGCCCTTCTCGCCGACGTGGCCGCACAGCGCGAGGAGCGCCAGGTGGAGCCCGAGCCGGTGTCGCCGCTGCTGGCGACGCAGTTGCAGGCGATGCGCCACGTCGCCGAGGTCGATGTCGACGATCGTCTGCTGCTCGAAGGAGTCGGCGCGTGGACGCTCCTGTTCGGTCTGCTCAACTTCGAGCTCTTCGGCCAGTTCGCCAACACGTTCGATGACGCCGACGAACTGTTCGGTCATCAGGTCGACGCCGCCGGCACGCGTTTGGGGCTCATCCCGACGGACTAGCCAGCCCTCAGGTTTGGACAGTTCCGTACCGATGGAGCACGTAGCCGCCGCTCGCCGAGTGGTGCACAAACACGGGGAGTCCACCCACAATGACCACGTCCTACCAGTTCCTTTCCGCCTGGATCACCGCGCGCATCGATGATGAGCGTGGCGCCAGCCTCGTCGAGTACGCCCTGCTCGTCGCGCTGATCGCCGTCGTGTGCATCGCTGCCGTGACCGCCCTCGGCGAGTCGGCTTCGAGCAAGTTCTCCGAGGTCGATTCGTCCCTCGGCTGAGCCGTCAATGGAGGGGCGACTGCCTGGCGACCTTCGGGTCGCCCGGCGGTCGCCCTTTCGTCGTTTTCGGGCCTCGGGCGGTGGGGCCGAGTGCAGGCGACAACCGTCTGGGGCTCGGCCGTTCGGCTCTCCCTGCTGGTGCGGACGGGGGGACTCGAACCCCCACACCCTTCCGGGCACCAGGACCTAAACCTGGCGTGTCTGCCAATTCCACCACGTCCGCGTGGTGGCCCGAGGCTAGCGCCGGCGGCTAACGCGGCTCCGAGGCGTGCCTTGAGCTTCTCGAGCACGACCCGGTGAGCCGAACAGGCCCGGCTCACCGTGAACCGGCGAAGTAGTCGAGGAGCCTCGATCTCGAGCGAGATCCGATCGGTGACGCGGTGGTGGTCATGTGGGACACCTTCACCGGCCCGTGCCGCCAGGGTAGCGACGGATGACGGTACCCTTCGCTCCATGACGCAGCTCCCCGAGAACGCTCAGTTCATGGCCGCCACCGGCATGGCCAACCCGCAGGCCGACATCTACCACCGCCTCCTCCAGGACCGCATCGTGGTCCTCGGCACCGACGTCAACGACGAGATCGCCAACTACATCACCGCCCAGCTCCTGTACCTCGAGGGCCAGGACAAGGAAAAGCCGATCTGGCTCTACATCAACTCGCCCGGCGGTTCGGTGTCGGCCGGCATGGCCATCTACGACACCATGCAGTTCGTCGACTGCGAGGTCGGCACCATCTGTATGGGCCTCGGTGCCTCGATGGGCCAGTTCCTGCTGTGCGCCGGTGCGCCCGGCAAGCGTTACGCCCTGCCCCACGCCCGCATCATGATGCACCAGCCCCTCGGCGGCGTGCAGGGTCAGGCCACCGACATCGCGATCCAGGCCGAGCAGATGGCCTACACGAAGCGTCTCCTCCAGGAGCGCATCGCGTTCCACACCGGTCAGGATGTCGAGCAGATCGAAGCCGACTCCGATCGCGACCGCTGGTTCACGGCCGAGCAGGCCAAGGAATACGGCATCATCGACCATGTCATCGTCAAGCGCGGTGAGATGATCTGACCCTCCTCGGAGGTCAGCGGTCGACGGTTCCGTCGAACTCGCAGAGCTTGTAGGTGCACGGTGTCCATTCGTGGAACCGCGCCCGGACGGCCTCGTCGGCGCGGAGCAGAGCGATCGTGTCCATGATGATCGCCTCGCTTCCCTCCTCGACGGGAGTGAGGTCCCAGGCGGGTCGATCGGGCACGGCGTCGTCGACGAACTCGCGGAACGCGATCAGTTGCCGCGCGTCGAAGCACGGGCCCGACCCGGTCCGGGGCTCCACGTCGCTCCAGATGTGCAGACCCACGACCGGGTCGGCATGAAAGATGGTGTGCACGACGGGACTCCCGTCGGCCATCGTGTAGGTGAGGAGCCACCCGTCGGGGTCGAGCCCGACGCCGCGGGGGAACCCCTGGCCGCGGCTCTCGAGGAACGCCGGCGGGTCTTCGTCGACCGGTGGCAACACCGTCCAGTCGACGATCTCGATGTCGGCGAACGTCCCGGCATCGGCGGGCCACGGACCGAAGGCCAGACCCACGTCGGGCCCCCCGAAACCGGCCCGTTCGGTGCTGAGTCCCGGCTCGAGGTTGAGGCAACGCGTCGGATCGAACACGTCGTCGGTCAGGCCCGCGATCTCGGCCCGGCGAAGCGGGTCGGTGCGGATGGCGGAGAGCTCCTCGCTCGGCTCGCCGATCTGAAGCAGGAAGTTCAGCGGCCAGAAGCAGTCGGGGTTGAACGGGATGATCTCACCGTCGACGAGCAGCCAGGCGAACGACGCGAACGCCGGCCGGACCGGCTCGGAACCGTCGCGGCCCTGATCGGTGGGATGCAGACCGAGCACGACCTCGACGCCCTCGAGGTCCTCGGGGTTGTCGGCGGCGGCCAGCGCGTCGAGCATCGGACGATCGAGCTCGTGGATCCAGGCGTGGGTGGGCGGGTAGCCCAACTCGGGGCCCGCGAAGACCTCGCCGCCCGTGAGTTCGACGATGGGCAGGAGTTCCCCGCGCCGTTCGCGCTCTGTGATCCCGAGCGGAAGTGGGACGAAGGCCCAGCCGAGCCCGCCGACCGACACGGTGTCGTCGTCGCCGGCGGTAGTCTCGGCCAGGCAGGCTTCCGTGTCGAAACCGTCGGCCAGGATCTGTTCGACCGGCCGGTCGGCCCACTCGACCGCGGCGCCAAGGCCGGCATCGAGGCTGCCGCTGCGCGGTTCGGCGGGTGCGCTGGTCGTCGACGCCGACGCCGACGAGTCGGTGGCGCCGGGACCGGCATCGGTGTCGTCGCCACAGGCCACGGCGAAGAGCGACAAGACGATGGCGACCGGCACGAGCGCCATCCGACGAGACAGTGTCCGCCGACTCGTCGTCACAATGCTCCTCCCTGGTGGACGCTCAGATGAACTCGAGGGTGTCGCCCACCGCGATGGGGCCCGGCTCGACCACTTCGGCGTAGATCCCCAGTGAGGGGAAGTCGCCGAATCCGCCGAAGGGCCGCTTGTTCTCCGCGGCGATTGCCTGCAGCACAGCCTTGTCGCGGGGGAGCCCGAGTTGGGCGCGGGTGGTCATCACGCAGCGCGGGGCGGTCGAACCGAAGCGGATGGTGGCGCCGCCGATGCGGGCGGTGCGCTCCTCCCAGTCGTTCTCCACCAGGCCGGTCTCGTCGCCGCAGTCGATCAGCAGGCTCGGCCGGAACCGGTCGCTGGTGATCGCGCTGTCGGGGGCGAGGGCCTGGATGTGGGCGATGCTCGCGGTGGTGAGGATGTGGAGCGGTTCGAGGTCGGCGAAGCTGCCCCGTTCGGCGAGTGCGGACGGCAGATCGATCTCGATGCCGGACAGGGCGAAGCCCTCGCCGATGTCGGGCCACTCCGACGCGTAGTTCATCGGGCCGGCGCCGGCGGTCACCAGCTCGACCTCGAGGTCGAGGGCGGCCGATGCCGCGGCGCCGACCGCGGCGGGGTCGTCGGACGAGACGGTCGTACCGTCGATCGTCATCGCGACGGTGGGCATCGGTTGCCCCGGCGTGGGCGCAGCCACGAACTCTGCGGTGAAGGTCAGCAGCCGCTCACCGATGCGGGGAGCCTTGGCGCTGAGCACACGATCGGTCCCGACCTCGCGGAGGCCGAGGAAGCGGTCGCCGACGATGCCGTCGGCGCCGAGGTCGGCGGTCTCGACCAACCCGGTCTGGAACGACTTCACCGGGAACCGGCGGATCTCGGCGAGCGTGGTCATCGGGCGGCCTCGGCCCGCGCGGTGAGCTCGGCGATCCCGGCCGCCTTGTCGTCGTACGCGAAGAGCGCCGACCCGCTCACGAAGACGTTGGCGCCGGCTGCCGCGCACTCGCCGATCGTGTTGGCGCTGATGCCCCCGTCGATCTCGATGTCGATGTCGTGCCCGCCGGCGTCGACCATCGCCTTGACCTCGGCGATCTTGTCGGTGAGGGGAATGTAGGCCTGGCCCCCGAAGCCGGGGTTGACGGTCATGAGGAGGATGTGGTCGGTCTGATCGAGCACATGTTGCAGGATCGCGGCCGGCGTGTGGGGGTTGAGTACGACGCCACTGCGGGCGCCGAGCTTGCGGATGTTGTCGAGTGAGCGATGGAGGTGGGTGCACGCCTCGGCGTGGACCATGACGGTCTCGCACCCGGCCTCGACGTAGAGCGGCGCGATCTCGTCGGGCTTGACCACCATCAGGTGCGCCTCGAAGTGGATCGTCAGGTGGGGACGGATGCTCTTGACGACGTCGGGCCCGACGGTGATGTTCGGCACGAACACGCCGTCCATCACGTCCCAGTGGATGCGGTGGGCGCCGGCCTTCTCGAGGTCGACGCACTCCTCGCCGAGTCGGGCGAAGTCGGCGGGCAGGATGGACGGGGCGATCTCGATGGGCCGGTTCACAAGGTGGACCCTAACCGCGACGTGGCGCTGCAGGAGGAGCAACACCACGGTGGGGATACCGTCCTGCCTGTGGAACTGCATGTCTCCGCGACGGCGCGAGATGGTGCCGGCGTGGCCCGAGCCGAGGATGGCCGAATCGTCTTCGTCGAAGGCGCGTTGGCCGGTGAGACCGTGACGGTCGAGCTGATCCGTGTCGACAAGCGGTGGTCTCGCGCCCGGGTGGTCACCGTCCTCGAACCCTCGCCCGAACGGGTGCCGGTGCCGTGCACCCACCAGATGGAGGGTTGCGGCGGCTGCGACCTCCTGCACGTCGCCGACGACGCACAGCTGCGGATGAAGTCGTCGATGGTGATCGACCAGCTCGTGCGAGCCGAGGTCGACGCGCCCGATCCCGCGCTGCGGTCTCTCGACGACGACCAGGGCCGCACCACGGTGCGGGCCGCAGTGATCGATGGCCGGGCCGGCTACCGCATCCGCGGGTCCCACGACATCGTCGTGCCCGAGGTGTGCGACGCCGTCGACCCCATGGCCGAGCAGCTCCTCGTCGACGGCCGCTTCGGCGACGCGACCGAGGTCACGATCCGAGTGGGCAGCCGCACCGGTGAACGGCTGGTGATGGTCGAGGGCGGCACCTTCGGCGTCGAGGTGCCCGACGACGTGTTGTTGGTCGGCACCGACGAACTGGCCAAGGGCAAGCGGGCCTGGATCCACGAAGAGGCCGGCGGACGCCGCTGGCGGATCTCGGCCCGTTCGTTCTTCCAGAACCGCCCGGCCGGCGTCGACGCCCTCGTCGACGAGGTCGCCGAGATGGTCGCCGAGCTCGGACCCGACGGGCCGATGGTCGACGCCTACTCCGGGGTCGGCATCTTCGCCGGCACCGTGGGCGCTGAGCGTGTGGTGCACGCGATCGAGCGGGGCAAGGACTCCATCGCCGATGCCCGGGTCAATCTCGATGGTCTCGACGCCAAGATCATCACGTCGTCGGTCGAACGTTGGCGTTCCACACCGGCCGGTGTGGTGATCGCCGACCCGGCCCGGGAAGGGCTCGGCAAGGAGGGTGTTGCCGCTCTGCTCCGCGCCGAACCCGACCTCTTCGTGCTGGTCAGTTGCGACCCCTCGGCCTTCGCCAAGGACGCTCGTCGACTCCTCGACGGAGGGATGACCCTCGACCGCATGACCGTGGTCGACCTGTTCCCCGGCACGTCCCACGTCGAGACCATCGGCGCGTTCACGCGCTGAGCCGGCTCAGACGGCGAGCTTCCCCACGAGCTCGTCGGCCACCCGACCGAGGTCCTCCTCGACGCCGACGACCCGATCCGCATGGCGGCGGTGGGGCTGCACGTGTTCGTCGTGCATCGGCGCGACGAACTCGGCGAACTGGCGACGTACGTCGTCGGCGTCGCGTCCCCGCTCGGCGACGTCGCGGCGGATGCGGCGCTCGAGTCGCACGTGTGCGGGCACGTCGATGAAGACCGAATGGTCGAGCATGTCGTGGATGCCCGGGAAACAGAAGAGCAGGATTCCCTCGACGACCACGATGTCGCGGGCTTCGACCCGGATCGTGGCGCCGGTGCGGGTGTGGGTCGCGAAGTCGTACTCGGGCACCTCGATGTCGCGGCCGGCCCGCAGGTCCGCGAGATGGGTGGCGAACAACTCGTTGTCGAGCGAGTCGGGGTGGTCGTAGTTGACGGCCATCCGTTCGGCCATAGAGATGTGGGAGAGGTCGCGGTAGTAGGTGTCGAAGGCGAGCGCCGAAACCCGGTCGCGGCCGATGCGGTTGATCAGCTCGACGGCGAGCGTCGTCTTGCCCGCGCCGGAACCTCCGCATATCCCGTAGAGCCGTGCCACGGGCGCACACCGTACCGCTGTTGGTCGCGGCGGGCGATGCCGGCGGCGCTAGGGAGCGACCGGTGGACACTCGCGTGCGAGGTCGACCGGAAGCGCCTCGCGCCATTCGCCGGCTCTCCAGCCCGTGGCTGCGGGGTCGTCCTCGAACCGGAGGTCGTAGACGGCGCTGAGGTGGTCGATGAGCAGGTCAGCCACCCGTTCGGCGCCGTCGGGGCAGAGGTGGAGGCCGTCGACGCGGCGGATCCGTTCGATCTCACCGGTCAGCGGGTCGGGGAGCAGTTGTGCGTACCCGTCGGGGGCGAGCGCCTCGGCCGTGGCCAGGAAGACCACCGAGGGCCGCTCGGCGGCCACGGCGGCGACGATCTCGAGGGCGATGTCGATGTTGGGGTCGACCGCGGGATTGCCGGTCGGCGCGGCTCCCAGCACGATCACATCGGTCCCGAGGGCCTCGAGCTCGTCGAACCAGGGATCGAGCACCTCGCGCCGGTAGACCTCGTCGAACCCGTCCGCCCCTATTGGGGGGTCGGAGAACCCCGCGGCGGCGAACTCCCAGTATCCGAAGTACTCGACGACGACATCGGGGCCGAACTCCTCGACCCGCCGGATCCAATCACTGCGCTGCTCGGCGGTTCGGGCTCGGGTCGCCTGCCCGATGAACTCGGCCCCGATCGCCGGCTCGGCGGTGTCGAGTACGGCCAGCACGGCGAAGGAGGCATCGAGCATCAGTGAGTCGCCGGCGAGGAGGATCCGCTGCGGCGGTTCGGGCCGGGAAGCCGGCGTGGACGTGGGCACGGTCGGCTGAGCCTCGCCCGGGTCGACCTCGCCCACGACGTCGAGGATGGCAGGACCCAGCCACTCGGCGATCTCGGCGCCGGTCTCCTGGCTGAAGTGCACGCCGTCGGGCCGGATGCGGAGGTCATCGCTCCCCAGGGCGTCGATGTGTGACGCCAGGTCGACGATGTCGACGACGGGCGAGGCCGCGGCGGCGGTGAGCATGTCGCGCCAGCGGGCCGAACGGGCGGGGTCGTATTCGGGATACGAGACGCCCGACGGCAATGCGGCGAGGCGGGCCTCGCCCACGTCGGGGTGCGCGATCAGGATGACGCGTTCGGCGCGTTCGGAGAGGGCGTCGATCGTCTCGGCGAGGCGAGCCTCCTGCAGTGCCGCGTGATCGGGGTCGAGGATCGAGGTGAAGGGTGCGCCGGGCGTGAGCTGGTGATCGACGATCTCCCACGCGCCGAGCTGCACGACGGCAGCGTCGAGCGGGATCGGAACCCCGGAGGCGTCGACGGGTTGGCTGGCGTCGAGGGCGGCCAGCCAGTCCTCGAGCCATCGGTCGCACGCCTCGGGGACGACGAACTCGCGCCCTTCGAGCCGGCGCGTGCCGCCCGTGAGCAGACCGCAGCCCAGCTTCGCGTCGCCCCGCACGATCTCGAGTCGGTCGGGATGCTCGGCTGCCCACTGGGCCAGTCCGAGCCCGGTCATGAGCGCGGTGGAATCCCCGAACGCGGCGACCTGGGGGACCAGGCGCTCGGCGGCCTCCGGTGCGAGCTCGATCGCGCCGGCCACATCGGTCTCGACGCCGTCGCCGGCCGTGGTGGTGAGGTCCTCGAGTTGGGCTTGGGCGGCGGCGAAGTCGATCGGGACCTGCTCGGGCTGGCGCCATGCGGACACTGCGAAGATCAGCAGCGCCGCGGTTGCGGTGGCCGGGATCGCCGTCCAGGGTGCCGCGCGAGGAGCGAGGCGACCGCTGCGGATCGGTCGCTCGACCGCGACGTACATCGCCCGGGCTGCCACGACGCTGAGGCCCGTCCCGACGACGAACCGGCCGATCGGGTCGAGTTCCGTGGCGTGGCCGAGCCACAGCAGGATCGGCCAGTGGAGCAGGTACATCCCGTAGGAGATCACCCCGATCGAGACGAGCGCCGGCGCGCCCAGTACTCGCCGGAGAAGCCCGTGGGGATTCACGACGGCGACGATGACGACCGAGGTCAGCGCGGCATGGACCGCGAGCCCGCCCTGGTAGAGGACGCGGTCGCCGGGTTGGGCCGTCGTCCACCACCACGCCATCGCAACGATCGAGGCGACGGCTGCCGCGTCGAGGGCGAGCGACCGAGCTCCCTCCGACACGATCCGCTGATCGCGGCCCGTCCACCAGACGGCGAGGGCGGCGCCCACCAGCAGCTCTCCGAGCCGGCCGTCGGTACCGAAGTAGATGCGGTCGGTCGACGCCCCGTTGGCGAGGAGGACGACCGGCCACACGAGGGCCGCGGCGACCACGACGGCGAGGCCGATGCGGAAACGCCGGGTCGGGCCGCCCGCGAGGCGGAGGGCGCCGGCGATCAGCACGGGCACCACGAGGTAGTACTGCTCCTCCACTGCCAGCGACCAGAAGTGGCGGAAGTAGGACGGGCTCTCGAACAGTGCGCCGTAGCTGTCGCCGGCGGCGATGAACCGCCAGTTCGAGAAGTGCAGCAGCGAGGCGAGCGCGTCGACCCGGAGTCGAGACAGCTGGGAGTCGTCGCCGATGGCGGCCACGAGGACGACGGTGGCGATGATGGTGACGATCGCGGCAGGGAGGAGGCGGCGGAAGCGGCGGCTCCAGAATCGGCGTAGGGCGATGGCGCCGTCGTTCACGTGTTCCCGGACGAGCAGCGCGGTGATGAGGAAGCCCGAGAGGGTGAAGAAGGTGGACACGCCGAGGAATCCGCCACGCATCCAGTCGATGCCGGCGTGGTAGGCGATCACGCCGAGTACCGCGATGGCCCGCAGCCCGTCGAGTGCGGGCTGATACGGAATTCGGCGAGAATCCGGCGCAGGCATCGGTCAGAAGTGTACGGATCCGGGTTCGGCCCGGCCTGGGTCGGAGGGCCCTTCCATCCGAGCGCTCCGGTGGGGGCGGACCGGCCCGTCGTGGCAGGATCACAGCCATGAGTGGATCGGTTCTGTCCCGTCACGAGATGGTGAGCGGACTCGTGCCGTCTCCGTTGACGTACGACCTGCTCGTGCCCGACGGCATCGAGGCGGGGGCGCCGGTGCTGCTCTGGCTGCACGGCGGTGACGGGCCCGACCGGTTCGTCCCCCGGACCACGCCCGCGTTCGATCAGTGCTGGGCGGAGGGATCGCTCCCTCCGATGACGGTTGTGATGCCGCACTCGACTCGATCGTTCTGGCTCGACGGGATCGGGGAGCGTTCGGCCTGGGAGTCGATGCTGGTGGAGGAGCTCCTGCCCCACGTGCGGGCCGAGCACGGCTGCGGAGTCGCTGCGGTGGGCGGGATCTCGATGGGAGGCATGGGCGCCCTGCGGGTCGGCTTTCGGCATCCCGAACGCTTCGCCGCCGTGCTCGCCATCGAACCGGCGATCGAGGTCGCAGCCGAGTGGGACGACGTCTCGCGGCGAGACCGTTCGTATCGCCTCGGGGCCTACGCCGAGGTGTTCGGCGACCCGGTCGACGCCGCTGCGTTCCGCCACAACCATCCCCGCGCGGTGATGGAGGACCGCGCCGTCGACATCGCGACGTCGGGGCTCGCCGTCTACCTCGAGTGCGGCGACGAGGACCTGCTCGACCTGCACCACGGCGCTGAAGCGCTCCATCGGCGCATGTGGGACATCGGCCTGCGTCACGAGTACCGCTCGGTGCGGGGCGCCAACCATGTCGGCCGCACGCTCGGCCCCCGAACGGTCGACGCCCTCCGGTTCCTGGGTCGGTCGTTGGAGGCCGACCCCACGCCCGACCCCGAAGTGGCGGCGATCGCCACGATGGCCGACAGCGCCCACACCGCCTCGGGGCTACGGCGCACGACCACCGTCGCCGGCCCGGCCGGGCCCATCGAAGTGCACGAGTACGGTGATGGCGAGCCCGTGTTGATGCTCCCGTCGCTCGGGCGTGGTGCTGTCGACTTCGACGACCTCGCCCGGCGTCTGGCCCGCGCCGGCTATCACGCGATCCATCCGGAGCCGCGGGGGATCGGCGGGTCCACGGGCGACCTGACCGCGCTGTCGATGGCCGACCTGGCCGCCGACGCGGCGGCGGTGATCCACACGGTCGCCCGCGGCCCCGTGACCATCGTGGGTCATGCCTTCGGCAACCGGGTCGCCCGCATGACCGCCACCGAGTACCCGCACCTGATCGACAGCGTGGTGCTGCTGTGTTGCGGTGGTCTCGTTCGCCCGTCGGCCGAGGCCGAGCAGGCACTCCAGAAGGTGTTCGATGCCCAGGCTTCCGACGAGGAACACCTCGCGGCCGTGGCCTTCGCCTTCTTCGCCCCGGGCAACGACGCGTCGGTCTGGTCCGACGGGTGGCACGGTGCGGTGGCAGCCGGTCAGGGCCGGGCCACGGCTCAGCAGCCGGTCGAGCACTGGTGGGCGGCAGGAGGCAAGGACCTCTTCGTCGTCCAGCCGGAGGACGACGTGATGGCCGTCCCCGAGAACGCCGAGCGGATCTGCGAGGAGTTCGGCGAGCGGGCGTCCATGGTGCTGGTGAAGAACGCCGGCCACGCCCTGCTGCCCGAGCAACCCGACGCCGTCGAGGTCGCAGTGCGGTCGTGGTTGACCCGGCCGCGATGACCCGCACCCCCGCCGCCCGCGCCGACATCGCGCCGTTCTACGTGATGGAGGTGATGCGCGCCGCCGAGCTGCGGGTCGCCCAAGGCCACGAGGTGCTCCATCTCGAGGTCGGTCAACCGGCCACCCCCGCGCCCCGACCGGTGATCGAGGCGGCCCACGCCGCCCTCGACGACGACGTGCTCGGCTACACCACGGCCACCGGTATCGAGCCGCTCCGGATCCGCATCGCCGAGCACTATCTCGACTGGTACGGCGTCACCGTCGAGCCCGATGCGGTGATGGTGACCGTCGGTGCCTCGGGTGGGTTCGTCTCGGCCTTCATGGCCGCGTTCGACCCGGGCGACCGGGTGGTGGTGCCCTCGCCGGGCTACCCGTGCTACCGCAACGCCCTCGAGGTGCTCGGCGTCGAGGTGGTCGACCTCCCGACGACGATGGAGACCCGCTTTCAACCAACCGTCGCCCAGCTCGACGCGCTGGGCCCGGTCCACGGGCTGGTGCTGTCGTCGCCGTCGAACCCGACCGGCACGATGCTCGACGGCGAACGCATGGCGGCGATCACCGCGTGGTGCCGCGAGCACGACGTCTGGTTCGTCTCCGACGAGATCTACCACGGCATCACCTATGGCCTCGCTGCCCCGACCGCCCTGCAGTCCGACCCCGACGCCATCGTGGTCAACAGCTTCTCGAAGTACTTCTCGATGACCGGGTGGCGGCTCGGTTGGTTGATCGCGCCCGCGGCCCTTCGATCGGCGCTCACCCGGATCGGCCAGAACGCCACGATCGCCGCGCCGACGCTCTCACAGTTGGCGGCGGTGGCCGCGTTCGACAGTCACGCCGAGTGCGCGGCCAACATCGGCCGATACGCCCGCAACCGCGAGATCCTGCTGGAGGGATTGCCGGCAGCCGGGATCGATCGTCTCGCCCCCGCCGACGGCGCCTTCTACGTGTGGGCCCGGACCGACCACCTGCACGATGATTCCCAGGCCCTCTGCGCCCGCTGGCTCGACGAGCTCGGCGTCGCCGCCACGCCCGGTGTCGATTTCGATCCGGCCCACGGGCACCGCTTCGTGCGATTCTCGTTCGCAGGCAGCGAAGCCGATGTGGCCGAAGCCATGCGTCGCCTGAGAGATTGGACCCCATGAGCCCCGCCCCAGAGAACGTTGACCTGTCGAAGTTGGAGACCCTCACCGTCGAGATGGACGGGCATGTCGCCTGGGTCACCATCAACCGGCCGCAGGCCTACAACGCGTTCAGCCCGACGATGGAACGGGAGATGCGCGAGACATGGCAGGCGTTTCGTCGCGACGACGACGTCCGGGCCATCGTGCTCACGGCGGCGGGGGAGAAGGCCTTCTGTGTCGGCATCGACCGCAACGAGGGCGAGTTCACCGCCCTCGACGAGGGCGGCGGCCTCTACGGCACCTCGAACGACTACATGTACGACGACCCGGGCGACAATCTCGGTCCCAAGGCCTGCGACCTCTGGAAGCCGGTGATCTGCGCGGTCAACGGCATGGCGGCCGGCGGGGCGTTCTACATGCTCGCCGAATCCGACATCATCATCGCGGCCGACCACGCGACCTTCTTCGACCCCCACGTCACCTACGGCATGGCCGCGGTGTACGAACCCATGAAGATGCTCCAGCGCATGCCGCTGGGCGAGATCCTGCGGCTGTCCTTGCTGGGCAACCATGAACGGATGTCGGCCGAGACCGCCCACCGGATCGGTCTGGTGAGCGAGGTCTGCCCGGCGGCCGAGCTCCACGAGCGGGCCAAGTGGGTCGCCGATGCGATTGCAGCTCAGCCGCCGGTCGCGGTGCAGGGGACGTTGCGGGCCATCTGGGCGGCCAACGACATGGGCCGGCTCAATGCGTTGGCCATGGCCCCCTCGATCCTCACCACCGGCACCGACGTGTCGGTGCTGGCCGCCGGCGCCGACTCCTTCTCGAGCGGCGCGAGGATCGAGCCCCGAACCCGCTGATCCCCGGACCCGCTGATCCCCGGACCCGCTGACCCACGGAACCGCTCACCGCCGGGGTCATCTCCTTCTCCTTCGTTCTGGCGTCACAGTTGACCGATTCGAGGGCGCGGGTGACGCCAGAACGGTCGGGTTGGAGAACGGTCGGGTTGGAGCGAGAACGGCTAGGCGCCGAGACGGGCCCGAGCGGCGGCGCTCATGTCGAGCAGGCGCTGGGGAATGGTGACCCCGTTGACCTGCACGCCCCCGCCGGCCGCGGCACTGCCGGCCGCGGCATCGTCGCCGCCCGCGTCGGCGGCTGCGGCGGCGGCTTCGGCCGCCGCCTCGGCTTCGATGGTTTCGCGTTCGCGCTGGACGAGGAAGCGGTCGTAGTCCTTGGCCCTGACCAGGCTCGAGTGATCGATGTGGCCGACGCTCTCGCCGTCGGCGAAGCGAACCCAATAGCGCTGCCACGCGAATCCGTTGGCGACGGCGACCTTGCCCTTGCTGCCCGCGGGGTAGCCGGGGATGTCGTCGACGAGGCGCACCTTGGTGCCCCGCTTCAACGGATTGGCCTGGAGCTCAGCGGTGGTGACGGTTGCGTTCGGCACGAGGAGAAAACGTAGCGCCTGCGTCTAGTGTCCGACGACATGAGCGAACCCGAGCGCGAGAACTTCGTCACGATCGACCGATCCGACCCCGCGGTCCCCGTGGTCACCCTCGACCGTCCCGACCGGCGCAATGCCCTCTCGATGGACCTGGTGAGCGACGGCATCGCCGCGTTCAGAGCGTTGCACCGGGACCGCGATGCCCGAGCGATCGTCCTGACCGGCGCCGGTGGCGGATTCTGTGCGGGGGCCGACCTGAAGGGTGGTGGTGGCCCGGCCCCCGACGCGGAAGGGCGCGGCCCGGTGGGCAGCGTGTACCGGAGCCAGGAACACATCGTCGACTTCATGATGGCGGTCCACGAGTGCGACAAGCCGGTGATCGCTGCGGTGCACGGTGCCGCGGTGGGCGGCGGGTTCGCTCTCGCGCTGGCCAGCGATCTGCGAGTGGCCGACACGACCGCCTACTTCGGGTCCGTCTTCATCAACGTCGGGCTGACCTCGTGCGACATCGGCACCAGCTACTTCCTGCCTCGGCTCGTGGGATCGGGCCATGCGATGGACATGATGCTCACCGGTCGCCACGTCGACGCCGAGGAGGCCGACAGGATCGGCCTGCTCAACCGGCTCGTTCCCGAGGGCACGCACGTCGAGGCTGCGGTCGAGTTCGCTCAGCAGCTCGCCAAGCAGAACGAGTACGGCCTGTGGCTCACGAAACGGGGGCTGTGGGCCAACATCGACGCGCCGTCGATCCGCCACGCGGTGGAGCTGGAGAACCGGCAGCAGGTGCTCGGCACGTTCACCGGCAACATGACCGAGGCGATGCGGGCGTTCGGCGAGCGGCGCGACCCCAACTGGGGTCCCATGTAGCGGTGCGTTAGCATGGGGGGCATGACTCCGGAAGATCTCGACTATCTCCCCTTCGACGCCGACAACCACTTCTACGAGGCACCCGATGCGTTCACCCGCCATGTGCCCGCGGAGATGCAGCCGCGCGTGGTCCAGTGGGTCGAGCTGGACGGCCGCAAGTACCACCTGGTCGGCGGCCGGATCAGCCACGCAGTGGTGAACCCCACCTGGGATCCCGTGGCCTTGCCCGGCGCGCTCCACGAGTACTTCAAGGGCAACCCGCACGGCCGCAGCCCGCTCGAGATGCTCAAGGAGCGCGAGCCGCTGCCGGACTACTACATGAACAACGACGCTCGGGTCGAGCTCATCAAGACCCAGGGCCTCCAGGCGGTCTGGTTGTTCCCGACCCTCGGCGTGCTCTACGAGGAGCTCATCAAGGAAGACGTCGAGGCGTGTGCGGCGATGATGTCGGCGTTCAACCAGTGGCTGCTCGAAGACTGGGGCTACGACTACAAGGACACGATCTACGGCGCGCCCTACCTCTGTCTGGGCGACGTCGACGCGGCGGCGGCCGAGGTCGACAAGGTCATCGCCCTGGGCGCGCGTGTGCTCGTGATGCGTCCGGCCGCGGTCACGACCCCGACCGGCTCGAAATCGCCGTTCGACCCGTACTTCGATCCGGTCTGGTCGCGCATCAACGAGGCCGGCGTCACGCTGGTCATCCATGCGTCCGATTCCGGCTACTCGACCCAGGGCTATGCCGACAGCCGCTTCTCGGCCGCCGGCATCAGCAAGGGCAACTACGGCGGACCGTCGATCGGCAGCTTCTCGATCGAGCGGGCGGCGCAGGACTGGCTCATCCAGGCGGTCTTCCAGAAGATCTTCGCCCGCTTCCCCAACCTGCGCTTCGCGTCGGTCGAGAACGGCTCCGATTTCCTCGCCCCGATGTTCCGCAAGTTCGACCAGACGGTGAAGAAGAGCTTCGGCTGGTTCAACGACCATCCCGTCGACACCTTCAAGAACCATGTGTGGATGAACCCGTTCTGGGAAGACGACGTCAACGAGGTGGCCGAGTTGATGGGCGCCGACCATGTGATCTTCGGATCCGACTGGCCCCACATCGAAGGTCTGCCGACCCCGCTCGACTATCTCGTCGAGCTCAAGGAGTTCGACGACGCCGACCGCAAGAAGATCCTGCTCGACAACGTCTCGTTCCTGAACACGCCGCAGCCGATCTGACCGGAAGGTCACTGCGTGGCCCACACCCACGATCACCCGCACGACCACGGGCCGGCCACCGGCGCGAGGCGCGACCTGGCCGTCGCGGCCGGGGCCAACACCGTGCTGCTCGTCGTGCAGATCGTCGGGGCGGTCGCCTTCGGCTCGCTGGCCCTCCTGGCCGACTCGGTCCATCAGGCCAGCGACGTCATCTCGCTCTTCCTGGCCGTCGGGATCGCCGGTCTCGTCGCCCGACCGTCGTCGGCGAGCTACACGTTCGGCCTGCGGCGGGCCGACGCCCTCGGGGGTCTGGCCCACGCCGTGCTGCTCAGCGGGGGAGCGGTGCTCATCGTGTTCGAGGCCATCCGTCGCATCGATGGTGAACATCACGTCGATGGCCTCGGCGTGGTGATCCTCGCCGCCGTCGGTCTGGCCGTGAACGGGTTCAGTGCCCGGTGGCTCCACGCCGGACACGGCCACTCCCTGAACGTGGAGGGAGCGGTCCTGCATCTGGTCGCCGACGCACTCGGGTCGCTCGTCGTCCTGGTCGGGGGAGCGGTAGTGCTGTTTGCCGACGCGGACTGGGTCGATCCCGTCGCCTCGGTCGTCGTCACCGCGTTGATCGTGTGGTCGGCGTGGCGGCTCGGGCGCACGTCGCTGCGGGTTCTCCTCGACGGGGTGCCGCCCGGCGTCGATCTCGACAAGCTCCACGCGATGATGGTCGCCGATCCACTCGTGTCGGACGTGCACCATCTCCACGTGCGGGCCCTCGGCGGCGACACGCTCAGCCTCACCGGGCACGTGCAGGTCGACACCGACCAACTCCACGACGCCCAGCAGGTCACCCGCCGGCTCACCGACGCGCTCGCGCAGGAGGGAATCGCCCACGTGACCCTCCAAGCCGAGTGCCACCCCTGCGACGAACCCGACTGCTGACCCCCCTCTCCCGCGTTCTTAACCCAGAAGGGCGCGCTCAGCGCGACCTTCTCACTCCAGAACGGAATGGGGCGCAGGGCTTCTCTTGGAAGTGAACGCTCGCTAACATCACGGCATGAGCACGCCTTTGCCCTCCGCCGAAGAAGTCCGCGCCGAGCTCGACGCCTGGCTCGACGAGAACTGGGACGAGAGCCTCACCGTCGAGCAGTGGTGGGAGCGCCTCGCGCCGACCGGCTACGCCCACCCGACGCTCCCGGTGAATGCCGGCGGCAAGGGCTGGGGTCGCGACCTCGCTGCCGTGGTCAACACCGTGATGGCCGAGCGGGAGGTCATGGGCCCGCCCTCGTCGGGGCTCGGCTGGATGCTCGCTGCGCCGACCATCGCGGCCCACGCGACGCAGGAGCAGATCGACGAGTTCGTCCCGCCGATCCTCACCGGTCAGGTGGGATGGTGTCAGCTGTTCTCGGAGCCCGGCGCGGGATCCGATCTCGCCGGCCTCGGCTGCAAGGCCGAGAAGGACGGCGACGAGTGGATCATCACGGGGCAGAAGGTGTGGACCTCCGGTGGCCAGGTCGCCGACTGGGGCATGCTCATCGCCCGCACCGACCCCGATGCCCCCAAGCACAAGGGCATCAGCTACTTCGCCTTCGAGATGGACCAACCCGGCGTGACCGTGCGTCCGCTCACCGAGATGACCGGTCGGGCGCTGTTCAACGAGGTGTTCATCGACGAAGCCCGGGTGCTCGACGCCCACATGATCGGTGGCCTCAACAACGGCTGGGCCGTCGCCAACTCCACGCTCATGTTCGAGCGGGCCTCGCTCGGCTCGGCCGGTAAGAAGCCGCAGACGGCCACACCGGGCAAGAAGGGCCGGGCCCTCCAACGCCCCGTCACCGACTTCGCCAAGAAGGAGCGGTCCGAGGGCGGCGTCCCGTCGCTCGGCCCCGGCCTCTGGCAGCACTATGTCGACCTCGCCACCAAGTCGGGTCGGATCAGCGATCCGGTCCTGCGTCAGGAACTGGTCAAGCTCTACTCGCTCATCGAGATCAACCGCCTGGGCACGCTGCGAGCCAAGGACCCGAACCAGCGCACCGGGGCCGAGCCCAACATCGGCAAGCTCCACATGAGCGAGCTCTTCCGTCAGTTCCGCGAAGTGGGCATGTCGGTCCTCGGCGCCGACGGCATGCTCTGGGGCGACAGCGAGCCCACCACGGGCGGCTCCGTCGGCGAGCTGGCGTGCTTCTCGCCCGGCCCGTCGATCTACGGCGGCACCGACCAGATCCAGCGAAACATCATGGGCGAGCGCATCCTGGGTCTTCCCCGCGAGCCGGGCCCCGACAAGAACACCCCCTTCAAGGATCTCCCCAAGAACTGACCCGTCACACCGGTGTCAGACACGCGTCACGCCTGCCGGCTGGGTGGACGTTTCGCTCATTCGCAATCGAACGGGCCGGCCTGGCCGATCGCCGCTGAGCGGGTCTGGGTCTCGTCCCGGGCTGCCGTGGCGGCATCGACGGCGAGGTCGACCCGGTAGTCGCCCGACGCGGGTGCGCTGATGGCGACTTCCCCGATCGCCGACTGGCCTCTGACGGTGAGGTCGACCGGCCCGGGGGTGACGATCGGGTACTCGGTCTGGATCGCGTCCCGCCGTTCGAAGGTCAGATGCCAGCCGGTCGCCACGAGCGCGCCCATGGCGTCGTCGAGGAACGCGCAACGATCCGGCTGCGAGGCCAACGTGGCGTGTTGTGTTGCGCCGATGAGCACCGACACATCGCTCGATTCACCCCAGCCGCGGGGGACCTGCACCCGCGTCGTCCTCGGTGCCGGCGGATGGACGTCGACGAGTTCGAGGGTCGTGGCGATCTCCGCGCGGAGCCGCGTCAACGCCGTCTCGAGTTGCTGAGGATCGACGATCGTGCGGTCGGGAACCGGATCGAGCCATGCGGCATCGGCGCGGTCGAGTGGCTCCCCGGCTTCCGCCGGCAGTGCCGGTCGGAGACTCAGGTCCTGCAGCCGATCGCCCGTCCAGACCAACACGAGGACGCTTGCCGCCACGATCGCCGCGCAGGCGGCCAGGATCGCCAACACGGTCCGCAGGGCCATGGAGCATGATAGCACGGGCGCCGTCCGGCATCCGTGCGCGGTGGCGTAGCCTTGCGAGATGGAGCAGACCGGCGAGGCGCGCGGAACCGGCGTGAGCCCGGGCGTGGGCACAGGCGAACTCCATGTCGACATCGACGACGCGCTTGATGCCATCGACGAGGGGCGCCCAGTGGTCCTGGCCCTCGAAGCCTCGTCGCCCGCCGATGTGGTCGCGATGACCCGGGCTGCTGCGATCGTGGCGGTGCGCGGTGACGCACAGAGCCACACGGCGATCGTCGCCAACGAGGCCGGGGTGCCCGCCGTTGTCGGTGTGCCGGAGCTGCGCGTCACCGCGACCGGCATTGCGATCGGGGCCGACCGGATCGCGATCGGCACGCCGGTCACCGTCGACGGCACGCGCGGCATGGTCAGCTGGGCGACGAGCCCGCCGAAGGTCGTCGGCATCCAGCTCGCGAAGGCGACCCGGCTCGGTATGCAATCGGTCGAGACGGCCGAGATCGAGACCGCCGCGGGACTCGTCGGTGACCGCTACCACGGGTCGAAGCACCGGCAGCTGAGCGTCCAGTCGCTCAGCGAACTGGCGGACGCCGAGGCGGAGTTCGGCCATCCCATCGACCCGCTGCTGACCCGTCGCAACGTCACCCTCAGCCACGGCGAGATCCCTCGCACGCCCGGCCATCGGTGGCGGATCGGCGATATCGAGCTCGAGGTGGTGCGTGACGCCGCGCCGTGCAAGATGCTCGACATGGAGATCGGCGATGGCGCCCGCGCGGCCATGCGGCGACGAGCCGGCGTGATCTGTCGCGTGGTCGCCGGCGGCACCCTGACCCTCGGCGACCCCGTGATGCTCGGCCCCGCGGCGACGCCGTGATCCCGCTTCGCGCCGACGCCGGCACCGGCGCCACGATGAACATCGCGGGGTTCCCCACCCGGGTGAAGCCGACCTTCCTGCTCCTCATCGCCATCGTCGGCTGGTACCCCGACATCACGCTCTTCCGCTTGGCGATCTGGGTCGTGGTGGCCAGCGCAGCGGTCATGTGGCACGAGCTCGGCCACGCGTTCGCAGCTCGCCGTCTCGGCGCCAGCCCGCGGATCGAGCTCTACGGCTTCGGCGGAGCGACCACGTGGGTACCCCCGACGGATCCGACCCGCAGCCAGCTGATCGGGGTCTCGTTCGCCGGTCCGTTCGCCGGGTTCGTGCTGGGCGCCATCACGGCGGTCGGCGTGGCCATCGCCGGTGGCACCGGCACCGGCGACGTCCGCTACTTCGTGCTCGTGGCCCTCTGGACCAACGTGGGATGGGGTCTCATCAACCTCTTCCCGGTGCTCCCGCTCGACGGCGGCCACATCCTCGCCGAGCTCCTGCCCGGCGACCGCACGACCCGCACCCGCCGGGCGGCCATGGTCTCCGTCTCCGTCGCCGCGGTGGGCATGGTGTGGTTGCTCACGATCGAGATCGTGTTCGGCGCGCTGGTGCTCGGGTGGATCGCGCTGAGCAACATGTCGTTGCTGCGGTCCGGCCGGGCGCAGGACGAGCGGGAGAAGGCCGAGGACGACGCCCGCGATGCGTTGGTTCGGCTCGGGCAGCGCGACCCGGCGGCGGTCCCCGACCTGCAGGAGGCGTTGGAGCGGCTCCGCCCGCGGTCGGCGCCCTTTCGTGCGGTCGCCATCGAAGCCGCGGCGGCGACCGGCAACGCGGCCGGGGCGCGAGTATTGCTCGACACCTCACCGCTGGACGAGCCGCTGCCTCCGGCCCTGTACGCCCTGGTCTTCGCGGCTGAGAGCGAGGGACGGGAGGGCTTGGAAGAGCTCGTGCAGATCCTGCGTCGAGAGCCGACCGGGGCCCACGCCCGCTGGCTCACGATCGCGCTGCGCTGGGCGGACCGGATCGAGGATCTGCCGTCGGTCCTCGCTGCGCTCGGCGGTCCACTCGACGCAGCCGTCATCGGCGATGCTGCGGCGGCGGCCGAGGCGATCGGGAGTCATGCCGTCGCCCGCGACGTACGAGCGCTCCACGCCGGCTGACCCCGGCCCTGGTTCAGCCGGTCACGACGGCAGGATCGCCCGGCACGCGTCGTGCACCGTCGCGGCCATGGCGTGGCGTCCGCCCGAGAGGAGATCGTCGCTGAAGACCTCGGCGGCCACGAACGGGTCGCTGCCGATGTGATCCAGGGCGTCCCAGATGGCCGCGAAGTCGACCGACCCGGCGCCGGGAGGGCGACGGCGATGCATCGCCTCGTCCTCCACCGCGTCGAGGGCAACCTCGGTGGCGGCGGACGGCTCGCAGAGCTGGACGTAGGCGATGCGGTCGCCGGGCAGCGACCGCAACAGGTCGAGGTCGGGACCACCGGGCTGGCGCACCCAGTGGAACGTGTCGAGCAGGATCGTGGCGTTGTGTTCGCCGGCGTCGAGGATCAGGTCGTTGGCCGCCGCCATGGTGGGCACGCCCGTCCAGGGCAGGAACTCGAGCGAGATCACCATGTCGGCCTCGGCGGCCCGGGCGGCGATCGACGCCAGCCCCTCGACGGCCGCTGACCGATCGTCGATCGGGCCCAGGCACGCCGCACCGACGATGTGGGCGCCGAGGTCCTGGCCGGCGCTGATGAGTCCGTCGATCTCGGCGGTGACGTTGTCGCTCGGCCCGTTGGTCCAACCGATCGATGCCTCGACGGCCTTCACGGCGAGTCCCGAGTCGGTGACCGCCCGTGCGGCGCCATCGCCGGCGAACAGGAGGTGGAACGGGTAGAGGCTGACCGAGTCGAAGCCGGCGGCGGTGGCGTCCAGATAGTCGCGAAACGACTTGTCGTCGATCGCCATGATGTCCTCCAGCAGGGTGGAAGGACAGTTGCCGAGAGCAGTGATCCGCATCCGGGGATTCTCTCCGACGTGCCCCGACGCGGCGAATCGGCCAAGATCGGGCCCGTGACCGACAAGATCAGGCTCGAGATCGACGGCGGTGTCGCCACGATCACCAACGACAACACCGAGAAGCACAACGCGTTCGACGACGACATGGATGCCCGGCTCTTCGAGATCTTCGACGAGCTCATCGCAACGCCCTCCGTGCGGGCGGTGATCTGGCGGGGCGAGGGAAAGTCGTGGTCGTCGGGGCGCGACGTGGCCGCCATCGGCAACAACGTCACCGAGCTCACCCACCATGAGCTGATGAGCCGTGGCCACAAGGGCATCCAGAAGATCTGGGAGCTGGAGGCGCCCATCATCGTGCCGATCCAGGGGTGGGCGATCGGCGGCTCGTTCCAGCGTGCCCTGATGTGCGACATCCGCATCGCCGCCGAGGGCGCACGATTCATGTTGCCCGAGGTGGGGCACGGCGTGATTCCCGACACCGGGGGGATGGGCGTGCTCTACGAGATGTGCGGCCACGGCCTGGTCAGCGACATGGTGCTGACCGGTCGCCGTCTCTCCGCCGAAGAGGCTCTGCACCACGGCATCGTCAGTCGGGTCGTGCCCGCGGACGAGCTCGACGCCACCGCCCGGGAGATGGCCGAGACCATCGCGGCCTCGCCGGCGGTGACGGTGAAACTCGCCCGTCGCGTGATCAGCCATCTCAGCCGTCCCGAGATCCGCTCGTCGATGGAGGACGAGCTGATCTACCAGACGTTCCTCAACAAGTCCGACGACTTCGCCGAGTTCAAGGCCGCCCGGGCCGAGGAACGTGAGCCGAACTACCGGGGGAGCTGACGATGACCGACCGTACGCAGGGCATTCCGCAACCGCCGCCGCTCGGCGCCTCGGCCCTGCCCGCAGGCACCTACGACGGGGTGTCGGTCTTCATCACCGGGGCCGGCACGGGCCTCGGCAAGGGGATTGCGCAGGAGTTCGCCCGTCTCGGTGCGTCGATCGTGATCGCCAGCCGCAAGCCGGAGCACCTCGATGCCGGGCGATCGGCGATGGAGGAACTCGGCGCGCCGGTCGAGACGGTGGTGTGCGACATCCGCGAGCCCGACAGCATCGCGGCCGCCTTCGACGCGGCCGAATCGGCCTTCGGACTGCCGCAGGTCTGCGTCAACAACGCGGCCGCCAACTTCCCGGTCCCGGCCGAGGACATGTCGCCCAATGCCTGGCGTACGGTCGTCGACATCACCCTCAACGGCACCTTCTTCGTGGCCCGCGAGTTCGGCCGCCGTCACCTCGCCGCCGGCACGCCCGCCAGCATCATCAACATCGGGGCCTCCTACGCGTGGACGGGCGGGCCCGGGTTCGCCCACTCGGCGGCGGCGAAGGCCGGCGTGAAGAACATGGTCGAGAGCCTCGCGGTCGAGTGGGGCCCCTACGGGATCCAGGTCAACGGTCTCGTACCCGGGCTCATTCCCCACGAGGACATGACTGCCGACATCCAGGGAAACCTGGCCCGGGCCGACCCGGAGAAGGACGCCCTCCAGCCGGCGATGCGCGTCGGCACCCGTCGCGAGTTCGGCTGGGCCGCGACCTTCCTGGCCAGCCCCTATGCACAGTTCATCACCGGCCACACGCTCGTGGTCGACGGCGCCAACTGGCAGCGGCGCGCCATGACGAACCCGACCGTGGTGCCGGTCCGGGAGCAGATGGGCAAGGACGCCTTCGAGCTGTAGGCGGGCCGCGCCAGTACCGTACGGCCGATGGAATTCGTCCATGTCGTGGTGCTGCTCGGCGGCGGTCTCGTCGCCGGTGTCATCAACGCCATGGCGGGAGGCGGCTCGCTGCTGACCGTGCCGTTGCTCGTGTTCGCCGACGTGCCGGGCAACACGGCCAACGGTTCGAACCGCGTCGGGGTTCTGGCCAACTCGTTCAGCGCGGCGAGCACGTTCCGCCGTCTCGGCGTGGCGGGCCTCGCCGGCATCGGACGCATCCTCGGCCCGGCCGTCGTCGGTTCGCTGATCGGCTCGATCGTGGTCTCGCAGTTGGCCGACGACACGTTCGAGCGGGTCTTCGGCTTCGTGATGATCCCGATTCTGATCCTGTCGCTGCGCAAGCCCGATGTCGCGGCCATGGCCGATCGCCCCCAGTGGCCGACCTGGCTGACGACGGTGGTGTTCTTCGGGATCGGACTCTACGGCGGGGCCTTCCAGGCCGGAGTCGGCCTCATGCTGATCGTCGCCCTGTCGAGGGCCGGGGTCGATCTGGTCGTGGCCAACAACATCAAGGTGATCGTCACGTTCGTCTTCACCGTCTTCGCGCTGCCGGTGTTCATCATCAACGGCGACGTCGAATGGGCGCCGGCGCTCGTGCTCGCGGCGGGCCTGGCGCTCGGCGGCTTCATCGGCGCCCACATCACGGTGGCCGGCGGTGAGAAGGTGATCCGACCGGTCCTCGTGGCGGCGGTGGTCGTCTTCGCCGGTCGACTCCTGGGCCTCTACGGGTGAGCGAGAATGGCTGAGATGACCACTCCGTTTCCCGCCGACTTCGCCCGCTCGCTGCCGAAGGCGGAGCTCCACGTCCATCTCGAGGGGAGTGTCGACCCGGCGACGATGCTGCGGCTGGCCGAGCGCCACGGTGTGGAAGCGCCGGCGATCGATGTCGCCGGAATCGACGAGTGGCTCCGCTTCGACGGGTTCCCGAGCTTCCTCGACCGGTACTTCTGGGTGTGCGGGTTGCTGCGTACGGCCGACGACTTCGCCGACATCGCCCACGCCTACCTGGCCACCGCCCACGCCCAGGGCGCCGTGCACGTCGAGTTCCACGTGTCGTCGAGCTACCACATCGTCGAACGCGAGGCCGACTGGTCGGAAGTGCTCGGAGGAGTGGTGGCGGGATGCGAGCGCGCCGAAGCCGATTTCGGGATCTCCTCGCTGTTGATCCCCGATCTCTCACCCCACCTCGGCGCCGGGGCCGCGCATCGGGCGCTCGACGTCGTGCTCGCCGAACTCCATCCTCGTGTCGTCGCCGTGGGCATGGGCGGGCCGGCCGACAACTGGCTCGAGGAGGACTTCGGTTCGGCCTTCGCCCGGGCTCGCGATGCCGGTCTGCGCACCGTGAGTCACGCGGGCGAACACGGGCCGGCGTGGGAGGTCCGCCACGCGCTCGAGCAGTTCGGGGCCGAGCGCATCCAGCACGGCATCGGCGCGATGGGCGACCCCGAGGTCGTCGCGATGCTGGTCGAGGAGGGAGTCGCGTGCGACGTCTGTCCCGGGAGCAACCTCGCGCTGGCCGCAGTGCCGTCGCTCGACGTCCACCCCCTGCCGGCCATGCTCGATTCGGGGATCACGGTGACCCTCGGCTCCGACGACCCACCGCTGTTCGGGACCGACCTGCTCAGCGAGTACCGGCACGCGTGGAACCTGTGTGACCTCGACGAGAGCGGGTTGCGGGTGCTCGCCGAGAACTCGTTGGTGGAGAGCTTCGCGTCGACTGCGGCGATCGAGGGCTGGCTCGCCGGCGACTAGATCTCGTCGAGGATCTCGTCGCGTCGTTCGGTCGCCTCGGCCTCGGTGATGATGCCCCGCTCGCGTAGCGATTCGACCTTCGCGAGGCGGTCCTCGATCGACGGCTCGGGTTCGCGTTCCTGCTGGCGCCGGATGGGCGAC
>JAUIML010000240.1 GCA_030432715.1 Acidimicrobiia bacterium | reverse complement strand
CCGGCGCCTTCTCGCTCATCGCCCACGATCACGTGGTCATGCGCGAGGACCGTGGCTACGTCTGCTGGCCCGAGGTCCACCTCGGGATGGGGTTCAGCCGGGGTCTGCTCTCGATGATCCGGAATCTGCTGCCGCCGGCCGTTGCCAGGGAGACCATCGTCACCGGTCGTCGCTACGGCGCCGGCGACGCGGTCGAGGCCGGGTTCGTCGATCGAGCGGTGCCGCTCGACGAGCTCCTCACGGCGGCCGCCGAACTCGGACTCCCGCACGCGGCAACCGCCGAAGGGTCGATCGCCCAGATCAAGAAGCAGCTCCACCGAGACGTGATGAGCGCCCTCGGTACCGGCTGAGTACGGGCCCTAGTTCTTCGGGACCTTGCTCCAGGCGATTTCCTTGTCGACACGGGGTTCGCCGGGAAGTCCGAGCATCTGCTCGCCCATGATGTTGCGTAGCACCTCGGAGGTGCCGCCCTCGATCGAGTTGGCCCGGGCTCGCAGGAAGGCGTAGCCGAGGCCGTTGGACGCGCCGTCGAGATCGACCACGCCGGGCCGCCGGAAGGTGTAGTCGAAGTCGACCTGGCCCTCCATACCCTGCAGCGTGACCGCGAAGCGGTAGACGTCCTTGTTGAGCTCTGCGCCGGCCAGTTTGGCCACCGACCCCTCGGGGCCGGGCTGGCCCTTCTTGGCGGCCTGGATCGCCCGCATGTTGGTGAGCCGAAGGGTTTCGGCGCGGACCCACAGCTGCATGAGCTCGTCGCGTTGGGCGGGCCCGCGCTGGTGCTCGTCGACGCTCTGGTAGAGCTTCACGAGATGACTGATCGGCCCGCTCCCCATCTTGGGGGCGCCGCCTCCGCCACCGCCCCCGATGGCGGTGCGCTCGTTCATCAGGGTGGTGAGCGCGGCCCGCCAGCCTTCGCCCCGGGCGCCGATCCGACAGTCGTCGGGCACCCGCACGTCGGTCATGTAGACCTCGTTGAACTCGGCCTCCCCGGTGATCTGGCGCAGCGGCCGCACCTCGACGCCTTCGGCGTGCATGTCGAGGGCGAAGTAGGTCATGCCCTTGTGCTTGGGCATGTCGGGGTCGGTACGGGTGACGAGCATGCCCCAGTCGGCGATGTGGGCGAGCGTGTTCCACACCTTCTGACCGTTGATGATCCATTCGTCGCCGTCTTCCACCGCCTTCGTGCCGAGACCGGCGAAGTCCGACCCTGCGCCGGGCTCCGAGAACAGCTGGCACCACTTCTCCTCGCCGGTGAACATGGGGCGCAGGAAGCGGTCGTGCTGCTCGTCGCTGCCGTGCGCGAGGATCGTCGGCCCGGCGAGGGCGATGAAGAACTGCGACGGGTCCATCGGCTTGGCGCCCGCCTCGTTCAACCGGCGATTGACGTCGCGTTGGAGTTGCGGGCGCACGCCGAGGCCGCCCTTGCCCTCCGGATACTGGACCCAGGCGAGCCCGGCGTCGAACTGGTGGCCGCGGAACTCCTGGTACGACTCTGCCGCCGGGTCGTGTTCGGCGAGCAGGGCCTCGAGGGCGGATTCGACCTTCTGGAGTTCAGCGTCACTCATATCTGGCAGTCTGCCTGACAGTTTCTTTCGGGAGCAACCCTGGCGGCCTCCACACGTCTTCCGAGCCGGACGGGTCGACCAGTGGTCTTCTGGCATCTGAACTGTCAATTTCTCTCGGCCGAGCCGCGCGACTACGGTCCCGGAGATGCAGGTCGCCTTCCATTTCGACGTGATGTGCCCCTGGGCGTACCAGACCTCCAAGTGGATCCGGACGGTGCGCGACGCGCAGCCGGCCGACGATCCCCTCGAGATCGACTGGCGCTTCTTCTCCCTCGAGGAGATCAACCGCGAGGAAGGCAAGAAGCACCCCTGGGAGCGCGAATGGTCCTACGGGTGGGGGATGCTGCGGGTCGCCGCGATGCTGCGTCGCACTTCGATGGACGACTGCGACCGGTTCTACGAAGCCGCCGGCCGGGCGCTGCACGAAGACGGCCGAAAGCCGCACCGTCCCGAGGTCGCCGAGGAGATCTGTGAGGAGATCGGGGTCGATCCCGCCGTGGTACAGGCCGCGATCGACGACGCCACCACCCACGACGACGTGAAGGCCGATCACGACGCGATCGTGGACTCCGGCGGCTTCGGCGTGCCGACGATCATCTTCCCCGGAGACCGGCAGGTCTACGGCCCGGTGGTCGTCCCGGCGCCGGTCGGCCAGGAGGCCCTCGACCTCTGGGACCTCACCGTCGCGTACTCGAAGGTGAACCACCTCTACGAGCTGAAGACCCCCAAGAGCGACGACGACATGACCCACATCGCCGCCGTGTTCAAACCGTATTTCGAAGCCCGTGAATGGGAGAGCAGGGAGAAGCCCGCCCGATGAACCACCAACTGTCCGACTACATCGACGCCCACCGGAGCCTGTTCGCCCACTACAACGACCTGGCCGAGCGCCTGTCCGACGAACAGATGACGAGCCAGTCGCTCTGCCCGGACTGGGACGTGCGGGGGGTGATCGCCCACACCCTCGGCGTCGAGGTCGTGCTCACCGGCTGGGCCCCGTCGACCGAGGTGCCGCCGCCCTTTGAGAAGCTCGGCGAGTTCAACGCCGCGGTCGATGCCATGAGTCGCCGCGACCTCGCCGATCGGGTGCAGGCGATCACCGCCGCCCGGCTCGCCGATCTCGAAGGACTCGATCCGTCGGTTGTCGACGAACCGTCCATCACGCCCATGGGCATCAAGACGTATGGCCGGTTCCTGCAGGTGCGGGTGTTCGACATGTGGGTCCACGCCCGCGACATCGCCATCCCGCTGGGGGAATCGCTCGACGACTCCGGCGCGGCGGCCGAGATGGCGCTCCAGGAGGTCGACGACTCGATCGGCTACATCGTGGGGAAGAAGATCGGCCTGCCGGAGGGCAAGTCGATCGTGTTCGCGATCCGTCCCCGCGGTGGTGAGCAGGGCGTGGATCGCGACATCGCGGTCTCGGTCGACGGCCGCGCCACCCGGGTCGATTCGGTGGCGTCGCCCGACGTGACGGTGACCGCCGACGTCGGCACCTTCGTCATGCTCGCGGCCGGTCGGATCGATCCGCAGGCGCAGATCGATGCCGGCACGATCTCGTGGTCCGGCGACGATGAGTGGGGCCGTACCGCCGCCCTCAACCTCGCCTACACCGGCTAGCTCCGAGGCGAGACCGGCTCACCCGAGGTGGCGTCCATGACGACGCGGCCGCCGAGGGGTGCCTCGAGTTCCACCGTGTGGTCGTAGAACACGCCCTCCGCCTCGCAGAAGTCGACGTCGGTGCGACGGTGGGCAATCAGCTCGACGACCACGGTGTCGGCCGTCTCCTCCACCCGCAGGTCGTGCCCGGTCGAGCAGCTCTCGTTGCCGACGATGGCGTGGATGGTCAATGTCGGTTCGCTCGCGCCGACCTCGTAGTTGCTGCCGGCACCGGTGAGCGCGACGCCCTCCTCGCGGGTCGGTGTGGCACACGACGACACGAGGCACAGGATGGCGACGACGGTCGCAACGCGCAGCATGTGCTCCTGTCGGCGGTCCGGCTACTGGCGTGAGAGCTCCGCCCGCATCTCGGCTTCCATGGTCTCCGCGTCGGCCCGGTTGTGGAGCTTGATGTCGATCACCTTCACCCGGCCGCCGTAGGGGAATCGGCCGGTGTACTCCCGACTCACGGGCGAGAGCCCGCCGCGTCCGAGCGATGCGCCGACCGACGACATCATCCCGGCCACCCAAGGGACTTCCCCGGCGCTCACCGGCTCGCCGTCGACCGACAGCCGCACGATGCCCCGCCGCCCGGCCACCCGGAGGAAGTCGACCCGGAACTCGGTGGCGCCGGCCGGCACCGGCGCACCCGAGCGGACGATCGTGTGATCGTCGAAGGCGTTGTAGTCGAACACGAGGTGGCCGTCCTTCACGAAAAGGGCGACGCCGGAGTTCTCGGTGCCGGTCGAGTAGAGGACCCCGTCGGCCACACCGTCGACGGTCGCGGTCATCGTCCACGAGCGCCCGCCCAACGTGGCGCCGGCCTGGCCGGGCACGTCCGACATCGGCGGCCGGTAGACGTAGTGCATGTCGGCCGGGTGTGGGGAGCGTTCCCGGTAGCGGTTGCCGAAGAGCTCGATCATGCGCTCGTCGAGCGGGAGGACGCCCTCCTTCTCGGCCTCGCGCCACCAGAGGTCGATCATCTCGGCGAGCTTCTCGGGCATCGCCTCGGCCAGGTCGTTGCACTCCGAGGGGTCCTCGGCGAGGTTGTAGAGCTCCCAGCGGTCTTCGTCGAAGGGGACGCCCTGCTTGTGGCGGGTCACGGCCTTCCAACCGTCGTGCCAGAGGCCGCGGTGGCCGGCCATCTCGTAGTACTGGATCTCCTTGCGGGTCGGTGCCCCGGCATCGGTGAACGTGTAGGTCATCGGCACACCGCTGACGGGCATCTGCTCGAGTCCGTTGCGCATCCGGGGCGCTTCGATGCCGAGCATGTCGTAGATCGTCGCGGCGAGATCGTTGACATGGTGGAACTGGCGCCGGATGCCGCCGGCGTCGGTGACCCTGTCGGGGTGGTGCACGATCAGCGGCACGTGGACGCCGCCCTCGTGGGTGTTCTGCTTGTACCACTTGAACGGGGTGTTGCCGACCTGCGCCCACCCCCACGGGTAGTTGGTGTGGGAGTGGGGACCACCGATCTCGTCGAGGTGTTCGACCGCCTCGTCGGGAGTCTCGAGGATGCCGTTGAAGAACTTCATCTCGTGCAGTACGCCGAACGGGCCGCCCTCCTGGGACGCCCCGTTGTCGCCGAGCACCATGATGATCGTGTTGTCGAGCTCACCCATCTCGCGCAGGTCCTCGACGAGCCGGTCGATCTGGTCGTCGGTGTGTTCGAGGAATGCGGCGAACGCCTCCTGGAGCCGGCAGGCCAGGGCGCGGGTGGTGTCGTCCATGTCGCCCCAGGCATCGACGCCGGGGTTGCGGGGGGCGAGCTGGGTCGACGCCTCGGTGATGCCGAGTTCGATCTGTCGTTCGAACCAGCGCTGGCGAACCACGTCCCACCCCTCGTCGTACTTGCCGCGGTACTTGTCGAGGTATTCGGCCGGGGCCTGGTGGGGCGCATGGGTCGCGCCGAAGGCGCAATAGAGGAAGAACGGCCGGTCGGGTCGGACCGACTTCGAGTCGTGGATGAACTCGATGGCCCGGTCGATCAGGTCCTCGCTGACGTGGTAGCCGTCGGTCCCACCGGAGCTCGACGGTGGGTCGATGTGGTGGTTGTCGTAGGTGAGGCTGGGGCTGAACTGGTCGGTCTCCCCTTCGAGGAAGCCGTAGAACCGGTCGAAGCCGCGTTGGAGCGGCCAGTGGTCGAAGGGGCCGGCGGCCGAGCACTGCTCCATGGGGGCGAGGTGCCACTTGCCGACCGCGAGGGTCGCGTAGCCCTCGTCGTGGAGCACCTCGGCGACCGTGGCTGCGTGCTTGGAGATGTGGCCGGTCATGTGGGGG
>JAUIML010000239.1 GCA_030432715.1 Acidimicrobiia bacterium | reverse complement strand
TCCATGTCCAGATCCAGCACGCGGCGACACACGACCACCTCACGGGGCTGCCCAACCGGGCCTACTTCGAGGAATGGGTGCATCAGACGCTCCCCCGGACCGATCGGGGGCTCGCGGTGCTGCTGATCGATCTCGATCGGTTCAAGGAGGTCAACGACACGCTCGGTCACCGGGCCGGCGACACACTGTTGGAACAGGTCGGCGCGCGGATCCGAGGATGCCTCGACGACGACGACCTGGCGGCCCGTTTCGGAGGCGACGAGTTCGCCGCGGTCTTCGCGGTGGCCGACCAGCGCGAGGCACAGCGCCGGGCCGATGTGATCTCCGACGCACTCGAGCAGCCCTTCGACCTCGGCGAGTCGATGGTCGCGATCGCCGCCAGCATCGGTATCGCCATGGCGCCGGGCCACGGCATGACCGCTGCCGAGCTCCTTCGGTCCGCCGATCTCGCGATGTACGACGCGAAGCGTCGCCACAGCCGGGCGTCGATCTACGAGTCGAGCCTCGACGGCAACGACTCCGTCCGCCTCGCCATGCTCGGCGACCTCCGTGACGCGCTGCATGCCGGCCAACTGGAGGTCGCCTTCCAGCCCCAGGTCGACCTGCGGACATCACGCGTCGCCGCCGTCGAGGCGTTGGCGCGGTGGACCCATCCCGTGCACGGCCACGTCAGCCCCGAGGTCTTCGTTCCGGTGGCCGAACAGGCCGGTCTGATCGAGGAACTCACGTCGTTCGTGCTGGCCGAATCGCTCGGCGCGGCCCGCTCGTGGCTCCCGACGCACCCCGACGTCGGGGTGGCCGTCAACCTGAGTCCCCTCAGCCTCGTGAACGAGGATCTGCCCCGGGTGGTGGCGACCGAACTCGCTCGGGTCGGTGTGCCGCCCCGCCTCCTCACGCTGGAGATCACCGAGCAGACGGTCATCGGCGACACGCCGCGTACCGTGCGGATTCTCGAGCAGTTGGCCGCGATCGGTGTCCGGTTGTCGGTCGACGATTTCGGCACGGGCCACTCGTCACTCGTCAACCTGCGACGACTGCCCATCAGCGAACTCAAGATCGACCGCAGTTTCGTGGGCGGCATGCTCCAGGAACGCAACGACGACGTGATCGTCCGCTCCACCATCGATCTGGGTCACAACCTCGGCTTCTCCGTCGTCGCCGAAGGGGTCGAGACGACGGAGACGAAGCACCGACTCCATGCGCTGGGCTGTGACCTCGGACAGGGTTTCGGCATCAGCCGCCCACTCCCCCTCGACGAGCTGATCGTCTGGCTCGCAGCGGCCGCCGCTGCACCGGCTAACCCGTCGCCCTGATGCACCGGCGGCTCGCTCAGCCGCAGACCTCGGTGGGCTCGTCGGCCCTCGGGGTGAACCGCACCGCGATGTCGGTGTTCTCGATCGAGAACTCGATCACGTCGTCGGCGACCCGAAGGACCCGTCCGTAGGCATAGGCGCTGGGACCGTCGTCGATCTGGACTTCCTCGATCGGCCAGCCCGTCGTGTCGGGTTCCCCGGCGGTGATCCAGTTGATGTCGTCGATGTACATCCCGCCGCAACCACCGAGCCCCCACGCGAAGCGACGCTCGGTCCCGATCGGCAGCCCTTCGTCCCGGTCGTACATGGGGATCGGCACGGACGGTGGGGCGTAGCCGGGTGGATCCGCAGTCGGCGGCACGCCGGGCCCGCTCCAGTACTCGATCTCCAACGCTTCGTCCCTCGGGTGCCGCCAGAGGGCGACATGGCCGTCGACAGTGGCGAAGAGCTCCGACCGAGCGAAGGACTCCAGACCCGGGTGCTCCAGGTCGAACCACTCGATGCCGTCGCTCGAGGTCACGAGCGCGGCCTCGTAGTCGTGACAGGTCTCGATGTCCTCGAAGCAGTAGTGCGGGTTGGCCCGGAGCTGGCGTGCCAGCAGTCCGTAGAAGCGGCCGGATCCCCGCATGCTCTGCCCGACCAGCCGCGCCGTGTCGTCGCCCCATTGACCCACGTCGGGTTCGAGAATCGCCACGTCGGCGCCGACGACCCGGCTCGGCCCACGGACGTCGATGGTCTCGGGACCGACCTCGCCGTAGCCGTAGTCGGGGAGGATCGTCAGCCCGCCGTCGACCGGCGCCACGCCCAGGCCGCCGTCGACCGGCAGCTCGACGCGGTCCCAGCTCCGGGCCCCGTCGACCGACGACCAGACGATGAAGCGCGGCGCGTCGGCATCCCATCGGGACTCGACCGCGAAGGTCGTGTCGACACCGTCACCGACGAAGTAGCCCAGGCGTCGTCGTCGGCCGCGGGCAACGCGACCGGATCGAAGTCGACGAGGTCGACCGATCGGTGGGGTTGCCATCGCGGTTGCCCGCAGCACTCGTCGTTGACGAGATCGATCAGCAGGGCATCGCCCGCGGGCACCAGGCGATCGAGCCGCTGGAACGGTTCCGTGAACAACGGATCCTCGATCTCCGCCCACGTGTCCCCGCCGTCGTCGGACACGAACAGGAAGCTCCGGTCGATCCGCTCCCCCGCGCCCTCGCGCTGCTGGCCGCGGCCCCCGACGACGACCCGGTCGCCGAACGAGGCGATGGACTCGAGGCGCATCCAGCGGCTCGATCCGGCGGTCCGTTCGTCGAGGTACACGACCTCGAAGTGCTCCAGGTCGACGCTGCGCCAGATCGCCGGGATGCCGACGATGTCGCCGGTGGCGAAGTACGCGTCGCCCGCGGCGGCGATGGCGACCACGTCCATGCTCACCCCCTCGATCGACGTGACACCCCCGTCGTCGAAGGTCGGACGCGTCGTCACCCACTCGCTCCCACCCGCGGGTTCGAGTGTCGTTGCGACCGAATCGGCGGCAGCCGTCGTCGTGCTGCTTGCGGCTGCGCCCTCGGGCGGACCGGCCGGCGTGTCGTCAGAACCGGCGCAGGTCGCGGCCAGCAGGGAGAAGCCGATCGCGATGACGAGCCGCCGCAGGGTCATCCCGCGAGGCTAGGTCACTACTATCGGTCGAAGCTGCGCAGGACCCGGCCGGACCGGGTGCCGGTGTGTTGTCCGTCCTCGGCGATGACCCGACCGTTGACCAACGTCGCCGCGTAGCCCTCCGACTGCACGATGAACCGGCCCTTGTTGCCGGGGAAGTCGTAGACGTAGTCGGGGTAGCGGGTCGCAAGCTTGTCGAAGTCGAAGACGTTGATGTCGGCGAACCAGCCGGGCGCGAGTGTGCCGCGGTCCTTCAAGCGGATCACCGACGCCGGCTGCGAGGTGAGCCGACGCACGGCTTCCTGCACGGAGAAGGCGCCGCGCTCGCGGGCCCAGTGGGTGAGGAAGAACGTCGAGGCGTCGGCATCGCAGATCTGACCGACGTGGGCGCCGGCGTCGCCGAGACCGGGGGCCACGTGGTCGAGCTGGAGGTAGTCGGCCAGGCTGTCGGCCGCCCGGTTGAAGAACCAGACGTTGTAGAGCTCGCGGCCCTCGCTCTGGAGCAGCCGATCGACGATGAGCTCGACCGGGTGCACCCCGGCGGCCTCGGCCAGCGCCGCGATCGAACCCTCGACGTGGCCCTCGACCTGGTAGTCGGGGTATTCGCCCAGGCCCAGCGGGTGGATGTGGGCCGGGTCGTACCAGGTGCCCGTCGCCACGCCTTCCTCGAGCAGCACCGCCCGCTCGTCGGCGTCCTGGAGCACCGCGAGCCGGGCTTCCATCGTGGGCAGCTCCGAGAGGCGCTGCCAGGCCGGCGAGAACACCGGCATCATCTGGCGGAGCCCGACGAGCACGCCACCCGGGCGCGTCTGGCAGATGGCCGACACGCGGCGGCCACGGGCCTGCTGGTCCTGGAAGTAGGCGTCCTGGCGGGGGACGACCTTCGGAGGGGCGTCACCCACGCCGCCACTGAAGAGCACGTCGGTGCCGGTCTCGGCGACGGCGTCGAGCAGTTGATACTCGTGGTCCCGTCGGGTCGCCATGTCGAGCACGCCCTGGAACAGGCCTCCACCGGCGGCCTGCATGGCCTCGCCCACGGCGACGTACTCCTCGATCGGGGCCCACGTGCCGGGCACGTGGCGACCGTCGGGCACCTTGTGGAGAAGGATGCGCGAGGTCGAGAAGCCGACGGCACCTTCGGCGACGGCCTGTCCCGCGATCTCGCCCATCTCGGCCAGCTCGGCGTCGGTGGGCATCTCGTCGGACAGGGACCGCTCACCCATCACGTGGTAGCGGGCCGCGCAGTGGCCCACGAGACCGACGACGTTGAGCGCCGGATCCAGACCCTCCACGGCATCGAGGTACTCGCCGTAGGTCGACCAGTTCCACGGCAGTCCGCTCAGGATCGCGTCCTTCGGAATGTCCTCGACCGACTCCATCATCTCGGCGAGGTACTCGCGGTTCTCCGGCTTCACCGGGGCGAACGTGACGCCACAGTTGCCGATCATCGCCGTGGTGATGCCGTGCCAGCTGGCCGAGGTCATCATCGGGTCCCACCCGATCTGGGCGTCGAGATGGGTGTGGAGGTCGACGAAGCCCGGACTCACGAACTTGCCCGTTGCATCGATCTCCCGCTCGGCGATGGCGTCGGACAGGTCGCCGATGGCCGAGATCCGGTCGCCGTCGACCGCGACGTCGGCTGCGAACGGCTCGGACCCGGTGCCATCGACCACGGTTCCGCCACGGATGATCAGTTCATGAGCCATGAACCGACACTACGCCGGGTTCAGCTGTCGAAGAAGTTCACACCGCACTCGGCGAGCTGGCCCATGAGCGCGAAGATCCCGGCGCCACCCTCTTCGTCGCCGGTGAAGGTCGACACGAAGAAGTCCTTGAGCACGTCCTCGCTGAAGACGCCACGCACACAGCTCGTCTGCTCGTCGTCGAGCTCGCCCAGGTCCATGGAATCGATGAAGCTCTCGGCCGGGTCCAGACAGTCGAACATGCTGTCGACGACCGCTCGGGCCTCGTCCTCGGTCCAGTCGATCTCGTCGAGGCCGGGCACGTTGCTCTCCGAAACACCGAGGGCGGTCAGCCGGTCCTTGCCGATCGTGCCGACGACACCGCCGACGAAGCACTCGGCTTCGGCCCGGTCGGCGGTGAGGGAGTCGCTCTCGGCCATGACGTCGTCGACGATCGCCTGGACCAGCGGATCGTCCGCCGCCACCGCGTTGCCGCCACCGCCGTCGTCGCCGCACGCCGTGGCCAGCACGACCACGCTCACCAGCGCCGCGATGATCTTCGTGAAGTTCTTCATGTTCGGTCCTCTCGCCGTAGCCGCCCGTCTCGGGCCCGACAAGCTTGGCCAACCAGCCCCGCCCGTCGGTGGATGGGGACCTAGGTCTCCGGTGCGGACAGGAACAGCGCGGCTGCGTCCTCGAGTTCCCGGGCACTCTGCTCGTAGGGGTTCCAGCCGTTCTTCCACGCGATGAGTTCGGAGAACCAGATGTGCTCGAGTGACCGGATGATCTTGTCGCGCCGTTCGGCGGGGAATTCTGAAGGGAACGCCGAGCGGAGCATGGCGCTGAAGGCGACGTGGAGGGCCTGCTGGCTCTCGGCTCCGTGGGGCCCCTC
>JAUIML010000238.1 GCA_030432715.1 Acidimicrobiia bacterium | reverse complement strand
ACGGTCAGCATGCCGGTCTGCATGCCGTCTGCTGTGGGCGAGAAGACCACATCGATCGTGCAGGTCGATCCGGTGCACGTCCCTGAATACACCGACATCCGCGTCGAGCTCACCGACGACGCCGTGCGGGTCACGCTCCACGACTGTGCGGCGCTGGCCGACGACCGCCGGAGCCCCCTCATGCCGCTGTTCGCCACGCCGGCGACGCCGGGGTTCGAGCACATGGCCCAGGCGGTCAACCCGCGGGCCCGGGTCCGCCGTCTCGACGACGCCGGCGACGCGGTCGAGGCGTGGGAGATCGTGATCGATCCCGACGCCGAACCGGTCGCCCCCCATCCGCTGGCCGACATGGTGAACCTTCACGAGATCACGACCTTCGACCTGTCGGCTCGCCCCGAGACCCCGGTGTCTCTGTCGACCAAGCCCTGAACGCGGCCGAACCCTGATTGCGGCCGGTCAGCGAGGAGCGAACCGCTGCCCCGCGTCGAGCCGGATGCACCCGCCGTTGAGCATGGGGTTCTCGATGATCGCCACGGCGAGGCGGGCGTATTCCTCGGGCTTGCCGAGCCGCTTGGGAAACGCTGCGTCCTTGGTGAGCGCGTCGGCGAACTCGTCGGGGATCCCCTTGGTGATCCCCGTGGCGAACAGGCTCGGCGCGATCGCGTTGACCCGGATGCCCAGCGATCCGAGATCGCGAGCCATCGTGAGACACATGCCGGCGATGCCGGCCTTGGCCGCGGTGTAGGCAACCTGGCCGATCTGGCCTTCGAAGGCGGCGATCGACGCGGTGTTGATCATGACCCCGCGTTCCCCGTCGTCGTTGGGTTCGTTCTCGCTCATGGCCGCGGCGGCCAATCGGTTGATGTTGAACGACGACACCAGGTTCAGGTCGATCACGTGCCGGAACTCGTCGAGCGGGTGGGGCCCGTCCTTCGAGAGGGTTCGACGGGCCACGCCGCCTCCGGCCGTGTTCACCACTGCGTCCAGCCCTCCGAGCTGGTCGACGGCCGCGCCGAGCACCGTCTCGATTCCCTCGAAGTCGGTCACATCGCTGGCATGGAACGTGGTGCCGTTCCCGATCTCGGCCGCCACGGCCTCGCCGTCGGATGAGGCGAGGTCGAGGATCGCAACCGATCCGCCACCGGCAACGATCGCCTCGGCGGTCGCCCGGGCCATCCCCGACGCGCCTCCGACGACGACGGCTCGAAGTCCTCTGATCTGCATGTTCGCTCCCCTGTTTCGACCAGGGGATCATCGCACGACCGCCTTTCCCGACACGAACCTGACAAGGGTAGGGTCGGCCTCCATGAGCGATGCCCCCTGGACCACCATCCCCGGCCTCATCGACGACGCCGCCACCCGCTTCGCCGACAACGAGGCCATGGTCGACGGCGACGTCCGTTGGAACTTCGTCGAGTTCCGCGATCAGATCCGCCGCGCCGCCCGGGCCTTCATGGCCAGCGGTGTCGAGAAGGGCGACACCGTCGCGGTCTGGGCCCCCAACACCTGGGAATGGGCGGTCGCCGCGCTCGGCGTCCACGTGGCCGGCGGCGTGGTCGTCCCGGTCAACACCCGCTGGAAGGGCCGCGAAGCCGAATACGTGCTGCGCAACAGCAAGGCACGGATGCTGTTCACCGTCACCGACTTCCTCGACACCGACTATGTCGCCGCGCTGGAGGAAGCCGACGCGCCCGAGTCGCTGGAGGAGATCGTGGTCATGCGGGGCCGGGTGCCCGACACGACGACGGCCTTCGCCGACTTCCTCGAGCGGGCCGAGGCGGTCGCCGAGGAGGACCGCGCCGCCCGGACCGCCTCGATCACCGGCGACGACCTGTGTCACATCATGTTCACCTCGGGCACGACCGGCGATCCGAAGGGAGCGATGCTCGTCCACTCGGCGATCTGCCGGTCCTACCACTCGTGGGCGACGGCGATCGGCCTCGACGAGGACCGCTATCTCATCGTGAACCCGTTCTTCCATTCGTTCGGGCTCAACGCCGGGATCATCGCCTGTCTGATGACCGGCAGCACGATCGTTCCCCACCCAGTCTTCGACGTGCCTTCCGTGATGAAACGGATCCCCGAGGAGCGCATCTCCTGCTTCCCGGGCCCGCCGGCGATCTACCAGACGATCCTCAACACCGAGAACCTCGACGACTTCGACATGTCGACCCTCCGACTGGCCGTCACCGGTGCCGCGCCCATTCCGGTCTCGCTGATCGAGGAGATGCGCCGGCGCCTCCACTTCGAGACGATCATCACCGGCTACGGGCTGACCGAATCGTCGGGAATGGCGACCATGTGCCGCGTCGGCGACACGGCCGAGATCATCTCGGGCACGTCGGGCCGAGCGATCGACGATGTGGAGGTCCGCATCGTCGACCCCGAGGGCCGTGAGGTCCCCCGTGGGGAACCCGGCGAGATCGTGATCCGCGGCTACAACGTGATGAAGGGCTATCTGAACGACCCGGAGAAGACCGCGGAGACGATCGATGCCGACGGATGGCTCCACACCGGCGACATCGGGGTGATGGACGACGCCGGCAACATCGACATCACCGACCGGGTCAAGGACATGTTCATCAACGGTGGCTTCAACGCCTACCCGGCCGAGATCGAGAACCTCATGGCCGCGCATCCCGGGATCGGTCAGGTCGCGGTGGTCGGCGTGCCCGACCAGCGCCTCGGTGAGGTCGGCTACGCCTTCGTCGTCCCGGCGCCGGGGGCCGACAAGGACGCCGACGCCCTCATCGCATGGTGCCGAGCCGAGATGGCCAACTACAAGTGCCCCCGCCACGTCGAGTACGTCGAAGCGCTCCCGCTCAATGCGAGCGGCAAGGTCCTCAAGTACGAGCTGCGCGAACGGGCCGTCGCATCGCTGGCATGACGGCATCAGTGCTGGAGAGCTGACCACGCGCGTACCCACGCGACCGGGGCCGACCTTTCTCAACTCCCGTTCACGTTGGCCGATGTGCAGGTCATGGCCCGTCGCCCGCTCGCGCAGCTGCTCCGTCAGCCGGGCCTCATCGCGCTCCTCGTACTACCTCCGCTCTCCCTCGTCGTTCGCAACTGGGCGCCGGACCTCGATCCGTCCTTCATCAACCCGGTGTTCCACCTGCTCGTCGTGGGCGGCATCGCGGGTGCCGCGCTGATCGTGGCGCTCGCCGCAGCCCGTTCGACACGGCGCACTGCCGCCGGGCCGGGCCCGGTGTTCCTTGCCGCGGGGTGCCTCGCCGTCGGCATCACGATGGTCGGCCACGGTCTGCTGACGCCGGGCGTGCTCGGCCAGACGTTCAGCCCTTGGATCGGTCGACTCCCGTGGGTGGCCATCGCCCTCTTCGCAGCGGCCCTCGCGCTCGCCGCCGCACCCGGCGGGCGGACACATCAACGGATCGCCAACCATCCGACGGCCGTCCTCGTTGCGACCGTCGTCGTGCTCGGACTTCCGGTGACGGCACTCGTCCTCGACTCCGGGATCGTCGCGCCGACGTCGGCGCCATGGGAGCCGACGGTCTACTCAGTCGTCACCGTCGCGGTCTGGGGAGCGCTCGTCCCCGTGACCTATACCCATTGGCAGCGATGGAAGCTCGGCGCCGACCTGATCCAGTTCGCTCTGGCGGGCGCAGCGGCGATGACGATCGCGGCGGCGACGAGCCTGCGCATGGGCGAACTCTGGCATCTGTCGTGGTGGGACTACCACGGCTACCTGCTCGCGGGGTTCGCCGGCGCAGTCTTCGCCCTCACGGTGTCCAGTCGGCGGTCGAAGGCCGTCGCGGACTCGATCGCCGAGGCGTTCGAGAACGACCCGATCGTGCACATCTCCAACGGCTACCCCGAGGCACTCCGGACCCTGGTCCTCGCCGTGGAGGCGAAGGACCCGTACACCCACGGCCACAGCCGCCGGACCGCGGAGGTCGCGGCGCGGATCGGGTCCCGCCTCCGCTTGAGCTCCGCCGACCTGCGAGCGTTGACCAGAGGGGCATACCTCCACGACGTCGGCAAGATCGGCATCGACGAGGCGATCCTCAACAAGCGGGGTGCACTCGATCCGATGGAGCGCCTCGAGATCGAGCGTCACCCCGAGGTCGGCGCGGCCATGGTGCAAGGCGCGAGTTCGTTGTCGGAGACGCTCGACGTGATCCGTCACCACCACGAACGGTGGGATGGCGGCGGGTACCCCAGTGGCCTCGTGTCGACGAAGATCCCCTACCTCGCCCGTATCGCCGCCGTGGCCGACGTCTGGGATGCCCTGACGACCGACCGCTCGTACCGCCCCGGGTGGAGCCCGGCCGATGCCCTGGCCCACATCCTCGCGGGCGCCGGCACGCACTTCGACCCGGCGATCGTCGAGGTGCTCGCCGAGACCGTCTACACCGACCTGGGCGTCTCGCGGCCTGCGCGGGTGGGCGACGTCGACGTCGCGGCTGCCGCCGCCGAGACCTGCCACGAGCTGGCCTAGCCCGTCACACCGGTGTCAGACACTCGTCACGGCGACGGCGGGTAGCGTCGCCCACGATGGCGACCTACGAGCACCCCTATCCCGATCCGGCGCTCGCCGCCGCCCACGCGTTCGTGCCCTTCTCGACGGAGCGGCGGAGCGACGAAGAGATGCAACGACGAGCCGACGACTTCCACCGACTGATGGAGGGGCGCCGCAGCGTCCGGATGTTCGACGACACGCCTGTCCCCCGCCGGCTGATCGAGACGGCGATCCGCACCGCGTCGACCGCACCGTCGGGGGCCCACATGCAGCCGTGGACCTTCGTCGCCATCAGCGATCCCGCAATAAAGCGGCGGATCCGCGAGGCCGCCGAGGAGGAGGAACGGGTCAACTATCTCGACAACCGGATGAACGACGAGTGGCAGCGGGCGCTGGCTCCCCTCGGCACGGATCACCACAAGGAGTTCCTCGAGATCGCCCCGTGGATCGTCGTCCTCTTCGAGCAGCGATTCGGCACCAACGACGACGGGTCGAAACGCACCCACTACTACGTCAAGGAGAGCGTCGGCCTGGCCGCCGGCATGTTCGTCACCGCGATCCACCAGATGGGATTGGCGACGCTTCCCCACACACCGAGTCCGATGGCGTTCCTGCGCACGGTGCTCGCTCGCCCGGAGACGGAGCGGCCATTCGTGATGTTCCCGGTCGGCCATCCGCTCCCTGGCGTGCAGGTGCCCGACCTTCAGCGCAAACCGCTCGACGAGGTCGCTCGGTTCCTGGACTGAAGCACGAGCACCCCACCGAGCACGAGGCCCAACGCGGCAGCCAGCCAGGCGAACCGAGACAACTCGCCCGACCGACGACGACCCGGGGCACGCGGGTCCTGACCGATGCTGAAGCGCACCGTGTCGTTCTCCGACTCCGCCAGCTCCGCCAGGAGCGGGAGATCGCCGAAGGCCACGGCGGCGTCACCGTCGACGACCTCGACTCGGTAACGTCCGCCCTCCTCGATGCGAACACGGCCGACGAACTCGGCGCTGGCTGGCCCCCGATGGTCGTAGATGTCCAGCCACGGCACCAGCTCCACGGCGACCGGTTCGGCTCCTGCGTCGAAGACGGTGATCGCGTCGACGAGCGGTCCACCCCAGATCCCGTACGTCGTGTCGCCGGCGAGCTCGACGACCGCCGGCGACTCGTGAAAC
>JAUIML010000013.1 GCA_030432715.1 Acidimicrobiia bacterium | reverse complement strand
CGTCGCCCCGGGCAACGATCCCTTCCCACCTCGCGACACCAAGTAGCGCCATGGATCCCACAACGCAGGACAACACCCAGCTTCAGGTCCTGAGCTTGGACGGCGGCGGACTCAAAGGCATGTTCGCCGCCGCAACCCTCGCCGCGTGGGAAGAAGACTTCGGCACCCGCATCGGCGACCACTTCGACCTCGTCGTGGGCACCTCGACCGGCGGCTTGCTCGCACTCGGGCTCGGACTTGGACACCGGCCCGCCGAGCTGCTCGACCTCTACGTCTCCCATCACCGCGAGATCTTTCCGCCGCGACGCGGTCCGCTCCGCGGCCTGCGGGCACCGCGATATGACCCCGACGGACTACGAGCCGTGCTCGAAGAACAGTTCGGCGACGCAGTGCTCGGGCACTCCCAGCTCCGCCTCGCCATCCCGGCTTATGACCTGGCGGCGGATCACGTGCACCTATTCCGAACACCGCACCACCAAGAGCTTCGACGCGACTGGCGAGTACGAGCCGTCGACGTCGCGATGGCCACCACCGCTGCGCCGACCTACCTGCCAGCGGCCACCGTCGAGCACCACCGCCTCATCGACGGCGGCGTCTGGGCCAACAACCCAACCATGGTCGGCGTTGCCGAGTGCTTCGACCGCCTCGGCGGAGACCGCGGCCGTATCCGCGTCCTGAACGTTGGCACCACCACCGAGCTCCGCAACCGACCGACCAGCCTCGACCGAGGCGGTCTCCTCGCCTGGCGCCGCGCCGGGCTCGACATCGTCCTGCGCGGCCAAACTCTGGCAGCGACAAGCCACGCGGCGCTCATCGTCGGCCGCTCAAACGTGATCCGAGTCGACGCGACCATCGCCGAGGGCACTCAATCGCTCGACCGGGTAACGGCGACCGAGCTCATCGGCCGGGCCCACGCCGAGAGCCGCAACCGCTCCCCCGAGCTCGGGGAGCTGTTCGCCCATACTCCCGCTCCCTACGAACCGTTCCATACCCAGGAGAAAGTGCATGTCTGAACCTGACGCACCGATCATCTCGTCCCTGCTCGAAGCCACGGTCGACACGCTCGACCTCACCCCCGAGCAGTTCGAGCGAGCCGTTGCGTTGTATGAGGACCTGGGGGAGTGGCTCGTGGAGTACGGCATCGGCGATCCCGACGTGTACCCGCAAGGGTCCTTTCGGCTCGGAACTGTGCTGCGCCCGAATCGTGACAGCGGTTTCGACATCGACCTGGTCTTCCTCCGCCCGATCGCCAAGACGTCGGTCACCCAAGCCGAACTGCGCGCCCAAGCCAAGGAGCTGCTCGACGCCTACATCGCCGAGCGAGGCGACCTCAACGGCTCACCGGAACTTGAGGAGAAGGGGCGATGCTGGACGCTGGTCTATCCCGACGACGCGTTCCACATGGACGTGGTCCCGGTCATCCCCGACGACGACGGCGCACCGGAAGCGGTGTTGTTGTCAGACCGAGACCTTCGAGAGTGGCAGCACAGCAACCCAATCGGCTACGCCGACTGGTTCTGGAACGTGATGGGCGACACCGTCGCTGTCGCCCGGGCTCGCCTCGGCGAGGCCCTGGCTCGCGAGGTCGAAGACGTCCCCCGATGGCTGGTGCGGACCCCGCTGCAGCGGGCGGTCCAGCTCCTCAAGCTGCATCGCGACGAGTTCTTCGCCGACAACCCCGGCGAGAAGCCGCCATCGATTTTGATCACGACACTGGCTGGCCGAGCGTACGGTGGCGACTTCGACGTGTACGAGACCTACCGCAAGGTCGCGGCGGGACTGACCGGAGCGATCGAGATCCGCGATGGCGAGTGGTGGGTCCCGAACCCGGCCCATGAGGAAGAGAACTTCGCCGATAAGTGGAACACCCACGAGGGCCGCAAGGCGCACTTCGATGCCTGGGTGACCCAGCTACTCGCCGATGTGGAGAGCTGGGATCGGCCCGACGGGATCGACGCGTTCGCTGACGTCGTGGGTCAATCCCTGGGCGAGGGCCCGGTGCGGGCGGCCGCGGCAACAGTTGCTCAGCGCTTCGCGGCAGCGGCTGCGGCGAGCTCGTTGAGCGTGACCGAATCGGGCCGCGTCGGCACCGGGAGCGCCATCCGGCCGGTGCGCCGCCATGACTTCTATGGCGAGTAGTCGATTGCGGGGCCTAGTGCGCAATGCGGAGGCGCTGCGTCGGCTGTACCCGCACGGTCAGGTCGCTCTGCGGGCTGGGACGCTCCGTTGGGTCGGCGCGCTTCAGCCGTCGGTGATCAGTGCGACGTATCGGGTTGAGGTGATCTACCGGCCTCCGCTCCATCCGGTGGTGAGGGTCCGAAGCCCGGCGCTCGTTGCCGATCAAGAAGGCGAGTTGCCGCACATCTACGCCGACGGGAGCCTCTGTCTATATGAGGCGGGTCAGTGGTGCGGCGATGACCTGATCGCAGAGACGATTGTGCCGTGGTCGTGTGAGTGGCTCCTCCACTACGAGTTCTGGCGCGCGACCGGTACCTGGCACGGAAGCGGGGGCGACCACACCGGTCCCGTGCGCAGATCGGATCCGAATCGGCGCCGTAGCAAACGCCGTAGGGCCGCCTAGAGCGAGGCGCGGGTGCGTTATTCGATCCCGTGCATCCCTACCTTTATCCCTACTTTCGGCTCGGAGTAGGGATGATCAGCGGTCACTAGCGGACAGCGCCAGTCGACGTTTCCGCAGGTCAGATGGCACAAAGGCCCAAACCGGACACCAGTGGATAAGTCCCGGATAGTCCCACGACATCTTCGAAGGCACCGAGCAGATCCAGCAGCTGGTGATCAGCCGGGCCATCTCCGGCCTGCGCATCGAGTAGCTCTCCACCTTCTCTGTTCTGGCGTCACATATGCCCGGGTTTCGGGTCTGTGTGACGCCAGTTCGGGTTTTGGGGGGCCGCCGAGGCGCTCGAGGCGGTGCTCGGCAGCCCATGGTCGATCAGCCGTAGCGCTCGGTGAGCTCGGCGCCGATCGAGGCCAGGCGGTCCCGCACCTCCGGGGGGCCGGTCACCTCGAGCCATTCGGCCAGCCCGGCCAGTTCGCCGGCGACGGCATATTCGTTGTGACCGCGGATGGCGACGTCGATACCGCCGTCGGCCGTCGTACCGCCCACATCGAGCCGATCCCCGAGCACCATGCGGAGCAGGCCGATCCCGTCCGGCGCGCACACGGCCTGGACCTCCAGCGGCGTTCGCTTGCGGTCCACCTCGTCGGCGATCTCCCGCCAGCTCTCGGCGAGATCGAAGCCGTCAGGTCGGCGCACGGGATCGGCGGTCGACGAGACCGACGACACGCGGTCGATCCGGAAGGTCCGCCGACCGGCGTCGGTGTCGGAGACGAGATACCAGGTCGGGCCCTTGGCGACGATGCCGAGCGGGTGGACGGTGCGCTCGGTCTCGACGCCGTCGCGGTCGACATAACCGAGCCGCACCTGGACCCCGCGGATCACGGCGTCCTGGAGTTCGTCGAGGAAGGGAGGGTCTCGGCGCTCGACCCGACTCGACCCCCACCGCTGCGCGTCCACGATCAGTGACGACGCGGCAGCTTCGGCATCGACCCGGAAGGGCTCGGGCAGGGCCTGGACGAGCTTGCGCAGCGCTGCGTTCACGGCCGGCGTCGCGGCCGAGGCAGAACCGGCAACGAGGAAGAGGGCGCGGGCCTCGCCGGCGGTCAGCCCCGAGAGGTCGGTGCGGGCGCCGCCCACGAGGCGCCAGCCCCCGCCGCGGCCGCGCACGGAGTACACGGGCACCCCGGCCATGGTGAGGGCGTCGAGATCGCGGCGAGCCGTGCGCTCGGAGATCTCCAGCTCCCGCGCGACCTCAGCGGCGGTCACCTGCTCGCGTTGCTGAAGGAGGAGGAGTATGGCCACCAGTCGGTCCGCTCGCACGCCGACGATGGTTTCACAGAAACCGGCCATCAGGTGACCGGTTTAGGAGGGCATGGTGGTGGCATGACTTCAACCAACATCACCACGACCCACGACCGCATCGATCCCCGCCCGATCCTCGAGCAGGCGATCGCGACGGGTGGCGCCGTCGTCGCCGCCGTGCGGGCCGATCAGCTCAGCGCCCCGACGCCCTGCGCCGAGATGGACGTGCGCGCCATGCTGGGCCATCTGGTCGGCGTGCTCGATCGCATCGCCGCGCTCGGTCGGGGCGACGATCCCTTCGCGGTCGCGGAGTCGCCGGTCGACGACGATGGCTGGGCCGAGGCCTGGGCGGCAGCGTCGCGTCGCGTGGCCGACGCGTGGCGCGACGATGCGGTGCTCGAACGGCCCATGGCCCTGCCGTGGATCCAGGGCACCGGTGCCGACGTTCTCGCGTCGTACTTCTCCGAGCTGACGGTCCACACCTGGGACCTGGCCACCGCAACGGGGCAGGACCCCGACTGGGACGACACCGTCGTCAACGCCGCGCTCGCGGTGCGCGACTTCCTCCCGGCCGAGAACCGCCTCGCCATGTTCGAGGAGATCTCCACGGCGATGGGCCTCGACGAGGTCGCGGTTCCGTTCGCGGAGGCCATCGCCGTGCCCGACGATGCGCCGGCCATCGATCGCCTCGTGGCCTGGAACGGTCGAGATCCCCGCCCCTGACGCGGGACGAAGGACCCTGGTCGGAATGCGGCGCCTCGCCCACGCTGGGCAGCAAGGAGGCGCCATGTCTCGAGTCCTGCCGATGCCCATGTGGGATGTCGACGACTCGCGGGCGCGAGTCCTCATCGAGGCGACCGACTTCGCGAAGAAGTCTGCGCTCGTCGTCGTGCCCCAGCCGGCGAGCTCGGCGTCGGTGCTCGAAGCCGTCGAGTCCGTGCTCGGCTGAGCGGCGCCGTCGGCTCAGGCCTTCCGACTCATGCGTCTCGGCCGCACGAATGGGAGACTGGCCCGATGGGCGAGCGCCGGGCAGATCACGACGACCGATCGGGTGTTCGAAACGGCGAGGTGGCGGCCCTGCGTGCCGCGCTCGCCGCGGAGAAGGCCAAACGACGCAAGCTCAAGAAGCGCATCCACAAAGAAGAAGCGCTCATCCCGTACCAGGTCGAACTCCTGAAGCTGCAACGCCACCTCGAGGCGAACAACATGAAGATGGTGGTGCTCTTCGAGGGACGCGATGCGGCGGGCAAGGGCGGCACCATCCGCCGTGTCACCCGCTACATGAACGAGAAGCACTATCGAGTCGTCGCCCTCGGCAAGCCCACCGAGGAGCAACGGGGCCAGTGGTACCTCCAGAAGTACGTGGCCAACCTGCCCAGCGCGGGCGAGATCGTCCTGTTCGATCGCAGTTGGTACAACCGGGCGATGGTCGAGCCGGTGTTCGGGTTCTGCACCGAGAAGGAGCACGAGGACTTCCTTCGTGGCGTGGTCGGAATCGAAAAGGACCTGGTCCACCAGGGGACGGTGCTCGTCAAGCTGTACTTCTCCGTCACCAAGGAGGAGCAACAACGGCGCTTCGATCGCCGGCGCGACGATCCCTTGCGCCAGTGGAAGCTGAGTGAGATCGACGTGCAGGCCCAGGAGTACTGGGACGACTTCACCGAACGCAAGTACGAGATGCTGCGCCGCACGCACACGAGCGCGGCTCCGTGGACGGTCATTCGTTCACAGAGCAAGCACAAGGCTCGCCTCAACGCGATGCGGATGATGCTCGACGCCGTCGACTACGAGGACCGCAATCCCGATCTCGACTTCGTGCCCGACCCGGCGATCGTGGTGTCGGGCGCCCACGAGGTCGAACTGATGGAGGCCGAACGGATCCGTGGCGGTCGCTTCACCGTCTGACGAGCCCGGCCTCCGCCCGGTCGGTCAGTAGAGCAGCGGCACGAACGTCTGCTCCCGCATGGGCGGCCGGATGTAGGGGATCTCCTCACGGGCCGGGATCTCGATCGGGTCGGGCACCACGTCCTCGTAGGGGATCTGTGAGAGCAGGTGGCTGATGCAGTTCAGCCGGGCCCGTCGCTTGTCGTCGGAGGGCACCACGTACCAGGGCGCCTCCTTGATGTCGGTGTGTTGGAATGTGGTGTCCTTCGCCATCGAGTAGCGGGTGTAGAGCCGGTGCTCCTCGAGGTCCATGTCGGAGAGCTTCCAGCGCTTCACCGGCTCGTCGTTGCGGGCCGCGAACCGGCGCTCCTGCTCCTCGTAGCTGATCGAGAACCAGTACTTCACGAGGATGATGCCGGAGCGCACCAGCATGCGTTCGAACTCGGGACAGGTCCGCAGGAACTCCTGATGCTGCTGCTCGGTGCAGAACTTCATCACCCATTCGACGTTGGAGCGGTTGTACCAACTGCGATCGAACAGCACGATCTCGCCCCCCGACGGCAGGAGCGGCACATACCGCTGGAAGTACCACTGGGTCTGTTCGCGTTCGGTGGGCTTGGGCAGCGCCTCGGTCCGCACGATGCGCGCGCTCGTGCGCTCGTTGATGCGCTTGATGACGCCGCCCTTGCCGGCCGACCCGCGACCCTCGAAGATCACGAGGACCCGCAGGCCGTGTTCGTGGACCCAGTACTGGAGCTTCACGAGTTCCTCTTGCAGCTCGTCGAGCCGACGCTCGTAGAACGCCTTCTTGAGCTTGCCTCGGGAGTTGTAGTGCTCCGGGCCGGCGGGGGTCTCGCGCAACAGGGCATCGGATGCCTTGTTGGCGGTCGGGTCTTCTTCGTGATCGGTCATGGGCTTGCCTCTCCACCCCGAAGTTACCCGGCCGAGCCCGGCGGGGCCGCCCCGCCGTGGAGGGGACTGCGGCAGCCGGCATTCGTTCGCCGGAGGGACTCGGTTGCGACAAGATGGTCGGCCGGAGCAACGGCGAACAGGAGCGCGACGACATGGCGGGACGGCGGAGACATCGATGGATCACGGGCGTGCTGGTGCTCGGCGCGATCCTGAGTTCGTGCGGCGACGGGGATGATGCCTCGTCGGCGGGGGTCGACTCGACCACGACCAGCGCGCCTCCCTCTTCTGCGCCGACCACCACCGTCGCGATCGCCAGCTGGCCTGACCCGGACTCGATCATCGAGAACGCGCCCGAGCAGGTCCTCCCCACCCTCGCGGAGCTGATCGCGGTCATCGACGAGGAGAACCTCGCCCTGGGGGCGACCGACGACCTGAGCTACCCCGAGGCGGACCAGGCGCTACGGGTTTCGATCCAGGAAGGGCCGTGCACCCAGGTGACCTTCGCGTCCTTCTTCTACGACGCCGATGTGGGTCTCACCGAGGCCCCGGCGGTCGGGATCCTCGCCCCTTCGGTGACGGCATACGTCTGCGAGGACGACGCGGCGATCGCCGACCAGGCGACCTTCGCCCTCGATCTGGTCGACCTCGACCAGGGCCCGTGCCCGGTGGACGATGTCGGCGATGACGCGCTCGGTGTCCGGGTGTGCCCACGGCAACCCGGTGAGCGGCTCCGGGCGTGGAAGGGGACCGCGATCGGGGTGGTCGATCGCGTGTTGATCTGGGCGACCACCGACTTCGGGCCGGACACCGACCCCGTGGCGGGCGCGGCATCGCTCGACACGCTCCTCGCCGGTGTCCTCGATCACGTCGACGACCGATTGGGGTGAGCGCATCGGTCGGGGGCTTCCGTCAGCGGCCACCGAAGGCGGTGTCGAACAGGGCGACGGTCTTCGTCCAACTCGTCTCGGCCGCGTTCTCGTCGTAGGTCGGGTAGCCGGGCCAGCTGAAGCCGTGGTCGGCGCCCGGGAACGTGGTGACATCGACATGGTCGAGGTCGGACACCGCGTCGAGGAACGGCTGGTGCATGGCGATGGACTGCACCTCGTCGGCCTCGCCGATCCCCAGGTAGAGCGGCCGGTCGAGCGTGCCGGCGGTGAGGTGGGGCGAGTCGGGCCCGTCGTCCACCAGGAACGACGGATGCCACGCGGCACCACACACGACGCGGTCCGGGTTGCGCTCCATGGCCCGATACACGGCCCGGGCGCCGAGACAGAAACCGACGACGGCGTACGGGGCGTCGTTCTCGTGGCCGACCGCCGCCAACGCACACGCCGCGTCGTGCTGGATCTGGTCGTCGGTCATCGACGCGATCCAGCCCATCACGGTGGGCCGGGCGTCGGCGTCGGCGGCCATGTCGGCCGGCTCGTAGTAGCGGAGTCGCCCGTGGCGGTGATGGAGGTCGGGGGCGACCACGCGGTAGCCGTGTGAGGCCAGCCGGGCCATCCAGTCGCGGGTCGCCGGGCGCAGGCCGGGCGCGTCGATGAAGAGCACGACCGTCGGCCATGCCCCTCCGCCCTCCGGGTCGTCGACCGGCTGGGAGACGACCACGGCCATGTCGCCGTCGTTCGTTGTCGTGTCGATGGTCTGCTCGCTGACGTCCATGGCGAAAATGTAGCGAGCGGGCGGCGCGGCTACCGTGCGGCCATGACCGACACGCTCTCCGTCTCGAGGGACATCGCCGCGCCGGCCGAGGCGCTCTGGACGCTCGCCTCCGACCTCCCGAGGATGGGGGAGTGGTCCAACGAGAACGCCGGAGGCAAGTGGGTCGGCGGTGCCGACGGCCCCGCGCCGGGCGCGAAGTTCCGCGGCCGCAACCGCAACGGGATCCATCGCTGGAGCACACTCGTGACGGTGACCGACGCCGTGCCCGGCGAGCGCTTCGCGTTCGACGTCTCCTATCTGGGGATCCCGATCTCCGAGTGGGCCTACGAGTTCGAGTCGACCGACGGCGGCTGCACGGCCACCGAGACCTGGGCCGACCGGCGCCCGGGGTGGTTCAAGCCCATCGCCCGGCTCGCGACCGGCGTCGCCGATCGAGCCGAACACACCCGGGCCGGCATGGCCCACACCCTCGACCGACTCGCCGCCGCGGCCGAGGGCACGGCCGGCTGACCCGGCTGCGGCTTCAGCGACAGGGCGCCCTTAATGACAGGGCGCACTCAACGACAGGGCGCGCTCAACGACAGGGTGCGCCCATCGTCAGCGCACACATCGGACAGCAGGGGAGTCGCGCCGCCTCGGGCCGCGGACGGATCTTCAGCCCGCACAAGGTGGTGTAGGTGCCGTCGGCCGGGGTCGGCCGGGCGTCGTCGATGCGGGCGTGGTGGTGGACCCGGTCGTTCGGGTCGCCGGTGGCGTCGTCCGCCTCGGCGCCGGTCCACGGTCCGGCCGAATCGGTGGAGCTCACGGAGCCGCTCCGTCATGGCGGCCGGCGGCTGGGCGGAAACCGTCCACACCCCTATTGTGCGTCACAACATGACTGACGCACGAACCGACCTCGTTCTCATCGACAAACCCCGTCCCCACACGACGGTGATCACGCTGAACTGCCCCGAACGGATGAACTCGATGGCGTTCCGGCTGATGGTGCCGCTCCACGAGGCGTTCGAGGAGGTGGCCGAGGACAACGACACCCACACCGTGATCCTGACGGGTGCCGGGCGCGGGTTCTGTTCCGGCGCCGACACGAGCGACGACGGGGGGCCGCCGCCCAACATCGAGGGCATGACCCTCACCCGCATCGCGAGCAAGGCGATGTCGGTGCTGGCCGATCTCGTGCCCGCCATGCAGCGCATGCCGCAGCCGGTGATCTGTGCGATCAACGGGGCGGCCATCGGTGGCGGCATGTGCCTCACGCTCGGCGCCGACATCCGGCTCGCCGGTGAGTCGGCCTACTTCCGCGCCGCCGGCATCAACAACGGGCTCACGGCAACCGAGCTCGGGCTCAGCTTCCTGCTGCCGCGGGCCATCGGGTCGTCGCGGGCGATGGAGATCATGCTCTCCGGTCGCGACGTCGATGCCTACGAGGCCGCCAACATCGGCCTGGTCTCCCGGGTCGTACCCGACGAGGACCTCCTCACCGAGGCGCTCGACCTCGCCGACCAGATCAACGGGTGGAGCACCCACGGCACCCAGCTCACGAAGCGGACGATGTGGGCCGGGCTCGAGATGGGCAGTCTCCGCGCCGCGATCGAGATGGAGACCCACACCCAGCTCTACGTGCGGCTCACCACCGAGAACTTCCAGGAAGCCGTTCGAGCCCGCAAGGAAGGCCGCCCGCCGGTCTTCCAGGACTGAGGAGACGAACATGAACGAAGGACCGATGCAGGGCCTCAAAGTGCTCGACTTCTCCATCGCCCTCACCGGCCCCTACGCCGCTTCCCTGCTCGCCGACCAGGGTGCCGACGTGATCAAGATCGAACGGCCGGGAATCGGTGACATCGCCCGCTATGTCGGGGTGATGGTCAACGGGATGAGTGCGCTGTATCTCGTGTGCAACCGGGGCAAGCGCTCGATCGCCCTCGACCTGCAGACCCCCGAGGGCGTCGACATCGCCCGGCGCCTCGCCGCCGAGGTCGACGTGGTGGTCGAGAACTTCCGGCCCGGCGTCATGGATCGTCTGGGCCTCGGCTACGACGCGCTGACCGCCGAGAATCCCGACCTCGTCTACGCGTCGCTCTCCGGCTTCGGCGACGTCGGTCCCTATCGCGACCGCAGTGTGTACGACACGGTGATGCAGGCCTACGGAGGCATCGCCGCCAACCAGGCCGACCCCGACGACGGGGTGCCGACCTTCCTGCGCCAGACGGTGGCCGACAAGGTGACGGCGCTCTTCGCCACCCAGGCCATCACCGCGGCGTTGTTCGCTCGCGAACAGGGGCGCGGTGGCCAACACGTGAAGCTGTCGATGGCCGACGCCGTCGTCTCGTTCCTGTGGGCCGATGCGGCCGGCAACGAAGTGATGCTCGACGCCGACGGGTCGCAGCCGTCGAGCTTCGTCGCCGGCTTCCAGCCGATGGCCTTCAGCGACGGCTGGGGCATCGTGACGCCGACCTCCGACCACGACTTCGCCGGCATGTGCAAGGCGCTCGACGTCGAGGGGTGGGACGACCCGCGCATCGCCACCGTCGGCGAACGCATCAAGAACCGCGACGTGCTCGCCCCGGTGATGGACATGGTCTACGCGATGGCCGCGAACCTCACCATGGAGGAGGCCACTGTGCGCTTCGAACGAGAGCGGGTGCCGTTCGCGATGATCCTCACACCCGACCAGCTGACCCGCGACGCCCACGCGGTGGCGATGGGCCTGTTCGTCGAGGCCGACCACGAGGTGGTCGGCCGCACCCGGATTCCCCGTCATCCCGCCCAGTTCGGGGCGACGCCAGCGACCCTCACCGGCGACTCCCCGTCGTTGGGGCAACACACCGACGAGATACTCACCGAGCTCGGTCTCGCCGACGAGATCGCCACCCTGCGAGAGAAGGCCGTGGTGACATGACCGATGGCCTCGTCGGTGGGTGATCCCCCGCCGGTGGACGCCCTCTGGCAGGGCTTCGCCGGTGCCGTCGTGCGTGTTGCCCTGCCCACCGGACCCCACCGTCTCGCACCGGTCGCCTCGGGAACGCTCGGACGCTTTCCGTTCTCGTCGCCGGTCCACATCATCACCGCCCACAACCCGGGCGGCGCCGAGATCGACGCCGCCGCCAACGCCGTCCGACACCGGGAGCTGCACGGGGCCCTCGCCGGACAGACGTGCATCGACACGGTCGGCAGCGCGCCCGACGGGTCGATGGCCGAGCCCGGGTTCGGCGTGCTCGACATCGAGCTCGACGTCGCCCTCGACCTGGGCCGGCGGTTCGGGCAGGTGGCGATCTACCGGTGGACGCCCGAGACCCTCTCGATCGTCGGCGTGGACGATCCGACCACCGTCGACCTGGGGTGGGCGCTGACCGCGCTTGACGGGTGAGCGCCGGACGTTCACCTCCCGGTCGGGTCGGGTTCATCGGGAAACCACCCGGAGGGGTTGATCGCCGTCCTCGCCGCGGCAAGTATCGGATCAGTTGAACAACTGGGCGCCTCGCGGGGTGGCAGGAGGACGAAGATGAGGAAGCTCGTGGTCGTGGTGGTCAGCGCACTGACGCTGGCGATGGGGCTCGCGATGGCCCCGGGGTCGGCATCGGTCGGTTCGCTGACCGACGTCCCGGAAGGGTCCTGGTACGACGACGCCGTCAGCTGGGCGTTCGCCGCGAACGTCAGCGAAGGCACATCCGAAACGACGTTCTCGCCGAATGCGACCCTGACCCGCAAGGACGGGATGACCCTTCTGTGGCGGGCAGCCGGTTCGCCGTCGGGCAGCCCCGACGCCGGCTTCACCGATGTCGTGCCCGGCTCCTACTACGAGGAGGCGGTCAACTGGGCGAAGGCGACCGGCATCACGACCGGCATCTCCTCGACCCAGTTCGGCTCCGACCTCCCGATGACCCGAGCGATGTTCGCCACCCTCCTCTGGCGGGCCGCGGGTTCGCCGACCGGAAACCCGGCGGCCGGGTTCGGCGACGTGGGCGCCGGTCTCTACTACACCGAGGCCGTCGACTGGTTGCTCGCCCAGGGGCTCACGACCGGCATCGCGCCCGGGGTGTTCGGCCCCGACATCACCCTCACCCGGGCCATGGGTATCACCTTCCTCTGGCGGGAGAACGGCGCGCCGGTCTTCTCCCTGAATGTCTTCCACGTCAACGACCATCATTCGCACCTCGAGGTCGACGACATCGGGATCGACGTGGGGACCGGGGAGGTCGAGATCGAGCTCGGCGACTTCTCTCGGGTCGTCGAGGCGATCGACTATCTCCGCGACGAGAACGCCGGAGAGAACCAGGTGACCGTCCACGCCGGCGACGCGATCACCGGCACGCTCTTCTACACGCTGTTCGAGGGCGAGGCCGATGCGGCGATGATGAACGAGGTCTGCTTCGACATGTTCGCCCTCGGCAACCACGAGTTCGATGCGGGTGATGCCGGCCTCGTCACGTTCCTCGACTTCCTGAACGCCGACCCCACATGTGACACACCGGCGCTCGCGGCCAACATCCGCCCGGCGGCCGGCACCCCGCTCGCTCCGGGGCCGGTCAGCGACGACTACATCCAGCCGTACCACATCGAACAGTTCGGCGACGACGCCGTCGCCTTCGTGGGCATCGACATCAAGCAGAAGACCCAAGTGTCGTCGCAGCCGCTCGACTCCACGGTGTTCCTCGACGAGGTCGCGACGGCGCAAGCGATGATCGACGAGTTGACGGCCAAGGGCTACGACAAGATCGGGCTCGTGACCCATCAGGGGTACCAGAACGACCTCGACCTCGCCTCGATGGTCGACGGTGTCGACTTCATCGTCGGTGGCGACAGCCACACCCTCGTCGGCGACTACAGCGATCTCGGGATCTCCGGGACCGGTGATTACCCGACCGTCACCACCGACATGGGCGGCAACACCACGTGTGTCGTGCAGGCGTGGGAGTACAGCAAGGCCGTCGGCGCCCTCAACGTGCACTTCGACGACGACGGCAACGTGACCGGATGTGGTGGCCACGCCTACCTGATGTTCGGCGATGTCCTGGACTTCGACGACGACGGCGACTCGACCGATGCCACCCAGGCCGACGTCGACGCCGCCCTCGCGGCCGCCAACCAGATGCAGTGGTCCACCGACGCAGCGGCCGTGGCGACCCTCGCCGGGTTCGCGGCCGAGGTCGACGTCCTGAGCCAGCAGGTGATCGGTTCGACGACCGAGGACCTGTGCCTGGCCCGGTTCCCCTACCAGGACGAGGGTGCCGGTGCGTTCCAGAACCCCGGTCGCAGCTCGCTGTGTACCCCGGCCGAGGTGCCCCAGGGCGGCCACATCCAGCAGCAGGTGACCGATGCCGTCCTGGACCGAGCCTTCCGGGCCGACATCGCCCTGCAGAACTCCGGCGGCGTCCGCATCGACATCCCGACGGGTGACATCACGATCGCCGACGCCTACGAGCTCCTGCCGTTCGCCAACACGCTCTTCGAGCTGGAGATGACGGGCGCGGAGATCGTCCTCGCCCTCGAGCAGGGTCTCGGCAACGTGGTCGACAACGGCGGCTCGAGCGGCGCCTACCCCTATGGCGCCGGCATCCGTTGGGACGTCGACATCACGGAGGACTTCGGCAGCCGCTTCTCGAACATCGAGGTGAAACCGAAGGGGTCGGGCACATGGACGGCCATCGATCTCGGGGCGACATATGTCGTCGTCGCCAACAGCTTCATGGCCGGGGGTGGCGATGGTTACACCGTGATGGCCGATGTCGTCGCCGACGGCCGCAGCGTCGACACCTTCCTCGACTACGCCCAGTCGTGGATCGACTGGCTGATCGACGAGAGCCCGGTCGAGCGGCCGAGCGACTTCTCGACCAAGAGCTACGTGCCCATCCCGACCTGAGTGCCCGCCGGTCGACGCTCCGGCGTCGACCGGCGCGGCGCGGGTTCACGCCCTTTCACATGAACTGCAGCCCACTGCGCCGCAGCGCGTCCCGCACCGGCGTGTAGTGGGTGTGGTCGACGGGTACGAGGCGGGTCAGCGCGGCATCACCCAGTGCGCCGACGAGCTCGGGGTCGTCATTCGCCGCGAGGAGCCTCCGGCGAACCGTCTCGACCAGCGCGGGATCGAGGTCGTGGCGGGCGACGAGTGGTTGTACGGGCCACGGTCCGAGTCGGTCCACGACCCGGAGTCGATCGACCGCAGCATCGTGGCGGGCGCGGCCGATCCGAACGACCGAATCGACCACACACGCGTCGACATCGCCGGCCAGGAGCGCATCGAGCGAGTTGTGGTGGCCACCGGTGAAGACCAGATCCGCGAAGCTGTCGGAGTCGTGGCCCAGTTCCTCGATCGCGATGCGCAGGGCGTAGTGGCCGCTCAGGCTGACGATGTCGTTGCAGCCGATGCTGCGGCCGGCGAGATCGTCCAGGGAATGGACATCGGAGTCTGCCGTCACGACCAGATCCCCGAAGTAGACGGGCCGCCCGTCGACATCGGGGTCGTCGGGCACCCAGGCGACCCCCGCCAAGCGCACCGACGGGTCGCGGTCCCGGAGGGCCAGGTCGACGAACGACGTCGAGCAGATCCAACCGAAGTCGAAGGTGCCGTCCCGGAAAGGGTCGACGTCGGCGGGCGGGCCGGACGTGTCCCTCTCGAAATGCAACTCCGCACCCATGCGATCCGCGAGGAGTTCGAACAGGGACTCGGGAAAGCCCGGCGACATGTAGGAGACGAATCGCACCACGGCAACCTAGCGACGGCGCGTCGCCCTCCTCCAGCGGCCGGGAGATGCGGATGGGCGACGTTCCGGGGCAGTATCGCTCCGAGCTGTGGTCGACGAGGACCACACACTGCGTCCGGAGGGATCCGCCATGGCCGACTACGACTACATCACCTACGAGGAGATCGACGACGGCACGATCGTGCGGATCATGCTCAACCGGCCCGAGGCCCGCAACGCGCAGAACCGCGGGATGCTCGTCGAGCTCGACGCCGCGTTCGGCCGGGCCGAGGCCGACGACGACGTGCGGGTCGTCATCCTGGGTGGCGAGGGGCCGATGTTCTCCGCCGGTCACGACATGGGCTCGAAGGTGGCGATGGAGGAGTACGCCACCCACCCGACCCGGGCGATGAACGGCGGCACCCGGGAGGGGAGCGAAGGGCTGATGCTCCAGGAATGGCATTACTTCTTCCAGAACACCCTGCGGTGGCGGAACCTGCGCAAGATCACCATCGCCCAAGCCCATGGTGCCAGCTACGCCGCAGCCCTGATGCTGCTGTGGTCCTGTGACCTCATCGTCGCCGCCGACGACGCCACCTTCGCCGACGTGGTGGGCACCCGGCTCGGCATGCAGGGCGTCGAGTACTTCGCCCACCCGTGGGAATTCGGTCCTCGCAAGACGAAGGAGCTGCTGCTCACCGGCGATGCGATCGGCGCCGAGGAGGCGCATGCCCTGGGGATGGTCAGCAAGATCTTCCCGGCCGACGAGCTCGCGGAGCGCACGGTCGAATTCGCCCGCCGGGTCGCCCAGGTGCCGACCATGGCTGCGCTGCTGATCAAGCAGTCGGTGAATCAGACCATGGACAACCAGGGCTTCACCAACGCCCTCCAGGGCTGCTTCCACCTCCATCAGCTCAACCACTCACACTGGGCGACCCGCACCGACGGCCCCCAGAAGCGTTGGGTCGCCACCCCCGACGACGGGGCCCTCGACTGGCGCACGGCCCCGCCGGTGCAACTCGCCGATCCGCGTGCGGTCGGCGGGGTGCCGGTCGGCGACTGACCCGGTCACGCGGGCGGCACTGGGGCCGGCATCGGCACTGGGGGTAGTGTCACGCGGCCGAATCGAAACAACCGACAGGAGCCCGTTGTGGGACAGAACCAGCGCTCGCAGATCACGATGACCGACGAGGAGATCGACGTCTTCATCGAGCAGAGCCGGACTGCGACGATGGCCACCGTCGGTGCCAACGGCGCGCCCCATCTCGTGGCCATGTGGTACGCCTGGCTCGACGGGACCATCTGGTTCGAGACGAAGGCGAAGGCCCAGAAGGTCGTCAACCTCCGCCGCAACGACCGCCTCTCGGTGATGATCGAGGACGGTCTCACCTACGACCAGCTCCGGGGTGTGGCCCTCGAGGGTCGCGGGGTGATCATCGAGGACCCCGACGAGATCTGGCGCATGGGTGTCAACGTGTTCGAACGCTACAACGGCCCCTACAGCGAAGAGATGAAGCCCTTCGTCGAGATCATGCTGCAGAAGCGGGTGGCGGTGAAGCTCGAGGTCGAGCGGGTCCGCTCGTGGGACCACCGCAAGCTCGAGATGGCGCCGATGGATCTCGCCGGCACCACCGCCCCCTTCGTCACCGGCGCCGGCTGACCCGTCACACCGGTGTCAGACACTCGTCACGGCCTCACCCTCACCGCCGCGTCGGCGGTGCTCGCGGGCGGCTTCGTGATCCACAACGGCGATCATCTGCGTCGCGGACTCGACGTGGTCGACGACGGCGTGGTCTGGGGCGGCACGGTCGTGGCGATGTTGCTCGCCGTCATGCTCACACTCGTGGTGGTCCGTCATCCGTCCGCGCCGGCCGTCGCAACAGTCGGCGGGCTTTCCATCGTGGTCGGCGTCTCCGCTGCGCACCTACTGCCCGAATGGGGACCACTCAGCGATCCGCTGCCCGGTGGGGACGTCGATGCGTTCACCTGGATCGCAGTGCTCGCCGAGATCGTCGGCGCGGCTGTCGTCTCCGCCGTCGGCCTCCGGATTCTGCGGGCCCACGACTTCGCGTTCCGGATCGCCGACTGGCCCCAGTACCGCTAGTCGGCGATCTTGGGTTGTTCGGCCGCGGTGCGGTAGTCGTCGTAGGGCTCGTCGCGCTCGCTGAGCGTCGCGGTGAGGCCCTTCTCCTGCACCCCCTGGATGAAGATGCGCATCGACTCGGTGTGGGTGCCCAACGCGCAGAGTTCGGTGCCCTGGCGGATGCCGGTACGCAGCCCCATGACCTCCATCTGGCGATGGACGACGCGCTTGTTGAGCGCGACGACATCGGAGGGGGTCTGGGCGATGCGAGCGGCGATCTTCAACACCTCTTCGCTCAGGTTCTCGGCCGGGAACGCCTGGTTGGCCCAGCCGTACTGGACGGCCTCGAGGCCGCTGACCGAGTCGCCGGTCATCATCATCTCCATCGCCTTGCGCATGCCCATGAACCACGCGTGGAAGTGCATGTCGGGCACCCCGAAGCGGGTTGCCGGGTACCCCATCTGGGCGTCTTCGGCCATGTAGACGAGGTCGCAGCACGTCGCGAGCTCCGACCCGCCGGCCAGGCAGTAGCCGTGGACCTGGGCGATGACGGGCTTGGCGAGGTCCCAGATACTCATCCATCCCTCGGTGACGTGGCGGGGCCACTGGCCCTCGCCGCTGGCCGTGAAGAACGGCAGCTCGTAGCCCTCGTTGCCGCCGGCGAGGTCGTAGCCGGCGGAGAACGACGGCCCGTCGCCGCGGATGATCGACACCTTCACGTCGGGGTCGTCGTCGGCGTCGCGCAGCGCCCCCAGAATGGCGCCGCGGAGCGGATGGATCAGTGAGTTCCGCTTGTCGGCCCGATTGAAGGTGATCCGGCGCACGCCGGGAATCGGATCATCGAGGATCACCCACTGGTGACCGTCGTCGGTCGCCCCGTCGGCACTCGGATTGGCGGTCTCTTCCCCGTATTCACTCATGCCCGGACCCTAGGGGGGTCAGCGCAGGCAGGTGCAATCGACCTTGTCGTCGAGCGCCTGCCACTTGAACGCCCGCGGCTCCGAGGCGACACCACAGCCGGTGCAGCGCAGCACCCATTCCTTGCCCACGGCTTCGAGCCGCACCGGGTGCTCGCCGGTGGAGAGACGGGGTTTCTCCTTGACGATCTTGGGTTGGGAGATCGTGGGGAGCTCGGGACTGCGGATCTCCAGGTAGGGCGCCGAATCGGCCCACTCGGTGATCTCCTCCGGCGAGAGGTCGGGCGTGACGAAGCGGCCGACCGTGTCGGGCTCGATCACGACGTCGGGCCCGTTGTAGTCGAGGAACTCGGTCAGCTTGTCGGTCTGTTCGGGGCCGAAGATGAACGACGACTCGGAGATGTTCTCGATCTCGTCGAGGAAACCGTCGCCGCCGTCGGAGTAGCGGGGGTCCTCCAACGTGTCGGCGGAGAAGATGATGACGAAGCGGGCGCCGCTGCCCTCCGGCTTGCGGCGCAGGATGCGGCCCATCCGCTGGATCATCTGGCGGCGGGTGCGGCTCGCGCTCACGACGATGCCGAGGTTGGCATTGGGGACGTCGACCCCCTCGTCGAGCACACGCGGCGCGGCGACGGCGTCGAGCGACCCGTCTCGCAGGTCGTCGAGGATCTGTCCCCGGTCGCTGCGGCCGGTGCCGCCGGTGATGATCTCGATGTCGACGTGGGGGTCGAGCCGGACGATCGCATGGTTGGCCGCCCGCACCGTCTCCGTGAAGATCAGCGCCCCTTCGGCGGTCTTGATCACGTCGGCGAACGTGCCCAGCGATTCGTATTTTGCCGAGCTCGTGGCCACGATCTCGCGGCGGGCCGAGAAGGCTTCGAGATAGTCGTTGGCCGCCTTGCCGTCGGCTCCACCGTCGTTCTCGGCGAGATGGTGGACGGCGGCGAGGAAGTCGCCGAACGGGGTGTGGGGTACGCCGGGGATCGACTTCAGGACGCGGCGGGCTGCGACGATCGCTCCCTCGGTGGCGTCGTACTCGCTGCGTTCTTCGGCGGTCAGGGGCACGGCGACGAACGCGACACGGGGCTGGGCGCAGACCCCGTCGTCGATGGCGGCGCCGAAGTCGTAGCGGAAGCAGATGCCGCCGAAGTAGGGCAGCAGGATCGATTCGACGGCATCGTCGGAGCGTTCGAGGGTGGCGGTGAGCCCGAGGCGTTCCTGATACTCGGGGAGCAGCGACTTGCGCAGCACGGCGCCGCCGAAGCCGTGGCACTCGTCGGCCACCAGCAGGCCCCCGGCGTCGCTCGTGGGGAGCGGCACGCGGCTGGCTGCGCTGTGACGCGTGGTGACGAGGACTTCGCAGTCGGCGGGCCGGTCGCGGTAGCCGTCGCCGAGCCGCCCGATCGATCGATCGGGCAGCGACTCGACGAGCCGCTCGTTCCACTGTTCCATCAGCACCCGCGAGGGCACGATGACCAGCACGAAGAGGCCTCGCTCGAGTGCGTCGGCGATGGCCGTGATGGCGACGTCGGTCTTGCCCGATCCGGTGACGGCCTCGATCACACCCTTGCGTCCGCAGCGGTGCCACGCCGTCAGCGCGTCGTGTTGCCAGCGGTAGAGGTCGCGCATCGTGGCAGGCTACGCCGCGTCGGGGCCCTCCCCGACGTGCCGTCTGACCACATAGACGAACGTCTCGCCGAGGAAGCGCCGGCGGGGGCGGGCCCGGTCGCGCAACCAGCGCCCGATCGGTCCGGCGTCGACCGACGCCTGACCCGTCTCCTCGAGCGTGGCGAACCCGACATTGCGCCAGTGGCTGCCGCGCACCGAACGCTTGAGCTTCCGGACGGGTGAACCGCTCGGGCGGGCCGGCTCGTCGACCGTCGCCGCTTCGGTCAGCACCAGACCCCGCCGCTCCGCGAGCTCGGCGATGCCGCTGGGGAAGAGGTAGCTCACGTGGTCGACGTTTTCCCACACGATGCCGAGCTGACCGGCCCGCACTCGCTGGGGAGAGTAGGGGTTGGGGGTGGTGAGGATCAGCTGGCCGTCGTCGGCGAGTCCCTCGGCCGCGACCCGGAAGACCATGTCGAGATCGGGCACGTGCTCGATGAGTTCACCGGCGACGATCACGTCGAAGGGCCCCCGGTCGGCCAGCGGCCCCAGACCGGCGGTCAGGTCGTGGGCGACGGCGTCGAACCCGGCTGCGTTCACGGCCGCGACACCGTCTTCGAGGATGTCGACGCCCACGCAGCGGGCCGCGGCACGCGACAGGTGGCCGTGGAGCCACCCATCGCCGTCGAGTCGGGCTTCGTCGTGGGCGACACAGCCGATGTCGAGCACGTTCTTCCCACGGCAGCGGTCGGCCAGGAACGCGACGCGGTCGCCGATGCCGGGTCGCCACGCCCGCTCGAGGGTGCGGGCCCGGTGGGCGACCGCCCGAGGGTCGTTGGGGTCGTCGGCCAGCTCCGCCCACCGGCGCGCCCCCACCGCGGGCTCGCGATGGGCGGCGTCGAAGGCGGCAGATCGGTTGTGGCGAACCATCTCAGTGCTCCTCGGGGGTCAGGATCTCGTCGAGCAGGGCCGCTTCCTGCGCCGACCGTTTGGTCCGCCAGCGTTCGTTGGTGTCGGCCACCCGCCGGGACCGGGCGAGGCGGGCGAGGTCGGTGCGGGTCGTGACGCCGGCGAAGTCGAGGATGCGGGCGAGCGTGGCTTCGGGATCCGCCGCGAGGGCCTCGTAGGTGACGTCGATGATGCCGGGGTCGTCGTCGACGGCGCGGTCGATCACGGCGACGAGGCGGTTTCGGTTGTGGGCGGCGAACCCGAGCATCGTCTCGCCGTTGCGGCGCCAGTGGTCGCGGGCCGACTCGGGCCACTCGGCCGCCCACCATTCCCGATGCTCCCAGGTGCCGAACCGACCCGACTCGATCTCGACGGCGTAGCTGTTGGCGACGGCGTGGGCGTCGCGCCGGATGTGGACGAACCGGGCCGAGGGGAAGATGGCGCGCATCAGCTCGATGCGGGGGAAGTCGGTGTACTTCGACAGGAGGACCGAGCGGCGCTGGCGGCGCAGGAGGTCGTCGACCACGGCTCGTGTGCGTTCGACGGTCTCGTCGTCGAGGGCGTCGGCCGACGGGTCGACCGCGGGGCCGTCGCCCCATTCGGGACGGAAGGCGGGAATGAGGTCCTCCCAGAACTCCCACGGCTCGATGGCGGAGGGCAGGCGCCGACGAGCGAACCGGCCGAGCGGGCCGAGGCGGGCGGCCGCGCCGAGGATGCGGGCCCGATGGATGTAGAGCGCGCCGCCGAGGACCGGGGTGTCGTAGATGCGGGTGCGGCCGTGCAGCGACTCGTCGACATCGCGGCGCGCGCCGCTGGTGCTCACGTAGCCGAAGGCCCGCGTCCCGGCGAGCAGGTCGAGGAGCAGCGTGGTGCCGGAGCGGGGGCATCCGATGACGAAGAGCGGTCCGGTGTTCATCGCAGCCAAGCCGGGAGATCGAGCGGGTCGAGGTGCTTGCCGGCGTGGCCCGTCCAACCGTGGCGCAGGGCGAGCAGGTTGAGGCGCAGGCTGCGCCAGCTCGCCGCGGGTCGCCGCGGCAGATTCGCGACGGGTTTGGCGAGCCCGGCGAGCAGCGACATCGACGCGGCGGCACCCGGGCGGCCGTTGCGGCGCAGGATCAACACGAGGTTGCGCAGGCTGTAGTAGCGACGCCAGCTCGGCGGTTCGACCGCGGCGGAGGCGCGGCGGCCTTCGACCATCGAGGCCCATCCGTGGGCTCGGGCGAGCCCGCTCGACCACAGCGGTGCGCCGGCGGCGAGGAGGGCGAGGCCCAGATCGAGGTCGTCGAACCCGAAGAACAGCTCGGGATCGGGGCCGCCTGCAGCCCGCAGCGCACCGATCCGGTAGTGGGGGCAGGCGCCGCCGGGCAGGTAGGCGACCGGTTCCGGCCCGTGGCCGGTCGCGGCTCGCAGCCGGCCACCCCGCCCGAGCGTCGAGCCCCACAGTCCGACCCCACCGAGGTGGGGGTCGGCGGTCGCCAGTGACGCAGTGGTGTCGGCCAGGGCCTCGAGGGTCGTGGAGCGGGGTGGCGGGTCGTCGTCGTCGAGGAGGACCAGCCACTCGTCGTCGGAAGTGCGGGCGATCACGTCGCGGATCCCGGCCGCGATGGCCCCGGCGGGGCCCGGATTGTCGTCGAGTCCGAGGTAGCGGACCTCCGGTGCTGCTGCCGTCTCGACGTCGACCAGGGCCCGAATCGCCGGGTCGTTGTCGTTGTCGACCACGAGGAGTGAGGTGAGCGGCCGGCTCTGCTCGCCGAGGATGCGCAGATGGTCGATGAGCGCATCACGGCGGCGAAACGTGATCAGGACCCCGTGGGTGCGCATCGAGTCGAGCATGGCCAGCCAACGCTAGCGGTCACCGAAGACCGCATCGGCCACCGCCCGCAGCACTACGCTTCGCCCGGTGTCCGCCCGGTTCAACGCTCCCAAACGTGTGGTCAGGATCCTGACGGCGTCGCTCCCGCGGGACACGAAGCGGGCTCTGCTGCGAGCCGAGCGCGGCACCGACCGCGACATCGCCGTGCCCCTCGGCGTCCGGGTGGCGTGGATCGATCGGTCGTCACGCGAGATCGACTACTTCACCCTCTACGGCGCGATCATCGACCGTCACTTTCCGTGCGATGTGGCCGACGCCGCCGTGCTCGACGTCGGGGCCCACAAGGGTTACTTCGCGATCCGTTCCCTGGCCGACGGGGCCCGCCGGGTCGACTCCTACGAGCCCGCCAGCCAGAACCTGACCAGCCTGCGCCGCTCGGCCGAGGGTCACGATCGTTGGCGGGTGTTCCCCCACGCGGTCGGTGCCGAGGCGGGCACGGTCTCCCTGCACCTCGCCGCCGGTTCGTGGGGCCACTCGGTGCACACCCCGGTCGGGGGTGAGTCGGTCGGCACCGAGATCGTCGAGATGGTGTCGCTCTCCGACGCGTTGGCCGCCATCTCCGAGGCCGGCGACCCGGTCGTGGCCAAGATCAACGTCGAGGGCGCCGCCGGATCCATGATCCTCGGCACCGCGCCCGGCGACTGGTACGCCGTGCGATTGCTCTGGGCCGACGTGGAGGTCAACGACCCGGTCGGCCTCCCGGAGATCGTCGAACACCTGGCGGGTTGTGGGTTGCGCCACGAGCGGACCGACGGCCAACGCAACCTCTTCGTGCGTCCCTGACCGAGCGACGATCGGGTCGGTCAGAAGAACAGGCGGCGGTTCCTGATCGCGCCCCGGAGGACGCCGCAGCGCACGGCGAGGGTGAACACCCAGGCGTGGCGGCCGGCTCGCGTCGCCACCGTCGGAAGTCGCACGGCCAACCACGCCCACGACTTCAGACCCCTGAAGCGCCCCGGCCCGTCGAGTCCGAGCTCGGCGGCCCGAGCGGAGATGCATGGCTGACCCAGCCCGTAGTAGACGCCCTGACGCCACGTGGCCCGCAGCCCGGATCGGAAGCGGTAGGCGACGCGGGCGTCGGGCACGAGTGCGGGCTGATAGCCCGCGCCGGCCGCGCGGACCGAGAACTCGATGTCCTCGAGACCCTCGAAGTCCTCGTCGTAGCCGTCGAGTTCCGCCCAGACCGACCGGTGCATGCCGGTGTTGTTCCCCCGGGCGAACGGCACGCGGCCGAACCGGGGGAGTGTCTCGCTCGAGCCCATCGGCCGGGTCCGCGCCAGCCAGGGTTCGTTGAGCCGGTCACCGTCCAGCGTGCCCGTGACGAGCGACTCGGTCCGCAGCGCGTTGCCCATGGCGGCGGTCCATCCCGGGTGGACGACGTCGTCGCCGTCGCAGAAGGCCACGGAGCGGGCGTCGGTCTCGCGCACACCGCGGTTGCGGGCGTAGGCGACCCCGGCTCGCTCGGTGGCCTGCACCACCCGCACGGGGACCGGCCCGGAGGCGTAGCGCTCGGCCACGGCGACGGTGTGGTCGGTGGAGCGGTTGTCGACGACGACGATCTCCCACGAGCCGTCCCAGTCCTGGGCCTGGAGTGAGTCGAGTTGGGCCGGCAGGGTCTCGGCCTCGTTGTGGCACGGGATGATCACCGCGAGATCGAGCGGCGGGCTGGATGGGGTGGATGTCGCCATGTCAGTGCGCCTCGTGGGCGAAGCGGCCGCCCTGTCGCTCTCCGACGAGCTGACCCAGCACCCAGGCCCAGCGGGCCCGTGAGGGCTTGCGTGCGATGGCCAGTGGAGACGTGCGGGCCAACCAGGCCAACCGACGCCCGGTGCGACGTTCGGCTGCGGCCTCGATGCCCGCGGCCTGGAGTCGGCGGCGGATCGGTACGCGGTAGCGGCCGTAGAACCGACCCTGCCGGTAGGTCGCCGTCAGCGACGGCCGCAGGCGGTAGTGGACCAGTGCGCCGTCGGCGAAGGCCAGGTCGTGGCCGGCTTCCCACATCCGGATGGCGATGTCGAGGTCGCATCCGGCCGTGTAACGCTCGTCGAAGCCGCCGACGTCGACCAGCGCGTCGCGGCGGAACCCCATGTTGCAGCCATGGGCGTAGGGGATCCGGTCGTACAGCAGCGAGCGGCCGGTCACGGACGAGCCGCGCACGTCGGCGAGCCACGCCGGGTTCATGTCGTGCATGTCGATCGGGCCGGTGGCGTAGGAGGCGCTGCGCAGGGCCTCGGCCATCGAGCCGATCCAGGTCGGCGCCACGCGGTCGTCGGCGTCGCAGTAGAGGATCGTGTCGCTGCGGGCCGCGGCGAGACCCACGTTGCGGGCGTAGGGTTCGCCGGGTCGTTCGGCGGCGTCGATCACGCGGAGGTCGACCGGGTGGTCGTCGGCCCACCGGGTGGCGACCGCGGCGGATCCGTCGGTCGATCGGTTGTCGACGACGAGGATCTCCGTCGGTGGTGCGTCGGCCAGGGATGCCGCAAGGGCGTCGAGTTGTTCGACCAGGGTGTCGGCGGCGTCGTGAACGGGGATGATCACGGAGATCTCCGGCGTGTTCACACCAGGACCCCCGTCCACTCGGCCCGCAGTCTCGCTCGCTCCTCGTCTGAGTAGAAGTGGCGGGCGAGCCGGGTGTCGTAGACCTCGTCGACCAGTGCGGGCGGCAGGGTCGCGCCGTCGATGAATCGGCGATACGCCGAGGTCGGATCGGTCGCCGTGCCTTCGTTGCGCCGCTCGATCGTCAGGGGCGCGTCGAGTCCCAGGAACGAGGCGATGGCCCGCGGACCGGTCGTGGGGAGGTCCTCGGCCCTCACCACCAGGGCCCGGAACCGCCCGTGGGCGTAGGTCCGACTGCCCTCGTCGTGGGGGAAGGGCGTCGCGTAGACGTCGATGCCGGTGACAGCCCCGAGCTCGGCGGCGAACCAGTCGGTGTCGACGAAGTTGGCGCGGATGTTGTCGACGATGGCGGCCGTGTGAGCCTCGCCGTCCTCGGGGTCGAGCCAGGGGTCTCGCCCCACCTCGCGTTGACGTTGCAGCCCGTAGAAGTGGTCGGAGACGGCGAGCGCGATCGGGTCGCGGACCCCGCAGAGCAGATCCCAGCGGCCGCCCGCGTCGAGCGTGCGGGCGATCTGCTCGCACGCCCACAGAAAGCGGGGCCGATCGACGATCCGCAGCCGCCGGGCCTTGGCCAGGCGGGTCTCGATGCCGGCGGGACTGAGCGCGTGGGCCTTCACCACCGGGCGTCCGCTCGCCGACTCCAGGGCGGTGGTCAGGGCGGTGGTGCCGGTCTTGCCCAGCGAGAAGACGACGATCGGGTCGTGGCGCAGACGGGTGCGGGTCTCGGCGTGGACCATCGCCCGGTCGACGGTGGCGCTGCGGCGACGGAGCGGGCGCCCGACGGCGCGGACCTTGTGGAGGTCGACGACGGGACGCATCTCACGCGCTCCACGACGGGTCGAGTCGCGAGCGGTAGCCGTCGGTGGGCCCGAGATAGTCGATGCGACCGGCCGCGAGGCTGAGGACGTGGTCGCACACGTCGAGTACGGCCAGCCGGTGGGTCACCACGAGGACGGTGGTGGAGCCGCGAAGGGCGGCCAGCGAGTCGAGGACCAGTCGTTCGGAGACGCTGTCGAGGGCGCTGGTCGGCTCGTCGAGCACCAGGAGTTCGGGTCGGCCGGCGAGGGCCCGGGCGATGCAGATCCGTTGACGCTGGCCACCCGAAAGGGCACCGCCCCGCTCGCCGACGGGCGTGTCGTAGCCGCCCATCGCCATGATCTCGTCGTGTACGGCCGCCTGACGGCACGCGGCAACGATGACGTCGTCGTCGAGGTCGCGCAGGAATCGCACGTTGTCGGCGACGGATCCGGTGAACAGCTGGCTGTGCTGGGGCACCATCGCGACCCGACGCGCCCACCAGTCGGGGTCGGCGTCGTCGATGGCCACGCCGTCGAGTGTGAGGGCGCCGTTCGAGTCGCGCAGTCCGAGCACCAGCTGGGTCAGGGTCGACTTGCCGCTGCCGGACGGGCCGACCACGCCGATGATGGATCCCGGCTCCACGGCGAAGTCCAGGTCGTGCAGGGTCGGCTCGTCGTCGTAGGCGTAGCTCAGCCGACGGGCCACGAGCCCGCCTCCGGTGGTGCTCGACCGGCTTCCCCGCTCCGGGGTCGCGGCCCGATAGCGGGCGACCTCCTCGGCGAGGGCCGTCGCGTACACGTCGGCCTGGGTGTACTGGGCTCGGGCCACCTGGAGGGACTGGCCGTAGCCGAGGCAGCGCAGGAGCAGGATCAAGACCGCGCCGACCGTGCCGATGTCGTCGACGCCGGTGCTGATGCCGACGGCGAGCAGGCCGACCACGCCGCCGTAGGCGACGAGCTGGTACGCAGGGCCGATCGCGAGTTGTGCGAACTGCGACCAGCCGAGGGCGTGGGCAGCCTCCGTGGCGTCGGCGGTGACGCGCTCGGCGACGGGCTCGGCCACACCGTGAACCTCGATCTCGAGGGCCAGCGACTCGGTCTCGTTGACGCGCGTGCCGAACGCGACCTGGGCCGCGGCGGCCCGCTGGGAGACCTTCTGGACCTTCCGTCGCAGAGGAACCATCGCCGTGCCCAGCGCGGCGACCAGCAGGGTGGCGACGATCGTGATGTAGGGCTGGATGGCGAAGGCGACGGCAACCAGGGCGAACAGGCTGACGGCGGCCGTGAGCCCGCGGGCGGTGGCGGCAACGGCGTTCACCGCGGTGCGGGCGTAGTTGCTGAGGAGCTGCTGCACCCGCCCCGGGGCGAGGCTGTGCTTCACGTCCCACGCGGTGCCCAGGTAGGCCTCCGTGAATTCGCTCTGCAACCGGATCGCGGCGCGAGCCATGCTCACGCTCGAGAGCGCCGCACCGCCGATGTTGGCGACGAAGCGCAGGATGATGAACGCGGCCGCGGCCGCGAGACCGGTGATCATCGCGACGGTGTGGTCGCCCTGGATCGTGATGGCCTTCTCGCCGTTGGCGAGCGCGACACCGGCGCGGGCGATGATCACCAGGAATCCCGCTTCGCTGAGCGTGCCGATCAGCGTGAGCGCGACGATGCCGACGAGTGCCCGCTGTTCACCCTTCAGCAGTGCGCGGCTCCCCATTCACCTCTCCCTCGAATCGGTGCGGACTTCGGTCAACACCGTTCAGATCGGCCGGATCGGGCAGGGGATGAGGCGAAAACGGGCCTTCCGGCCCATTTCCGGTCAGGTCTCGCGGATCACGCCTCGCGCGATGAGTCCATCGATCGCGGCGTCGTCGAGCCCCTGGTCGCGGAGCACGGCTCGGGTGCTGGCGCCGACGTCCTCGACCTGGTGCAGCATCGTCGTGGGCGTGCCGTGGAAGTCGACGGGTGGTCGGATCTGGCGGACGAGGCCGAGGTCGGCGTGTTCCCACTCGACGACCAGTCCGTTGTGTACGACCTGCGGGTCGGTGAGGACGTCGGCCCGTTGGTGGATCGGCCCGGCGGGCACGCCCTCGCGGGCCAGACGCTCGATGATGTCGGCTGTGGCCAGCGCCCCGATCTCCTCGACGATCGTCGCACCGACCAACGCCAGGGCCTCAGGGTCGCGGCCGAGGCCGATGTGGTTGTAGCGGTCGTCGTCGAGCATGTCGTCGCGACCCAATGCCCGCCACATCCCGCAGATCTGGTCGGTGGAGGCGAGGTAGTAGATGATCTGGCCGTCGGCGGTGTCGGTCAGGCGGTAGTTGTCGCTCGCCCGTCGTCCGGGAGCAGGGTCGTCGGGCAGGGTGAAGTCGCTCATCCCATCGGGCCAGAACCAGGCGAGCACCGCGTCGAGCATCGCGATCTCGATGTGCTGCCCTCCGGCGCCTCGCTCACGGGCGAAGAGGGCGGCGGAGATGGCCTGGGCCGCCGTGTAGGCGGTGGTCTTGTCGGCCACGAGGGTGCGGATGAGATCGGGAAAGGGAAGGTCACGGCTGGTCTGCCCGTGGACCATGCCGGTGATGCCCTGGATGACCGGGTCGAGACACGCCCGGTCGGCGTAGGGGCCGGTCGGCCCGAAGCCGGTGACGGAGACGTAGACGATGTCGGGCGCAACCGCTCGCACGGCCGCCTCACCGAGGCCGAGTCGTTCGGACACGCCGGGCCGGAAGTTCTCCATGAAGACGTCGGCGTCGCGGGCCAGCTGGAGGACGAGGTCGCGGCCTTCCGACTGCTTGGTGTCCACCGCCACGCAACGCTTGCCCCGGTTGTCGTTGGCAAACAGCGGTGGATATCCGTGACGGAGACCGAGACGGAGGAGTTCGCCTTCGGGCGGCTCGATCTTGATGACATCGGCGCCCTGTTCGGCGAGCATCTGCGTGGCCAACGGGCCGGCCACGACTTGCGAGAGATCGAGGATCCTGATGCCGCTCATGGGCCCGCTGCGCACGTCGCTCATCTCGGCAAGTTAGGTCGACAACGGCGCGGCGTGCAGAAGGTAGCCTCCGCGCGTGACCAGCTACGACGACTTCGTCCGCACCGACGGTGGTGCGGTCCTGATGGACGGCAACCGACTTCGCGACGAGATCGTCGCCGGGATCAGGGAGGAGATCGACTCGCTCGGCAACCCGGGTGTGTGCCTGGCCACGGTGCTCGTCGGCGGCGACCGACCCAGCCAGATCTATGTGCGCAACAAGCACCGCAAGGCCGGGGAAGCGGGCATGATCTCGCGCCACGTCGAACTGCCCGAAGACGCGACACAAGACGATGTCGAGCACGCGGTGCGAAGCCTGGCCGACGACCCGGAGGTGCACGGGATCCTCGTGCAGCTCCCGCTGCCGGCCGGGCTCGATGCGGAGGCCGTGCTCGATCTCGTTCCGCCGGAGAAGGATGTCGACGGTCTCACCGAGCGTTCGATGGGTCGCCTGGTCCGCGGTCGGATCGGCCATGTGCCGTGCACCCCGCTCGGGGTCATGCGCCTGCTCGAACGCTATGGGGTCGAGACCTCGGGCAAGAACGCGGTCGTCATCGGCCGCTCGACCCTCGTCGGGCTCCCCCAGGTGCTGTTGTTCGGACGCAAGGGGTGCGATGCAACCCCCACCCTCGCCCACAGCCGCACGGCCGATCTCGCGGGGGTCTGCCGTCAGGCCGACATCGTCGTGGCGGCTGCCGGCATGGCCCGGCTCGTGACAGCCGACTTCGTGAAGCCGGGGGCGGCGGTGCTCGATGTCGGGATCTCACGCACCGAAGCGGGCATCGTGGGCGACGTCGATTTCGACTCGGTCCAGGAGATCGCCGGCGCCATCACCCCGATGCCCGGGGGCACCGGCCCGATGACCATCGGCTGTCTCATGGAGAACACCCTCGCCGCCGCCCGGATGCTGGGCGCGGTCCCGGGCTGAGGGCGCTCAGCTCGGCGGCAGATGGGCGGTCGCGCCCGTGCCGAGGATCCGCAGGAAGACTCCTGAGCGCGGTTTCGGCGCGAAGTACGACGACTTGGGGGGCATGAGTTCACCGGCTGCGGCGACGGCCATCAGGTCGTGGATGTCGGTCGGGAAGACGAGGAAGCCGAGCATGCCGTCGGCGTCGCACCGGGCGACGAGTTCGCCGACGCCGGACGGTCCGGGCACGTAGTCGACACCGCTGTCGGGCGCGAGTTCGTCGATGCCGAGCACGTGTCCGATCACGTCGCGGCGGAGGCGCTCGACGTCGAGCGCGGCGAGGGGCGAGGGTCGCTCCTGGGGATCGAGGACCAGCATCGACCAGTGGCCGTCGTGGTAGACGCCGATCTCGCCGCGGGCCCGCGGCGCGGCGGCGTCGGCGTCGGTGGCCGGCCGGACCGTGCCGACGGTCTCGAGCGAACGACGGAGGTCCTCGACCGATCGACCGTCGACGTCGGCGGCCCGGCGATGGAAGGCTTCCACCCGCAACTCGTCGGCCGGGAAGAGCACGGCGAGCGTCCGCCGGAAGGCGTGCTCGTCGGGATGGGCGTCGCGTCCGGCGAGGGCCGCCGCCGACCGGTGGTGGCCGTCCGTGACGTAGACGCGGGCGTCGGCGAGAAGCTCGACCACCCGGGCGCTCTCGTCGGGGTCGAGGGTCCAGATGAGGTGTCGGACGTCTTCGACCACGTGGTCGACATCGGGGGTTCTCGCACACGCAGCTGCCAGCAATCCCCGCAGGGTCGGGTCGGGCTCGTGGGTGAGCGCGATCGGGGACGACGTGGCCCCGACCACCTCGAGGTGGTGGCTGAGGAGCGAGGCCCGCTCGGGTCGCACGTTCTCGTGGGTGAGGACCCGGCCGTCGCGCAACCCGTCGACCTCCAGGGCCCCGACGATGCCGGTCTGAACGTGGTCGCGGTAGGCCAGCCGGTAGGCGTAGAAGGCCGGCTGATCGGAGGGGGCGAACGCTCCGGCGTCGAGTATTCGGCTGAGCGTCTCGGCCCCCCGGCGGAGCAACTCGTCGTCGTCGGCCACCTCGCCAGGCGAGAGGTCGCCGGCCGAACGGGTCACCCCGAAGTAGCTGTAGGGGTTGGCCTCGACGATGGCCCGGCGCTCGTCGGGCGTCTTGGCGTCGTAGGCGCCGGCGACCACACGCTCGGCCCACTCGGGTCGGATGAGCCACCCCCGGAACGGGGCGAACAGGGGCGCCGTCATGCGAGCGTGACGGAGACGTTGATCACGTGTTCGTGCGCCTTGATCCGCTGGAGGATCTCGTCGCTGGGGACGCCGCCCACGTCGATGGTCGCCACCGCCGCCTTCGCACCGGCGAACACCTTGTTGGACATGGTCGACACGTTGAGGTCCGATCCCCGAAGGATGGCCAACACGCCGGCGAGGACGCCCACCTTGTCCTGGTGACGGATCGAGAGCGTGGCCGCGCAGCGGGGTTCGACCTCCATGTTCACCCAGTTCACGACGGCACCGTTGCGGTACGCCTCGATCGTGTCGACGGTGCCGTCGGCCACCGCCTGCTGGGCCTGCTCGGTCGAGGCGCCCACGTGATGGGTCGCGACGACCGACGGATGCCGGGCCAGGGGCGAGGAGAACTCGCCGGTGCCGCTGCCGGGTTCGTCGGCGAACACGTCGAGTCCGGCTCGCAGACCGCGCGTCTCCATCGCCTCGATCAGCGCGGCCTCGTCGACCACATCGCCGCGTGCGGTGTTGAGGAGGATGGCGCCGTCGCGCATCTTCGCCAGGAACGCCGCGTCGACCATGCCCGCCGTCTCCGGGCCGCCGGGCACGTGCAGGGAGACGATGTCGGACGAGGTCAGGAGCGTGTCGAGGTCGTCGACGAAGCGGACGCCCGCCCGGGCGGCCCGGTCGAGCACCGAGGCGGGGCGTCCGGCCTTGTCGACCGCGATCACGTCGATGCCGAACGCAGTGGCCCGGGCTGCGGTGGCGATGCCGATGTCGCCCAGGCCGATGATTCCGAGCGTGCGGCCGAACAGGCCGTCGGCCTGCGAGTAGGCCTTCTTGTTCCACTTGCCGTCGCGGAGGTCGGCGGTGGCCGTGGCGATGTGGCGGTCGACCGCGATCAACAGTCCGATCGTGAGCTCGGCGACGGCCAGTGCGTTCTGGCCGGGCACGTTGCACACGAAGATGCCGAGCTCGGCGGCCCGGGCGCAGTCGATGGTGTTGGTCCCGGCGCCGGCCCGCACGATGAGAGCGAGGTCGTCGGCCTGGTCGAGGGCCGCCGCCGTCACCGGGGTGGAGCGGACGACGAGCACCTCGACGCCGGGCAGAGCGGCGCCGAGACCGTCGCCATCCAGGTGATCGGCCGCGACGACGTCGTCGCCGGCGGCCACCAGTCGATCGACGGCCGCCTCGGGGAGGGAATCGGCGAGGAGAATTTTCATGTGATCGGCAATCCTCCCTCGGGGGGCATCGACTGTACCTTCCCTCCGATCGACCGGGAAGCGTGTCGGAGGCACCGGCGACGAAAGCCCCGGCGTTGCCGCCCCGAGGGCTTCGTCCTTCAGCTCAGGTTGACGACATTGCCGTCGGCGTCGATGTCGATGGCGTGCGCAGCCGGGTTTCTGCCCAGGCCGGGCATTGTGCGCATGTCGCCACAGATCGGATACACGAACCCGGCGCCGACGGAGGCCCGGACCTCGCGGACCGGGAGGGTCCAGCCGGTCGGCGCCCCCTTGCGCTTCGCGTCGTGGCTCAGCGACAGGTGGGTCTTGGCGATGCAGACGGGCAGGGCGCCGAAGCCGGCGTCGGTGAAGGTCGCCAGCTGCGACTCGGCCTGCGGCGAGTACTCGACGCCGTCGGCACCGTAGATCCTGGTCGCCACCGCATGGATCTTCTCCTCGAGCGAGGCGTCGTCGGGATAGAGCACCGAGAACTGGGACGGTTCCTCGGCCGCTTCCTTGACCGCCGTTGCGAGCTCGGTTGCCCCCTTACCGCCGTCGGAGAAGTGGGTCGAGACCGCGGCTCGGGCGCCGTACTCGGCGGCGATCTCGTGGATCGCGGCGATGTCGGCGGGGTGGTCGTCGGGGAAGACGTTGATCGCCACGACCGGGGTGCACCCGTGGACCTGCATGTTCTCGAGCTGCTTGCGCAGGTTGTCGCCGCCCATGTGTACTTCGTCCGGGTTCTCCGCGAGGAGGGCATCGGGCAGGGGTTTCCCGGCGATGATCCGGTGGTTGCCGGAGTGCGCCTTCAGACCCCGCACCGTGGCCACGAGCACGGCGGCATCGGGGGCGAGGCCCGAGTAGCGGCACTTGATGTTGAAGAACCGTTCCGCTCCCATCAGCGCATTATCGTGAATGACGATGATGATGAAGATGTCATTGATCTGATGGAAGGCGAAGAAGAG
>JAUIML010000012.1 GCA_030432715.1 Acidimicrobiia bacterium | reverse complement strand
GAGTGGTGGCGGGGGCAGGATTTGAACCTGCGACCTTCGGGTTATGAGCCCGACGAGCTACCAGACTGCTCCACCCCGCGACTGAGGAAGCTACCGGCAGCCCTCATGGGTGACAACCTGCGGTCGCACCATCGCGGCGGCTTCCGGTACGGTCCGCCCCGATGCCCGACGACGACGCCGACGCGGCGAGGCTCAGCCGGCTCTACGAGGGCCACGTGCCGATCGCCACCGCGATCGAGCAGTTGCACCTGACCCGCTACCAGCGGATCGAACGGGTGATCCTGATGAACCTCATCGGCGTCCTGCGGCCGCTCTACTGGCTGGTCCGTCGACTCCGGGGCCGCCCGTTCGACGTGACCGCCGGGCTCGAGGAGTTCGCCCAGGTCGCCAACCCGACGCGGGGGACGCGAACGAAGGAGTCGCACGGAGGCGACCACCTGACCGCCGAGCAGGTCGCGACCTACGAACGCGACGGGGTCCTGGGTCCGTTGCCCCTCCTCACTCCCGAAGAAGCCGCGGCCCATCGAGCCTTCGTCGTGCAGACCCACGCCGCCGATTGGCACGGGGACTACGCCATCGGCAAGGCCGCGGCCGACGAGCTCAAGCGCAACGGCCTGTGGGCCATCAACCACGGAGCCATCTGGCAGGAACGCAACGTGCCCGAGATCCGGGCGATCGCCCAGCACCCGGTGTTGGCCCAACGCCTCGCCAGTCTCATCGGCGACGACGTCGTCGCCTGGCGGACCCAGATGTTCGTGGTCGAACCCGACACCAAGGGCACCTTCTGGCACGCGGCGACGACGTTCACCGAAGACGGCGACCTCCCTGCCCTCACCCCGCCACCCGGCATGCCCGCAGCGATGGCCAACGTCAGCTGTTGGATCGCGCTGGAAGACGTCGATGTGGACACGGCCTGTCTGCGGATCATCCCCGGTAGCCATTCCGACGTCCGCCTCGACACCCTGATCCGCCGCTTCTCCCGCGACCGCCTCGGGTTCGTGATGCACTTCGATCGGGCCGATCGCTGGAACGCCCTCACCGCCCTTCGCTACACGGGCGACATCTTCCTCGCCGGCCAGGTCGCCTTCGACGTCGCCCTGCGCCTGCTCCCGGATCTCTACGAGTCGATCGAGCCCGCCCACTACCCGATGCGGGCGGGCGAGTGCCTCCTCTTCAGCAGCAACAACCTCCACGGCTCGTACCCCAATCGCACCAGTGAACCTCGGCTGGCGATGGGCATCCGTTACACCTCGTCCGACGTCGGCATCTACGCAGGGCAGCCCACGATCCCCTACGCGACCGGCGTGGGGACCACCGAGGTCGACACGACCCGCCTTCGCGACGGTGTGCCCGTCCACAGCGCCGAGGGCCCCGTCGCCGCCCGGGACCAATGACCCTGCGTCACACCGCCGCCCTGGGGGATACTCGCTTGCCATGGCTCCCACGCTGACCCCGACCGAGGCCGCCGACATCGTCCGGCCCACCGACACCCTCGCCGTGCCCCTGGGGCCGGGGGTGCCCGGCAAGTTCCTGCACGCCCTCGGCGCCCGTCAGGACTGGGCCGACCTCCAGGTGTTCGGCGCGCTCCTGCCCGACCTCTACGAGCTCTTCACCCGCCCCAACGTGTCGTTGCTCAGCGGCTTCTTCGGTCCGGCCGAACGTTTCCTCATCGCGGCCGGGGCCAAGGTCGAGTTCGTGCCTGCCGACTTCCGCCGGTTCGCCCCCGCCCTCGAGCAGATCGCGCCGCGGGTGATGGCCACCGCGGCCACGCCCCCCGATGCCGACGGGTGGATGAGCCTCTCGCTCCATGCCGGTGCATCCGTTGCCGAACTACACCGGGCGGCCGCCGACCCCGACCGTCTCTGCGTGGTGGAGACGAGCCCCTCGTTCCCCCGCACCATCGGTCTCCCGCCCGAGCACCGCCACGCGCTCCACGTCGACGAGGTCGACATGATCATCGAGGGCGACGCGATCCCGTTCGAGCTGGCCGACGCCCCCGCCTCCGAAGTGGAGGAGGCCATCGCGGCCTACGCCGCCGAGTTCGTCCCCGAGGGTGCAACCCTGCAGACCGGCATCGGCGGCATCCCCAACACGGTGGCCACACTCCTGGCCGAAGGGGCCGGCGGCGGCTACGGCATCCACTCCGAGATGTTCACCACCGGGCTGATGCGGTTGTGTCAGGCCGGCAAGGTCACCAACGATCACAAGGGCGAGTTCGACGGATTCGCGGTCACCACGTTCGCAGCCGGCACCCCCGAGCTCTACGAGTGGCTCGACGGCAACGAGGCCGTCCGCTTCCTCCCGGTCGACATCGTCAACTCACCGGAGAACATCAGCCGCAATCGCGAGATGATCACGATCAACGGGGCGGTGAGCGTGGACCTGGCCGGCCAGGTGATCGCCGACACGATCGGCGGGTCACAGTTCTCCGGCATCGGTGGTCACGAGGACTTCATCGCCGGGGCGGGCCTCGAACTCACGGACCGTTCGCTGATCTGCCTGCCGGCAACGGCGACGATCGAGGGCGAACTCGTCTCCCGCATCGCCGGGGTCTCCCCCGCGGGGAGCATCGTCACCACGCCCCGCCATCAGGTCGATGTCATCATCACCGAGTACGGCGTCGCCGAACTCGGCGGCAAGACGGTGCGGGAACGGGCTCGCGCCCTGGCCGCCGTCGCCCATCCCGACTTCCGAGCCGAACTCGAGGAGATCGGCCGGACCTGGCCCGGATGATCCCACCTCCTTCAGGCGCACTTCATTCGGGGGCACTTCACTCGGGAGCACTTCACTCGGGAGCAATGTCGATCTCGAAGTCGCCGGTGTCGCCGATCCCGATCGATTCCTTCGTGCGTACGGCCTTCTTGACGGGGAGCACGTAGCAGCCGCTCTTCGAGTCGGGGAAGATCGACGTCCGCCACTCGCTGGTGCCCATGCGCACTCGCACTCGGACGGAGCCGAAGCCCTTGCGAGGCAGCTCCATGTCGCGTACGTCCTCGGAGATGTCGGCCGGCACCGTGGCGAAGACCCACGAGGAGTCGTCTCGGGCGTCCCATTCGAACAGCACCGAGGAGAACTCGAACGTCGCGTCCATCCGTGCGACGGTAGTGGGCATGGACGTGACCATCGAGCCCCTGTCGTGCGGCACCCTGACGGCCGGCCGGTCGATGTTCGAAGCGGGCGCCGACGACACCCCGCGATCGCTCCCCGTCCCCGCCTGGCTGATCCGCCACGGCGACGACATCGTCCTCCTCGATTGCGGCATGCACCATGATCTCGTCGGCGCGGGCCCCGCTCGCGAGGTGGTCGAACTGTTCTTCGGCCTCGAGGTGACCAGCGACGATCTGGTGGCGTCGCGACTGGGGGAGGCCGGAGTCGATCCCGACGAGGTCGGCATCGTGATCCTCTCGCACCTCCACTTCGACCATGTCGGCGGCCTCGCCCAGCTCCCCAACGCCCGGGTGATCGTGCAGGCCGACGAATGGGCCGCCGGCTTCGATGCCGACCTCGCCGCGGCCAACACCTTCAACCCGTCCGACTTCGACCTCGGTCACGACGTCGTGACCGTCGGCGGCGAGCACGACGTGTTCGACGACGGACGGATCGTCTGCATCCCGACCCCCGGCCACACGCCGGGCCACCAGTCGCTGCGGGTGCGCCTGTCCGACCGCGAGGTCGTGCTGTGTGCCGACTGCGCCTACTTCGGCGAAACGCTCGACGGCGGGCCACTCCCGCCGATCGGCCACGACCACGAGGCCCAGGCCGCCAGCCTGATCCGGCTCCGGGCCATGCGAGCCGCCGGCACGACCCTCGTTCCCGGCCACGACGCAGCTGTCATGGCCTCGCTTCCGGCTCGCCTCGACTGAGGGTCGGGTTCAGCGAACCGGGCTTTCGTCGACCCCGCCCAGGGCACTGCCGTCCGGGGGGAGACCCCCGAACGGCAGACCCTGGAGGGAACGTGGATCAGCCGCCGACGACGGCTTCGTACATCGAGCGGTCCATCACCTGTTCATCGGTGAGGACCTCGTCGTATTCGACGGTGTCGAACTCGATGAAGTACTTCTGCGCGTTCTGCGACGTGTTGGTGCGCATCTCCCAGTCGAAGTAGAGACCCGGGGTCTCGATCAGCGACTCGACCGGCGCACCGGTCTCCTCGGCCAGCGCGGCCATGACCTCGGCGTCGTCCTGGTAGTCAGGCGGCAGGTAGGTGTTGACCGCACGGATGTAGGCCCGCACGAACGCCTGGCCGGCCTCCTGGCGATCACCGGTGCGCACACACGGACCGGCGTAGACGCCACCGAGCGGCTCGCCCGGCGTCTGGCTCACCAGCAGCACGTAGTTGTCCGGGTCGGCCGCAGCCTCGATCCAGTAGGGATCGAGCATCCACGCGGCCTGCACGGCGTTGTTCTCCAGCGCAATGAACTGCTCGGAAGCGGAGATCTGCTCGAACTCCATGTCGAGCAGGGAGAAGCCGGCCTCGTCGAACGCCTGGGCCATCGGGTAGATCACGACGGATCCCAGACCCACCGCCGATGCGACGCGAGCGCCCTTCAGTTCGGTGATGTCGGGGTTGGCCGGGTCGCTGAACACATCGCGACGGGCCCACAGACCGGTCTGCGGCGTGGTGATGTCACCGGCGTCGGGCGGGAAGTAGTTGCCCAACACCATCTTGACGTCGAGGCCCTGGGCCACACCGTTGTGGAACGAGGCTTCGGTGCCGCCGATGGCGAAGTCGACCGAGCAGTCGTCGAGCGGAACCATGCTGTCGGTGAGGCTCAGCTCGACCCACTCGACATCGATGTTCTCCTCGTCGAAGAGGCCGTAGTGCTCGGCCAGCAGGATCGGGGCGACGAACTCCGCCCGGAACCGGTTGCCCAGCCTGATCGTGGCCCGCTCCTCGAGCGGTTGCGGCTGGGGGTAGCCCGGCTCGCAACGGGCGATCGTGCGGTCGGGCGAGAGGTCGGACGGGTCGGTCAGACCGTTCTCCGCGCAGCCGCTCGTGCCGTCCATGTCGCCGTCGTCCATGTCGCCGTCGTCCATGTCGCCGTCACCGTCGTCCATGTCGCCGTCGCCATCGTCCATGTCGCCGTCGTCGGGCGCAGCCGTCGTGGTCGTGCCATCGCCTGCGTCGTCACTGTCGTCGTCGCCGCACGCGGCCGCGACCAGTCCGAGCGTCAAGGCGATGGCGAGGAGCCGCAAGAGCATCCTCTTCGGTGTGGTATTCATCAGTCCCCTCCTGGGTGATTCTGTTTGTTGGAACACTTGGTTGTGGAAATGGGTGCCGCGGGCATCAGATCTGGCCCGGGCTGTTGTCCTCGGGAGCCCACGGCGTCATCCAGCGCCCGATCTGGCGCACGACGCCGACGAAGACGATGCCGAGGAGCGCAGCGAGCAAGACGCCGAGGAAGGTGTTGTCGGGTAGGCCCAGTTCTCGACCGCGGTTGACGAAATAGCCGATGCCGTCGCGCGGAAGGATCAGCTCGACGGCGATCACCATCAGCACGGCGACGCCGGCGGAGACCCGCAGGCCCACGAAGATCTGGGGCAGCGCGGCCGGCCAGAGCACATGGCGAAACATCTGCCAGCCCGTGGCGTTGAACGACGCCGCAGCCTCGCGATAGCCCATCGGCACCGCCATGATCGGCGCCATCGTGTAGATCCAGACGAAGAAGAAGACCACCGTCGCGATCATGTAGACCCGCGGCGCCTCGTCGAACCCGAAGAGCAGGAGATACACCGGGAGGAGGGCGATCTTCGGCACCGTGTAGAGCGCGGTGAGGGTGCTGTTCAACGCGGCGCGGGCATAGCGGTTGATGCCCATCGCCACACCGAGAATGAGGCCGAGCACGGTCCCGATGACGAACCCCTTGAGCATCCGTACGGTGGTGACCCACACGGCTTCCCACACTTCGGCCTCGCGGAGACGCTCGGAGGTGATGATCTCCCAGGGCGACGAGATCAGGCGTCCGTCCAACCACCAGTCGTTGCGGACACACACTTCCCAGAGGCCGAGGAACACCAGTGGTCCGAGGATGGCCAGGCCGACCTCGATCATGCGGCGCCGTCGTGCCGTCGCGCCCGGGTTCTTCTCGGCATCGGAGGCCGTGCGACGCAGGACGACCTGCGGCGAGTCGCTCATCGTGCCCCCCCGTCGGTGGCGCCGGTGGCCCGGACGGCTTCCATGTAGTGCTCGACCTCTCCCTTGAGGAGCTGCCACAACTCGTTCTTGAAGTCGTTGAACTCGGCCCGCGCCCGCAGCTCGGGGGTTCGCGGCCGGGCGAAGGGCACGTCCACCGACTGCACGAGGGTGCCGGGCCGGGCCGACATGACCACCACGCGGTCGCCCAGCACGATGGCTTCCTCGAGGCTGTGGGTGATGAACACGACGGTCCGCCGGGCCTCGGATTGCCAGATGTCGAGCAGTTCGTCCTGGAGCACCTGGCGGAGCTGGGCGTCGAGCGCGGCGAAGGGTTCGTCCATCAGGAGGATCTCGGGCTCGACGGTGAGGGCCCGGGCGATCGACACTCGCTGACGCATCCCTCCCGACAGCGTGTCGGGATACGCCTTGGCGAAGTCGGCGAGACCGAGACGCTCCAGCCAGTGACGGCCCCGCTCCACGGCTTCCTTCTTCGACACGCCGCGCAGTTCGAGTCCGAAGCTGACATTGCGCTCGACGGTTTTCCACGGATAGATCGAGTAGTCCTGGAAGACCATGGCCACCGGGGTTTCCGAGCTGGCTTCCGCGTAGAGCTCGATGTCGCCCTTCGACGGGCGCAGGAGACCGGCCACGATCCGCAGGAAGGTGGACTTGCCGCAGCCCGACGGCCCGACGACACAAACGAACTCGCCCTCGGCCACATCGAGGTCGAACGGTCCGAGGGCGTGCACGGCGGTGCCCGGGTCGGCCCCGAAATGCCGTTCCACTCCCCGGGCCGCGATCTTGATCGGCGCCGACGTACCTTCGACCACGTGTTCCCCCAAGCAACGGCGGCTGATCGTGCCCCGTCGGGCGTCATTCTTCCCTTTGCCGCAGTGTCGTGCAAGTATCCTCTAGATGATTCAATCTTTCGTCGAATCGGCGGGCGGGGGCCCGGGGTTCCGCAACGCGGTCGACCCCGACGACGCCGCCGCGTATCGCGCCGCCGGCTGGTGGAGCGACGACGCGCTGGTCGACCACCTCCGCCGCCACGCGGCGAACCGCCCCGACGCACCGGCCTACATCGCCGACGACGGCACCCTCACCTGGGCGGGCCTCGACCGGGCCAGCGACCGGATCGCGGCGGTCATCGTCGCCCTCGGGCTCGAACCCGGCACCCGCATAGGCGTGCTGCTCCCCGACACCGCCACCGTGCACGCCGCCTACCTCGGGCTCGAGAAGGCGGGGATCGTCACGGTGGGTCTCGGCGCCCGGGCCAACAGCCGGGAGGTCGCCCACCTGCTCGGCCTCACCGAGGCCACCACCCTCATCACCCTCGCCGAGCACAACGGGGCACCGGCCGCATCCTTCCGGTCCGAGATCGAGGATCTCGGCATCACGATCGACACCCACATCGAGCTGCCGGTCTTCGAGGCCGACGCGGAGGGCGCCATCACGGTCGACGGGGAGACCGTCGACCCGCCCCTGCCCGGCGACCTCGACGCCCGCCGCATCGGCCCCGACGACCTCTCGTTCATCAACTCGACCTCGGGCACCACCGGTCTCCCGAAGTGTGTGCTGCACTTCCAGAACCGCTGGCTCTACTTCCACCAGGTCGCCTGTCGCCACGGCAACATGAGCCACGACGACATCTTCATGTCGCTCCTTCCCGCCCCCTTCGGCTTCGGTCTGTGGACCGCGCACTTCACCCCGATCGTGCTCGGCACCCCCACGGTGATCAGCCGCCGCTTCGACGCAGCACGCACCCTCGACCTCATCGAGCAGCACCGAGTGTCCGTCCTCGGCTGCGTGAGCACCCAGTTCCTGATGATGCTCAACGAGCCGAGCTTCGACGACCGTGACCTCGGCTCGCTCCGCTCGATGTTCACCGGCGGCGAGGCCGTGCCCGAGCACCGGGCACGGGAGTTCGAGGAACGCAGCGGCTGTGCCGTGCTCCAGTTCTACGGATCCAACGAAACGGGAGTGCTGTCCGGCACCCGACCGACCGACACGGTCGAACAGCGCCTTCGCACCGCCGGCCGGGTGGTGCCGGAGATGCAGGTCCGCCTCTTCGACGCCGACGGGGTCGAGTCTCTCGGCACGGCCGGCGAGGGGCGTCCCGCCTGCCGCGGTCCGGCCACCTGCCTCGGCTATCTCGACCGGGAGGCCAACGCCGGGCTCTACACCGCCGACGGCTGGATGCTCATGGGCGATCTGTGTGCCATCGACGACGACGGCTACCTCACCGTCACCGGCCGCATCTCCGACTTCATCATCCGCGGCGGCAAGAACATCTCGGCGTCCCAGGTGGAGGACGAGGTCAACACCCACCCGAGCGTGGGGCTCAGCGCGGCGGTGGCGATCCCCGACGAGGTCTTCGGCGAGCGCGTCTGCGCCTATGTCGAACTCCACGAAGGGGCGTCACTCACCCTCGACGACCTGCTCGAGCACCTCGCCGCCCGCGACACACCCAAAGAGATCCGGCCGGAAGCGCTCGTCGTGCTCGATGCGCTCCCCCGGTCGAGCGGCGGGAAGATCGCCAAGGGCCAGATCGCCGACGACGTCGCCCGTCGGTTCGGCTGAGCCCCGACCCGCAGGTCAGCGCATCCGTTTCCAGACGAGGTCGGTCTCGATGTGGTCGTCGACCCACGAGCCGGGATCGTCGCCCGCCACATGGCCGAGCAGTCCACGGTAGACGCCGTAGCCGACGAGCCGACGCAGGCGGGGCGGCAGCGTCTCGACATACGACCGGTCGAGGGCGAGGAGCTGGTTCTCCTCCTGGCGGACCCACCCGGCGCAATAGTTGCAGACGATGAACTGTCGCAACGCGTCGGACCGGTTGGGACCGCCGCCGTGCCAGAGCGAGCCGTTGTAGATCAACACACTGCCGGCCGACATCTCCGCGCTGATCGTGTCTGCGGCCTCGCCGGGGCGCGGTCGACGGGACTCCCGATGACTTCCCGGCACGAGCCGGGTCGCCCCGTTCTCCTCCGTGAAGTCGCTGAGCGCCCACAGGGCCACGACCGCCAAGGGCGGGTGGGGGCGGGCCAGCGAGATCGACCCGTCGTCGGCATGGAGCGGCTGGGCGTCCTGCCCCGGGTGGGTCTCGATGGCAGTGAGCGACGACAGCAGGAGTTCCGGGTCGAGCACAGCTTCGACGATGGGCAGCACGGTGGCATCGATCGGCACGGCCGCGAAGGCGGGATCGTGGGCCAGCAGGTTGAAGACCCGGCGGGTGTCGCGCCCGAGGAACGTGTTGGCCCCGAACGGTGTCTCGTCGGTGGCCATCGTTGCGTCGACCGTGGCCCGGAGCCGTTCGACGGCCGCTGGATCGATCACGTCGGGCACGATCGCCCACCCGTCCTCGCGCACCCGCTCGGCCACGACCTCTCCATCGGTCGTGTCCGCAGTACTCATGGGGCGGGGCGCTCCGACAGCAGGCTCGGGAAGACGGAGTGGTCCTCGTCGATCGTGTAGACCGGCGACCACTCCAGATGGCGGTGAGCCTCGGCCACCGCGCCGGCCACATCTCCCCGTTCGATGAGATCGAGCAGCACCGCGTGGTCGTCGAGTCCTTGGCGGCGGTAGTCGGCGTCGGGGTAGTCGCCGTGGTCGGCGTGGATCTCGGCCCACGCGTCGGCATGGGCCGACCAAACCGCTTCGAGCGCGCCGACGACGAGCGTCAACGTGGGGCTTCCGCAGAGGTTGACCAGCTCCTCGTGGAACTGTCGGGAGACGATCGTGAACTGGCGCACGTCGTCGATGCAGGCCGCGGCCTCCTCCTGCAGTTCCCGCAACCGCGGGATGACCGTCTCGGCTCGGTCCGGCCGGCTCGCGCACAGGGCGACGCACTGGGGCTCGAGCATGTTGAGCGCCATCGACACGTCGTCGACCGGTGCGCCCATCGTGCGCAGCACCATGCCGAGCGTGTAGGCCGCCATGCCCTCGCCGGGTCGGTGCACGACCGCACCACCGAGCTTGCCCCGCCGCACGGACAGCAGGCCTTCGGATTCGAGGATCCGCAGGGCCTCACGCATGGAGGGTTTGGAAACCCCGAACTCCAGGAGCAGGTCCTCCTGGCGTGGCAACTCGTCGCCGTCCTTCAACTCGCCGTCGAGGATCCGGCGTCGAAGCTCCGCCACGACCAGGTCGGCCACGTGAGGGGCCCGATAGCGGCCACCGGCCCCTCGGTCGCCGCGTATCGAGGGGACGGCGAGGAGTGGGTCGGATCCCGATGCCTTCGCGCCGGCCGCCGAAGAGTTCTTCATCGTCCACGTGCTTTCGGGGTTCGGGTTGACAGGTCGGCGTTAAACGCAAATCATATAGAAGATGACGTCTCCTGTCACCAGCACCCACGACGATAACGCCGCCGACCCGACCACCGCCGTGCGCGAGGGCGGCTATGCCGTCTGGTCACCGAGCATCAATCCCGGCATCGGCCGCGATCTCACCGACGAGCAGAAGCTCGCGCTGGCCTTCCGCTGGCTCGCGATCGAGGGATTCGCCGAGAACCTCGCCGGCCACATCACCTGGCAACGCGAGGGCACCGACACCATGCTGGTGAATCCCTGGGGTCTGTGGTGGCGCGAGGTCGCGGCCAGCGACATCTGTGAGGTCGACGCCGACGCCAACATCGTCGCCGGGAAGTGGGACGTGACACCGGCGATCCACATCCACACAGAACTGCATCGCGTCCGCCCCGACGCCCGGGTGGTGATCCACAACCACCCGTACCACGTGTGTGTGCTGGCGGCGATGGGGATCCTCCCCGACCTGGTCAACCAGACCGCCAGCATGTTCGACGGCGACCTCGGTCTCGTGGCGGAGTACACCGGCGAGGTCGACAGCGCCGAACTGGGTGCCGATCTTGCGGCTCGCATCGGGGACGCGAGCGTGGTCGTCCTCGCGAGCCACGGCGTCATCATCACCGGCGAGACGATCGAGCAGGCGACGTACCGGGCAGCGAGCATCGACCGGGTGTGCCGCATGTCGCTCGACGTCCAACGCAGCGGCCGCGACCCGATCCCGCTCGACCCCCGCCTCGTCGCCGGCATGAAGGTCTCGCTCATGGAGCGCGGCGCCGACATCTACTTCGAAGGACTGGCCCGCCAGCTGATCCGCACCGAACCCGACGTTCTCGACTGACCCGAAAGCACCCGTATGCGCAGCCTCGATGACCTCGCCCAGGACCTGAGCTTCACCCAGGCATCGACCGGCGAGGACCGGCAGGTCACCTTCCTCCCAGAACCCGAGCGAGCCCCTCGGCACCACCTCGTGATCTCCGCCGACGACCACGTGGTGGAGCCACCCGACACCTTCGAGGGCCGAATCCCGGCCCATCTGGTCGACCGTGCCCCGCGGGTGGTCGAGACCGACGACGGCCGGCAGACGTGGCTCTACGACGGCAACGAGCTCCCCAACGTCGGCTTCAACGCCGTGGTCGGGCGGCCCGTGTCGGAGTACGGGTTCGAACCGACCCGCTTCGACGAGATGCGCCGGGGCGCGTGGGACATCCACACCCGGGTCGCCGACATGGACCTCAACGGCGTCTACGCGTCGGTCAACTTCCCGTCGTTCCTGCCCGGCTTCGCCGGCCAGCGCCTCCAGACCGTCACCAACGACCGCGAGCTGGCCATGGCGACCGTGCGGGCCTGGAACGACTGGCATCTCGAGTCCTGGGCCGGGCCCTATCCCGATCGCATCATCCCGTGCCAGATCCCGTGGCTGCTCGACCCCGAGGTCGCGGCCGACATGATCCGCGAGAACGCGGACCGCGGGTTCAAGGCCGTCACGTTCTCCGAAGCGCCGGACAAGCTCGGCTTCCCGACCCTCCACTCAGGGCACTGGGAACCGTTCCTCCAGGCCTGCGCCGAGACCGGGACGGTGATCAACCTCCACATCGGCTCGGCCGGCGCCTCACCCTCGACCTCGGAGGACGCCCCGCCCGACGTCGTCGGTGTGCTGTTCTTCGCCTACGCGATCTACGCCGCCGTCGACTGGCTCTATTCGCTGGCCCCGGTCCGCCATCCCGACCTCAAGATCTGCCTCTCGGAAGGTGGCATCGGCTGGGTGGCGGGGCTCATCGACCGTCTCGACCACATGCTGTCGTACCACGACATGTACGGCACCTGGACCTCCGATCTCACCCCGAGCGAGGTCTTCCGCCGCAACTTCTACTTCTGTGCGGTCGAGGACCCCTCGGCCTTCCGCCAGCGCGACGTGATCGGCGTCGACCACATCCTGCTCGAGTCCGACTACCCCCACTGCGATTCGACCTGGCCCCGGACGCAGGAGGTCGTGTCCCGCGAGATCGGCGATCTTCCCGAGGCGGACCGCCGCCGGATCACCTGGGAGAACGCGTCGGAGCTCTATCGCCACCCGGTGCCCGAGTCGGTCATCGCCGACCCCGAGAGCTGGTGATGACCCGCGCCGCGGTACTCACCGGGCCGGGCGCGATCGAGCTCCAGACAATCCAACGCCCCCCGCTGCCCGACGGGGAGTGGGCGTGGCTGAGGGTCGAGGCGTGTGGCCTGTGTGGCACCGATGTCGAGCAGTTCGACGGGTCGTTCACCGGGTCCGGCTGGCCGGCCGGGCCGATGATCCTCGGCCACGAGGTCGTCGGCGTGATCGAGGAGATCGGTGCGGCCACGGCCCAGCGGTGGGGGGTGGCCGTCGGCGACCGCGTGGCGGTCGAACCGAGCATCCCCTGCGGCAGCTGCCAGCCCTGCCTCACCGGCGAATACGTGTCGTGTCGCGGCTGGCCGACCCGGCCGCTCGCCTACGGCTTCGTACCCATGTCGACCGAACCGATGCTCTGGGGCGGCTGGTCGGAACACATGGCCCTGCATCCGCTGTCGGTGGTCCACCGCGTCCCGGACGGGCTCGACCCCGGAACGGCGACCCTGTTCAACGCGCTCGGCGCCGCCCACGAGTGGACGGTTCGGCGGTCGGGCCTCGGTGCCGGCCAGTCGGTGGTGGTGCTCGGGGCCGGGCAGCGGGGACTGGCCTCCGTCGTCGCCGCCCGCGCCGCCGGGGCCGGCCTCGTGATCGTCTCCGGCACACCCCACGACCACCGGCGCCTGCGCCACGCCACCGACCTCGGGGCCGACCGCGTGGTCGACATCGGCACCGACGACCTCGCCGCGGCCGTGCTCGAGGCGACGGGCGGCCGCGGCGTCGACGTGGTCGTCGACACCAGCGCCGGCGCGGTCGAGCCGGTCTCCCAGGCGATCGACTGTGTGGCCGACGGCGGCACCGTCGTGCTCGGCGGCCTCAAGCAGGGCCGCAGCGCAGCGCTCGACGTCGACCGGGTCGTCCTGCGGGCGATCCGCATCCAGGGAGCCCGGTCGGCCGGCTGGCCGGCCTATCACCGGGCTCTCGAGCTGTTGGGCGACGATCCGGGCCTGGGCTCGCTACGGACCCATGTCTTCGACCTCGAGCACGCGTCGGAGGCCATGGCCGTGCTGAAGGGCGACGACCCTGATCGCGTCTACGTCGGCATCGATCCGGCCAGGTGATGGACGGAGAGCGGGCCGCGTCAGGGCGCGACGACGCGCAGCGGCTCACCCCGGCACCACGCCGCGATGTCCTCCACGATCTCGTCGTAGAACAGCCGGTAGAGGCCATCGCTGACGTACCCCGTGTGCGGCGTGAGGACGGTGTTGTCGAGTCGACGCAGCCGATGGTCGGCCGGCAGCGGCTCGGTGTGGAACACGTCGAGCGCGGCGCCGGCGATGCGGCGCTCCTCCAGCGCCTCGACCAGCGCCGATTCGTCCACCAGCGGGCCGCGGGAACTGTTGACCAGCACCGCGGTCGGCTTCATCAACCCGATCTCGTGTGCACCGACCAGGCCCCGCGTCCGCTCGGACAGGACCATGTGGATCGTCACCACATCGGCCCTCGAGAAGAGTTCGTCGCGCGTGACCGCCTCGACTCCCAGCTCCTCGGCCCGGGCCGGATCGAGATTCGGACTCCAGGCGATCACGTCCATGTCGAACGCCTGCGCCACGCGGGCCACCGCCGACCCGAGGCGGCCGAGGCCGACCACGCCGAGCACCCGCCCCGCGAGCTCGGTACCCATCGTGTGCTGCCACCCGCCCTCCCGAATCGCACGATCCGACGCAGGGATGTGACGCACCAGGGCGAGGATCAGCGCCCACGTGTGCTCGGCCGTCGTCGACAGGTATCCGCCCGTCCCCCGGACCTCCACGCCGTGGCGCTCGGCGGCGGCGACGTCGATCACCGCGTTGGACGGTCCGGTGGTGACCACGAGCCGCAGCGTCGGAACCGCCGCGAAGAACTCCTCGGTCAGCGCGGTGCGTTCGCGCATGGCGACGACCACGTCCGCATCGCCCACTGCCTCGACGAGCTCGGCCCCGCCGGGAACGTGGTGGTCGATGGTGACGAGCTCGACGGCCGCCGGGATCGTCGCCCAGTCTCCCAGCACCTCGGCGACCCGCTGGTAGTCGTCGAGCACGACCACCCGGAGTCGATCACTGTCTCCCATCGCTGCGCTCCCCTCGATGGCCGGCCGACCTCGTCGCCGATGGTAGATCCATCACCATGAAGTCCGCAGAACGATCAGGGAGTCGCCATGTCCACTGACCTCGAAGCCCGACTCGACCGCCTCGAGTCACTCGACGAGATCCGCCAACTGGTCGCGAAGTACGCCCTGTCGCTCGACATGCGCGATCTCGACGCCCACGTCAACCTGTTCGCCCCCGACATCCGCGTGAGTCGGGACCAAACGGGGCGGGCCCATCTGAAACGGTGGCTCGACGACACCCTGCGCCTGCAGTTCACGGGCACCGCCCACCACATCGGCAACCACGTGATCGAGTTCGACGACGTCGACCATGCCCACGGCGTCGTCTACTCGAAGAACGAGCACGAGACCGGCGACGAGTGGGTCATCATGCAGATGCTCTACTGGGACGACTACGAGCGCATCGACGGCCGGTGGCTCTTCCGCCGTCGCCTCCCCTGCTACTGGTACGCCACCGATCTGAACCGTCCCCCGGTCGGCGACGACAAGATGCGCTGGCCCGACCGCGAGCCCTACGAGGGCGCCTTCCACGACCTGTTCCCGTCGTGGGAGGAGTTCTGGGCGCATCCGCCCGATGACGAGGAACCGGAGGTCGCGGCACCGGCGCCGATCGACGAGTTCCTCTCCCGCATGCGCCGGGGCACGCCCGACCCGCGCATCCGGGTGCGCTGAGCAGCCTCAGCGCACGTTCGGGAACTCGTGGCGACGCAACGGGTCGTGGACCCCGAGCGTCACCCAGATCCCGCCGGCCTCGTCGGGGCCGAGATCGAGGACGCGTTCGAGCGCCTCGGCAACGAAGTCCGGAGGCGCCAACGCGGCTTCCGAGCGGGGAACGTCGGGCGGGATGAGCGGCGTGTCGGTGCCGGCCGGACAGACCGCCCCGATCCGCACACCCCGCGTGGAGAGCGACGGTGCGAGACCCCGGACCAGCGCGATGACCCCCGCCTTCGTCATCGAATACGTCGGATCCCCGCGCTGCGGATCGAGCCCCGACATCGAGGCGGTCACGACGATCGCACCGCCATGGCGGGCGAGCTCCTCGACCGTGGCCAGCACGCCGTAGGCCACGCCGTCGAGGTTGACCCCGCGCACGATGTCGTAGCGTTCGCTCATCCACTCGAGCGGGTCGCCGGCGTCGATGGCGACATTCCTGGGTCGCGACATCACCCCGGCGTTGAGCACGACCCGATCGAGGCGGCCGAGTTCGGTGACGATCTCGCCGACCGCCTCGTCCCATTCTCGTCGGGAGGCGACGTCGAAACACCGGGCCCGGCCGCCGACGTCGGCTGCGACCTCTTCGGCCCCAGCACGGTCGACATCGGCGACGACGACGGTCGCGCCCCGACGGGCGAGCCGGGACACCACGGCCCGACCGATGCCACCGGCCCCACCGGTGACGAGGGCGACCGTGCCGCGAAGATCATCAGCACTCACTGTGAGACTCCAGTCCGAGACGGATCGTCGGGTGCGCTCAGGGTTCGGATCCGCTGACTGCAGGGCGATCCTCGTCGCTTCCCCACTGCGACCACGACCCCGGGTAGAGGCGACCGTCGGGCAGACCGGCCAGACGGCGGCCGAGCAGATCGGCGCAGGCCGTCACCCCGCTGCCGCAGTACGCGATGACATCGTCACCGTCGGCCCCGGCGTCCTCGTAGATCTCACGCAGGGCGCGGGGCGGGCGCCATCGGCCTTCGTCGAGGTTGGCCCCGGCCGGCACATTGCGGGCGCCGGGGATGTGGCCGGGCCGAGGGTCGATCGGCCCTCCGTCGGCATAGCGATCGGGAGAACGGGCATCGACGAGGACCGCTTCGTCGGCGAGCGCGGCGACCTGATCGGGAGTGACCCGGACGTGCTCGGGCCACGGGCGCGGGGTGAACTCGGCGTCGGACGGCCTGGGCTTCGCCTTCGAGACCTTGCCGGTCCACGCCTGGAACCCGCCGTCGAGCACGGCCACTTCGCGGCCGAGCACGTCGAGCATCCACCAGAGCCGCGCCGCGATCAGGCCGCCGGCATCGTCGTAGACGACCACGCGGGTGCGATCACCGATGCCGAGTCGGCCCATCGCCTCGGCGAAGCGAATCGGCGTGGGCAGAGGGTGCCGGCCGGCAGCCGCCGATGCCGCGCCCGAGAGGTCGACGTCGAGATCGGCGAAGACCGCACCGGGGATGTGCCCGGCATCGTACGCGTCGCGACCGGGGCCGCCGGTCACCGACCAGCGGAGATCGACGATCACCAGGCCCTCGTCGTCGAGGTGTTCGGCGAGCCACTCGGGGCTCACGATCGGGCCGAAGGTCATCGAGGACGCGATCAGTAGGGACGGTCGCCGATGACGGTGACCCGTTCCATGACGCGGTGGGCGGGCAGGAAGTCGGTGGTGGCGGCGTGTTGCACGGCGCGGTTGTCCCACATCACGAAGGTGTTCGGTTCCCAGCGCACGCGGATCTGCACACTCGGGTCCATGATCTGGCGCTCGAGGCGCCGCAGCGTCCGTGTCGACTCCTCGGCACTCATGCCGTCGATGTGGGACGTGAAGCCGATGTTGGTGTAGATCCCCCGGGCCCCGGTCTCGGGGTGGGTGCGGATCACCGGATGGCGCTGGGGTGGGTACCTCGCCCGGATCTCCTCCTGCTCGTCGGGCGCCACCCGCGACGCGAAGACCCGGGCGTAGTCGTGGATCGCGTAGGCGTCGTCGACGAGGTCCTTCAGATCCTGCGGCATCCGTTCGTAGGCGGCGGTGGCATCGGCGAAACACGTGTCGCCTCCCACCTCGGGCACCACACGACCACGCAGGATCGAACCCATCGAGGGCTCGGCCCGCCACGTCACATCGGAATGCCAGCCGGCGGCGACGAAGGTCTTCCCACTGTCGCCTCCCGCCTCCAGCTTCACGATCTCGGGATAGCCGTCGATCCCGTCGGTGAAGGGATGGATCTCGAGATCGCCGAACAGTCGACCGAAGGCGATGTGTTCCTCGATCGACACGTCCTGCTCGCGCAACACCAGGACCTTGTGGTCGAGCCATGTCTTGCGCAGCTCGTCGCGGGTCGAGTCGTCGACATCGGCCATGTCGACACCCGAGACCTCAGCACCGAAGTAGCCGTTGAGCGGGGTGATTTCCAGGGTCATGGCATCTCCTCAGAAGGGTCGGTCGCCGCAGATCGTGACCCGTTCGACATGGCGGGTCTCCGGCCAGAAGTCATTGGACGCATGGTGGTGGACGGCACGGTTGTCCCACATCACGAAGGTGTCGGGCTGCCAGCGGATCCGGCATTGCCCACTGGGGTTCATGATCGCCCGGTCGAAGGTGTCCATCAGCCGCTCGAACTCGACCGGGTCGTCGACGCCCTCGATCGATCGGACGAAGTTGCGGCTCGTGTAGAGCGACTTCTCCCCGGTCTCCGGGTGCGTACGCACGATCGGGTGGCGGGCCGGCGGATAGCGCTGTTGTTGCTCGGCCCGCTCCTCGTCGCTCATCCCCCTCCCGAAGGTCATCGAGAAGTCGTGGATCGCGAACCGGCCGTCGATGAACTCCTTGACGTCGTCGGCGAGTCGCTCGTAGGCCAAGGCGCTGTTGGCGAACGACGTGTCACCGCCGACCGGCGGGATCACCACGCCGCGGAGGATCGAACCCATGGAGGGTTCCTGGCGCCAGGTGACATCGGTGTGCCAGCTCGACGCGGCGTACGGGAACTCGTCGTTGGAGGTAATCCGAACGATCTCGGGATGATCGTGATCGCTCGGGGCGAAGGGGTGGAGTTCGAGTTCACCGAAGCAGCGCCCGAAGGCGACGTGTTGCTCACGCGTGATCGGCTGGTCGCGGATCACGAGCACCTTGTGGTCGAGCCATGCCTTGCGCAACTCGTCGATCACGGAGTCGTCGAGGCGGGCGAGATCGATGCCCGTCACCTCGGCGCCGAGGGCACCGGTGATCGGTCGACATTCGATTTCCACGGATTCCCCTCCCCTTTCGACCTCCAGAGTGACACGATCGGGGGGTGAGCGCACCACTGTTGCGAACCCACCGCACGATCCTGATGCCGTTGAGCGCGGCCGACCTCGACGAGGTCGGCGCGCTCTATGGCGACGAAGCCGTGATGGAGTTCGTCGACGGCGGTGTCCGAACCCGCGAGCAGACCAAGTCGGCCCTCGCTGCCGCCGAGCGGTGCTGGCGGGCCGAGGGATGGGGCCTCTGGGCCATTCGCGACGCCACCACCGGCGGGTTGATCGGCGAGGCAGGGCTCCAGCACCTGTTCGACGTCGAGGGCGCCACGGTCGACTTCGGCTTCACGATCGCCCGCCGTTTCTGGAACGAGGGCTACTCGACCGAAGCCGGACACGTCATCCTGTCCGACACCTGGGAGCGCTACCCGGGCGACCTGATCCACGCAGTGACCCACCCCGACAACCGGGCCAGCGAGGCGATCCTCCTGAAGCTGGGCTTTCGCCTGGTCGAGGATCGGCTGATCCACGGCGAGACGCAGCACCTCTGGGAGATCCAGCGCACCCGCTGACCCCGGACCCGACACGGCTTCGGCCGAGTCCGAGCCGCCCCGCCCTTCGTTCGGGGTGCGGCGGCTCGTCTGCGCCCCCCGGTAGTTTGCGGACATGACGTGGTGGCTGTGGTTCGTGCTGGTGCTGGTCGTCGTGCTCGGCATGGTGACCGTCTACGACCTGACTCAGAAACGTCATGCCATCCTGCGGAACTACCCGGTGGTCGGCCACCTCCGCTACATCCTCGAACGCATCGGGCCGGAACTGCGCCAATACATCGTCACCGACAACGACGAGGAGCGACCGTTCAGCCGTGATCAGCGGCGCTGGGTCTACGCCAGTGCGAAGGGCGAGAACTCCTACTTCGGCTTCGGAACCGACAACACCCTCGACACCGTCGGCTATCCGATCTTCCGCCATGCCGCGTTCCCGCTCCCTCCCGCCGACGACGACCGCCACGATGACCTGGAGGGGGCGAAGATCATCGGGTCCCGAACCGATCGACCGGGTGCGTTCCGACCCACGTCGATCATCAACATCTCGGCCATGAGCTTCGGGTCGCTCTCGGGCCCTGCGATCGAGGCACTGAACAAGGGCGCAGCCATGGCGGGCGCATTCCACAACACCGGCGAGGGCGGTGTCAGCGTCCACCACCGACACGGCGGCGACGTGGTCTTCCAGATCGGCACCGGGCTGTTCGGCGCTCGCGACTCGGAGGGCCGCTTCTCTGTCGACGCGCTGCTCGCGTCGATCGGTGACGCGCCGGTCCGGGCCATGGAGGTGAAGCTGAGCCAGGGCGCCAAGCCCGGCCTGGGCGGCGTGCTCCCGGGCGCGAAGGTCACCTCGGAGGTCGCGGCGGCCCGCGGGGTGCCCGTGGGGGTCACCGTGAGGAGTCCGAACCGCCATGCCGACTTCGACGACGTGGCGGGCCTGATCTCGTTCGTCGAACGCATCGCCGACGCGACGGGGTTGCCGGTCGGGATCAAGAGCGCGGTCGGCGACGTCGCGTTCTGGCACGAGCTCGCCGCCGCGATGGCCGAGACGGGAAGGGGACCCGACTTCATCTCGGTCGACGGCGGCGAAGGCGGCACGGGCGCGGCACCCCTCGTCTTCTCCGACCATGTCGCGCTGCCCTTCCGCGACGGCTTTCCCGTGGTGTTCGATGCCTTCGCCCGCCACGGCCTCCACCACGAGACCACCTTCATCGGCGCCGGCAAACTCGGATTCGTCCCCGACGCGGCGATCGCGATGGCGATGGGGGTCGACCTCGTCAACGTCGGCCGCGAGGCCATGCTCGCGGTCGGGTGCATCCAGGCCCAGAAGTGCCACACCGGGCATTGCCCCACGGGCGTGGCCACCCAGCAGGCCCGCCTGCACCGCGGCCTCGATCCCGACGACAAGGCGGCGCGGACGGCCGGCTATCTCCGTTCGTTCCGCACCGACCTGCGCGCGCTGTGTCACGCCATGGGAGTCGAGCACCCGAGCCTCATCCGGCTCGACCAGATCGCGCTACGCGCCGGCGACGGTCGTCTGGCCGACGCGGCCGATGTGCTCGGGCTGAACTCCGCCTGGTTCGACGATGGCCGACGAGACCGGCTCGCAGCGACGTTGCGCGCCTGACGCCGGGGTCAGCTCCAGCTCTCCGGGTCGGCGGCGAAGCCGCCCGACTCGATCGCGCCGAAGGCCGGATCGGGGGTCACGAAGTCGTCGACCGAGGGCCACAGGCCGGCCTCGGCGGCCACCGACGCGCGTTGATGGTCGCCGGTGCCCCACTGCACGTAGGACAGGATGGCGTCGGCCGATTCGAAGTCGTCGCCGTCGTAGAGGGCAGCCTCGCCGCTGTCGATGCTGAGCCCGCCGAGCACGTCGGCAGCGATCTGGGTCGTGGCCCCGGGCTCGAGCGTCGCCACATCGGCGACGTCGCCGAGATCGGCGTAATCGGGGAACTCGCAGATGTAGACGCCGGCGAGTGTGATCGGATCGCTCCCGGTGTTGACGATCTCGACATAGCCGTCGTCGCCGAACTGCACGACATTGAGTTGGAGGTCGCCCAGCGCCTGGCCGGTCTCGGGAATCGGAGCCGTCGTGGTCGGTGCGGTCGTGGTGGACGACGTCGACTCGGCCGCAGAGGTGGACGTGGCGTCGGCCTCGTCGCTGCCGTCGTCGCTGCACGCGCTCGCGAGAAGGGCGACGACGGCGACTGCGGTGAGCACACGACGGAACGGGGAACCGGTCCTCGGGAAGCGGATCATGACGGAAGACCTCCGGGTTGCTGGGCACCACGGTAGTCGGGGGATCGGACGCCGATGGGGCAGTGATGACGCGTCATCGGGCCTCCCCGAGGAGAGACCCGATGACACGAGTGCTCCGGTGGAGCCGCCGCGCCCACACCGGAGAACTCAGGACCGCCGCCCGAGAATGATCACGTGCGAACAGTGCCCATCGTGGCGGGTCGCGGCAACGCCGGCCGTCACACAGGTGACGCACCGTCTGTCAGCGTGGCGACACAAGGGCCCTGGGTGAGGGCGAACGGAGCCAGATCGTCGACCACGGCGGAAGCTCCAGCACCACGTCGGCGGCCTCACCGCTCCCGAACGCGAACCAGCCGGGACCCACATCCATCGACTGCACCCCGCCGCCGAGGTTGGTGACCACGAGGGCGGAGCCGATCCCCGACCGCCTCAGGACGGCGACCACCCCCGGCGGGGCGTCGATCAGCTCCTGGGTCGCCTCCGGATGGAACGCCGGATCGTCACGGCGCCACGACAACATCGAGCGCAGCGCCGGCCACACCCGGGAACCCACGGGATCCTCGGCCAGCCGCTCGAGGTACTCCTGGGGGCTCGCGAAACGGCCACGGTTCAGATCACGCGACACTCCCGAGCGGGCCGCACGGTCGACATCGTTGCCGGTCGCCGCCGGCGAATGCACGTAGAGCAACGGGATCCCCGCGAGGGCGAACGCGACCGCGTGGCCGGCGACGATCCGCGCCGCCAACTCGTCGTCGCCGAACGGAGCCCCGGGCCCCACTTCGCACAGCGAGCGCCAGGTCGCCGCCAGTTCGTAGGGCTCGCTACCCGCCTCTGTGGCTGCCTCGTTCACGACTCCACCGGCCTCGCGGCATCGCGCCGCGAGGGCGCCGATCTGCTCGGCACTCAACCACCCCTCGGCCGGCCGGACGCCCACTCCGTCGTGACTGGCCAGGAAGTTCATGGCGGTCGTGCCCGCGGGAAGCGACATCGACGCAGCCCATCGGCACAGCGGTCCGGTGTCGCCGGTCTGCAGCCCGTGCAACACCAGCGGGGCGAGGGTGAACTGATAGATCGCGTGGCTGCCGGGCCGGTCGGGGGTTCCGAGGTACGCCACGTTGTCCTCGTGGGGCACGTTCGTCTCGGTGATCAGCACGACACCCGGGTCGATCTCCTCGAGGCAGTCCCGGAGGAGGGCGACGATCGCGTGGGTCTGGGGCAGATGCACGGAGGGTGTGGCCGGGTCCTTCCAGACGAAGGCCACCGCATCGAGCCGAACCGCCGCCGCGCCGTGGGCGACAAGACGGAAGACCGCGTCGCAGACGGCGAGGAGCACGTCGGGAGAGCGATAGTCGAGATCGACCTGGTCGGCGCTGAAGGTGGTCCAGTAGTCGGCTGCGGTGCCGTCGCTGCGGACGAAGCGGGTCACCGGGAGCCCGGGTCGGGGTCGCACCACGGCGGACAGGTCGGTGCCCGGGTCGACGGTGCGGAAGTAGTCGGCCATCGCGGGATCACCGTCGAGATGGGCGCGAAACCAGGTTCCCCGGGCCGAGACGTGGTTGACGACGGCGTCGGCCATCAGCCGGGATCGCTCGGCGAGCTCCGACACGTCCGCCCACGATCCGACGACCGGATCGACCAGCGAGTAGTCCTCCACACTGAACCCACCGTCGCTCGACGAAGGGTGGAAGGGCAGCACGTGGACGCCGTTGATCTCGGGCGCAAGCGCCTCGACCACCGCACCCACTCCCCGCAACCCCGAAGGTCCGAACTGGTCGGGATAGCTGATGAGCCACGCGTCGCCACTCGACCATCGAGGCCGGCGCGGTGTTCGTTTCGCGGCCGCGACCAGAGCATCGAGGCGGTCGGCGATCGTGGTCGCGGCCGAACCGTAGATCTCCGACAGCAGACGACGCCGGACGGTCAGCTCTCGACCTCACCCGGATCGACGGGCTCGGGTGGCTCCGTGCCGGTGAGCGTCCGGCTGTGGGCCAGGAGCTCGTCGATGCGGGCCAAGGCTTCGGCCGAGGCGACTCGGTCGGGGGGATCCTCGGCGAGCGCCTCGTTGGAGGCCTGCCAGAGCTCTTCGATCTCGATCACCAGATCCTCGAGCGAATCGGGCAACCCGTCGCTCGGGGGCGGCGGCTCCACGGGGTCGCCGGTCGACGGCGGCACGGTGACCGGCGGCGTCGTCACGGCGCCTCCGGCCGGCCGATCGAGGACCGTGCCGAACTCCTCGCCCGGGAACAGGTTCTCCAGCGCCTCCTCGAGCGTCGACCCGATGGCCAGTTGCTCGCCCTCGCCGACCGAGACGATGACGTTCTCGAGCGTGGGCACGCTGGTGCCCTCGGCCGCGACATAGAGCGAACGCACCCAGAGGATCGCGTCGTCGATCGGGAGCAGCAGCACGTCGCTGAACTCGACGGTCGAACCGTTGGCGTTGAGCAGGGTGAGGAGCTGGGCGATCTCGTCGTTCTGGGCGATGCTCGTGGCGACGAGAACCGGCCCGGGCGCGGAGGCGCTGTTCATCTCGTAGCTCACCAGACGCGACACACCCTCGGGGGTGGTCTCACCCACCATGAAGGCCTCGAGCTCCTTGCGGTCGTCGTTCTCCGCGAACGGAACGAACGTCCGCAGCGTCACGAACGAGGGCTCCTCCTCGCCCGGCAACTGGAGCAGCGAGTAGTAGGGATTCACCCGACGCTCGCTCGTGGTGGTGACGCCGAACTCGTCGGTCGACTCCTCCGAGGTGCCGCCGGCGCGCACCGTGCGGCCCGGGTCCTGGGCGACGGCCCACGCTTCGGTGCCGATGATGAGCGCCTCGGGATCCTCGACCTGGTACCGGGCGTACATGTTGGTCTGCACGCGGAAGAGATCCTGCGGGTACCGGAGGTGGTCTCGCAGTGCGAGCGGCATCTCGTCGAATTCCGAGAAGAGCGCCGGGAACGCGCTCTGCCAGGCGCTGATGATCGGATCGTCGCCCGGCATCACGTAGAAGGCGACGGTGCCCTCGTAGGCGTCGACGACCGCCTTGACCGAGTTGCGCACATAGTTGAACGACGAACCGGACAGCCCTCCCTCGGTGAGCCGTCCGTTCTCGCTGGACTGGCTGTAGGGGAACCGGTCCGATGTCGTGTAGCCGTCGATCACGTAGAAGATGTCGCCATCGACGATGACCGGGTAGGCATCGGCATCGAACTCGAGGAACGGGGCCAGCGCCTGCACCCGGTTGTGGACGTCGCGGTTGTAGATGATCCGCGTGTTGTCGTCGACGAAGTTGGAGATCAGCGGGTCGATCTGGCGGAAGCGCAGCGCGAACGCGGCCTTCCGGATGAACGACCCCATCTCGACACCACCGGAGCCGTCGTAGAGGAAGGGCACGTCGGCGCCGGTCTCGCTGTCGACATAGTCGATCTCGCTGACCGTCGTGTCGACGAGGGCATAGCCGCCGAGGTCCTCGCCGTGGTAGAGCTGCGGACGATTCACCGTGACCTCGAGCGACTCGTCGACGGCCGTGGGAAGACCGGACACGACGAAGTCGGGACTGCCGGCCGAGGTCGGGGTGTTGGCCGTCGCCATGGCCAACCCGTAGCCGTGGGTGAGCCGCACGTGCTCGCGCTCCCAGCTCAGGTTGCTGTCGAGCTGGAGCTCACGGGCACCGACCACGACCTGGCGGAGCTCGCCGTCGATCAGATAGCGATCGGTATCGAGCGCCGTGCCCGCGTTGGGGTCGCTCGGATCGGTGTCGACCCCGACGAACCGGTAGAAGTCGCGCTCGGTCTGCTCCCGCTCGAAGGTCGGGTGCACGGCAACGGGGTCGAGAAGACGCGCGTTGGCCACGGTCGCCGCGTTGGCGCGGATCTGGTCGGCCGTGAGCTCGTCGGTGTAGTCGAACTGCTGCTGTTCGATGCCGTCGAGCCCGAACGCATAGGTCGTGGCCCGGATGTTCCGATCGACGAACTCGGCCTCGCGGGTGGTCTCGTTGGGTTCGACCTGGAACCGCTGCACGAAGGCCGGGTAGATCCCACCGACGACAATGGCGGTGAACGCCCACAGGCCGACGGCGAGCACCGGCATGGTCCAACCCCGGAGGCGCAGGTTGACCACGAGGAGGACGACGGCGGCGAGCGAGATCGCGATCAGCAGATGGATCGCGGGGAGCTGGGCCTTGATGTCGGTGTAGAGCGCTCCGTCGACCACACCCCGGCTCGAGACCGTGAGCTCGAACCGGTCGAGCCAGTAGTCGACGGCCTTGATCAGGGCGAGCACGGCGAGGATGGCGGAGAGGTGGACCTTCACGGTCGGGGTCGCCCGGCTGCCGGCGACGGCCGTGACGCGGATCGACCCGTTGAGATAGTGGTTGATCGCCGTGAGGATGAAGATGATGACGAAGCTGGCGAACGCCCACCCGACCACGAAGCTGAGGAAGGGAAGCTGGAACACGTAGAACCCGACGTCCCGGCCGAACTGATCGTCGGTGATCCCGAAGTCCTGCCGGTTGGTGAACAGCAGCCAGTCTTCCCACCGGCTCGAGACGCCGGCGGCGGCGATGAGCGCGAACACGAACGACACGGCGGTGCGGATCAGCGTCTTCCGACCGGCGACCACGTCGTGATAGCGAGCCAGCAGTTCCTCTTCGGGCCCGGCGGGGCGGAAGGCCGGCGCCGCCCGGTCGGCGAGAAACAGGTTGAGCCACATGAAGACGAAGAAGATCCCGCCGAAGATCAATGTCAGAGCGATCTTGGCGCCGAGGACCTGACGCCAGACCGACGCCCGGTCGAGGGCGTCGAACCAGAGGTAGTCGGTGTAGAAGCTCGCGATCCCCGAAAGCGATGCGGCGAGGAAGATCAGCACCACCACCGCGATGACGGCGACCACTCGGCCGCGACCGCCCACGCGGCCATTCTCGCGACGGGGCAGATCATCAGCAGCGCGCATGTGTCAGGAGACTATCGGCAGCCCACCGCGAGTCGGAGTCGCCGGATGCGAATCGCGAAGGTTCAGCCGTCGACGGGGGCGAGCCAGCACGTGCACGCCGGATGGGACGGAGGATGGCGATCGCCGGTGGGGAACTCCGTCCCGGCTTCCGTCTCCCCCGCCAGGGCGTTGTCGGCACAGTCGGGGCCGCACGGACCGCCCGCTTCGCAGTGCCACACCACCGGACCCTTCGCCAGGGCGATGGACACGAGGCCGTCGACGGCGACGGCGGCGGCCGCCGCGGCTTCGTCGAGTCGACGACTCCGCGATTCCCGGTAGAGGGCGCGCACCGTGTCGGACAGTTCGTCGGCGTCGTCGACCCGCTCGGCCACGTCGCCGAGGCGCTGACGAACGGGTTCGAGCGCGATCGCGTCGATCTGCGCGTAGGCATCGGCCAGTGCGAGCCGCTTGGAACCGCCCAGCTCGGCGGCGAGATCCTTGAGTGCCCCTGCTGCGGCCTTCTCGTAGGCGCTGCGGTGGGCGGCGGGATCGTCGACGACGAACCCGAGCGCCGCCGCGCCACTGCGTCGGACACCGTCGAGCAGCGTGCCCTGTTCGTCGACCAGCACCTTCTTCATCGCTTTGGCGGCGGTCTCCGCAGCTCGTTTGCGAGCGCCGGCCCGCGCCACGCTGAGGCCGGGTTCGACCATCGGCTCGGGCTCGGGCTCGGGCTCAGGCTCCGGCTCGGGCTCAGGCTCCGGCTCCGGCTCCGACTCCGATGCTTCGTCGGTCGACTCCTGGGCCGAGCGGAGCTTCGCGAACACGTCGTCGGCCTCGGCCGGCGCCTCCGGCTCGGGCTCGGGCTCGGGCTCGGGCTCCGATGCTTCGTCGGTCGTGTCTGCGTCTTCGTCGTCGACGTCGTAGAGCGAAACCGAACCGTCGGCCGACTCGAGGTCTTGCCCGTCGGTCGCCGAGCCATCGACCTCCGAGACGTCAACCTCCGAGACGTCAACCTCCGAGACATCGACCTCCGAAACATCGGCTTCCGAAACATCGGCCGCGGCCTCGATCTCGTCGGAGACCTCGGCGGGACGCTCACGGTCGATCTCCCCGTCGGATTCGTCGAGCACATCGAGGTGCGGGAGCGCGTCCATCTCACCGGTCACGAACACATCGTCCACGTCGTCGACCGGCCCCGGGTCGACGACGTCGTCGACGATCGGATGCCCGACCAGACGCGCCGCTTCGATCTCGCCCTCGAGCTCATCGGGAGACGGGGTGGGCTCGGAGCTGACCCGCAGTCCGGCACGTTCGGCCGCAGCTCGCGCCTCCGGCACCGACGCGACGAGATCGTCGACTGCGGTGTGGAGGCTGTCCTGGGCCACGGACAGGCTCTCGAGCAACCGGTCTCGTCCGGCTCTGAGTTGCTCGACCTGTGCTCTCCCGGTCTGGCGTTTCCGTGCCAGGTCGCGCAGCATCCGCTCGCGCACGGTCTGCGCCTCGGCCACCATGTCGCGACCGCGGACCCGGCCCTCCTCGACGATGGCTTCCGCCTCGCGCCGGGCCTCCTCGAGCATCGTCTCGCGGGCGCGCTGTGCCTCGTCGCGGGTCTGTTCGGCCGCCGCGAGCGCTTCGTCGCGGACGGCATCGGCCTCGCGTTGGGCCCGCTCGGCCCGCTCTCGGGCGGCGAGATGGGCGGCCTCGATGACCTGCGCCGCCTCGACACCGAGCGCTTCGGCCACCCGATGAGCCTCGAGCTGGTCGGGCGACAGTCCGTCGAACTCGGCGAGTCGCCCGGCCAGTTCGTCGCGTTCGAGTCGGAGCCGCCGGATCTCCTGCGCAGCACGCTGGAGCTCGGCTCGCACCGCGGTGGTGTCGAAGCCGCGGCGGACCAACTCGAACGACGCGGACTCGAGACGCGCCGGATCGAGGTCGTCAGCAGGCGGATTCACGAACCTGATCGTATGAGCGGGAGCGAGCGCAGGTGGGTATCCCCTCGATCAGGCGAAGACCATGAGCTCGAGGTCGTCGGTCGTGCCACCCAGCTCGGCCAACGCGTCGAGCGCGTCGTCGAGGGACGCGACACCGATCACGGGCATGTCGCCGGCATGAGGGGAGGCCTCGTCGACCATCGCGAGGGGCACGATGAACGCAACCGCGCCGGCATCGCGTGCGGCGGCCGCCTTCTGGCCGGAGCCGCCGACCGGACCCACCGTTCCATCGGCCGAGATCGTGCCGGTGACCGCCACGTTGCGGCCCCCCGTGAGCTCCCCCTCGGTGAGGAGATCGAGGATCGTCAGGGTGAACGCCAGTCCGGCCGAGGGACCGCCGATGTTGCCAGAGTCGATGTCGACGTCGAAGGGCAGGGGCAGTTCCTCCTGCCGCGGCACGATGTTGATCCCGATGTAGGCATCGCCGGGACGCTCCGGATGGTCGCCCCAGGCGAGCTCGACGTCGCGGGTCTCCAGGGTGTCGATGTTCTCGACCGTGATGGTGCCGACCTGGCCGGGAGACTTGTCGGCGAGCTCGTTCTGCAGCGACTCGAACCCCGTGATCGGCGTGCCGTCGACCGCGATGATGACGTCGCCCGCCACGAGCAGGCCGTCGGCGGGACCGTCGTCGAGCACGGTGTCGATGCCGAGCCCCGTCTCCTCGAAGACATCGATGCCGAGATGATGCAAGGCCGCGACGACGGCCGCGTCCTTCGACACCCGCATCATCTCGAGGTTCCGCTCCCGCCGAACGGCATCGCTCTGGTCGCCGATCACCTCGCTCCGGGGCCGCAGATCGATGTCGTCGTCGAGTTCGCCGTTGAGCCAGTCGAACACGGAGATGCTGGTGTCGAGCTGCACCGTGGTGAACAGGATGGAGCCCTCGGGCTGGTCGATACCGTCGGCGCTGATCGTGACGCGCGCCGCGGTCGACCGGGCCGACCCGGGCTTCTGGGCGACGAGCTCCTGGTCGATGATGAGCCGCTGTCCGGGAATGACGGCGGCGAGGGTGCGGGCGGGCACCAACGCGCTCGCGAGCGCGATCACCCCGAGACCGAGGACCACAGCCGCAATCCGCCACCACACCGAGGCGCGGCCGAGGCGCTCCTCGTCGGCGCGTGCCGCCGGCCCCGGAGGGGGCGGTAGCATCGGGTCCGGCGTGCTCACCTCACTCATCGTGCTCGTGCTCGTCCTCGTGACGGGGGTCTTCTTCGGCAGCGCTCGGCTGCCGTGGGCGCTTCAGCCTGCCACGGCAGCACGCGCTAGCGATGCCGCGCTCCGTCGCCGAAGCCCGGCCGGCGTGTGGGCGGCCCTGCGATTCGATCCCGACGACGACACGTCGATCATCATGGATTCCCTCCGGGCGCTCGGGCTCGTCCGTCGACGGATCGAACAACCGGTCGTCGGACGCAAGGCCTACGTTCGGGTGTGGGAACGCGTCAGGGCGCTCATCGTGCTCGCCGCCATCATCATCTCGATCGGCATCGCCCTCGCCGCCACGATCGGCATCATCGTGCTCGCCGCAGGGTTCCTGCTCGAGCAGGCGATCGCCTGATCCTCGAACGCAGGGTGGGCTAGCGGCCGAAGAGGCCGCGACGCACCTCGCCACTCGTGTCGGACTCGACCCGGTCGGACGTCGGGGCATGGGTGTCGACGGGGGCCATGGCGGCCTCGACGTACTCCACCGTGTCGTCGGCGGGCTCGTCGGCAACCGCCTCGGGGGCGGGGGTCAGGGGCTCGGCGACCGGCTCGGGCGCGGGGGCCTCGGCGGCCGGTGCCGGGGTGGGTTCGGCGACGGCCCCGCCGATCTCGACCCGTACATACGACTTCACGGCGAACTCGACCGGCTGGAGTGCGAAGAGCCGGGCATTGGCGCCGTCATCATGGTTGACCAGGCCCTCGAGGTAGGTCGCGGCCGACTGCACATCGTCGAACTCGGCGTAATGGGTGACGTTGTCGCTATCGTCATGGATCACGATGTGACTCATCGAACCGGCTCCTTCGCGGATGTCTGCCGTTCCCCACGTCGGCATGAACCCCAGTCGTCTTGAGGGTTCGGGACCCGCGATCCGCCGGTGGTTCCCGAGTAGCCTCCGACCCGTGCATCCTGCGTCAGCCGCCGAGCGCCGGCGAGCCGTGGGCCTCGCCGGCCATACTGGCGATCCGACCATCGCTCGAGCCGCGCTCGGCGACGACGACGCCCGCGTCCGGATCGCTGCGTTGCGGGCGCTGGCGCGGCTCGGCGACCTGACCGTGAATGACCTCGTTTCGGCCCTGCACGACGACGATCCGTCGGTGCGCATCACGGCGCTCGAGTTGGCCGCGCCCCGGTCCGATCCGCCGATCGCCGCCCTCCTCGACGACTCCGACCCGATGGTGGTCGAGTCCGCGGCGTGGGCACTGGGCGAGCGCTCCGATGCCGATCCGTCCGTGATCGATTCCCTGGCCACGATCGTGCGGACCCACGACGACCCGCTGGCGAGAGAGGCGGCCGTGGCCGCCCTCGGCGCGATCGGTGACGACCGGGGCCTCCCCGCGGTGTTGGAGGCGACGACCGACAAGCCGGCCGTCCGCCGTCGGGCGGTGATCGCGCTGGTCGCGTTCGAGGGCCCCGAGGTCGAGGCGGCGTGGGAACGGGCCCGCACCGACCGAGACCGTCAGGTCCGCGACGCGGTCGAGGAACTGCTGGGTCCCGACGACCGGTGAGGGTCGACCGCCGAGGTCAACGCCGGGAGCTGCCACCCTCCATGAAGATCGCCTGCACCGATTCGTAGTGTTCGATGACGCGACCGGCGCCATAGGCCACGGCCTCGAGCGGCGAGTCGACCAGGCGCACCTGCACTTCGGCTTCGCGCGACAGGCGGGAGTCCATCCCCTTCAGCATCCCGCCACCACCGACGAGATGGATTCCCTGCACGATGAGATCCTGCGCGAGCTCGGGAGGTGCCTGGGCCAGGCAGGACAGGACCGAGTCGACCATGGCGGTGACGGGCTCGTCGATCGCCTCGCGGATCTCGCCCGGCGTGAGCACGACCGTCTTCGGGAGACCGCTCATCAGCTCCCGGCCACGAACCTCGGCGTTGACCTCGTCGTTGGTGGGATCGGCCGAACCGAGCACGATCTTGATCTCCTCCGCGGTGCGCTCGCCGACGGCGATGCCGTACTCGCGCCGGACGTAGCCCTGGATCGCGTTGTCGATGTCGAACGACCCGACCCGCACGGCCTCGAGGGCGACGACACCGCCGAGCGAGATGAGCGCGGTCTCGGTGGTACCGCCACCGATGTCGATCACCATGTTGCCGATCGGCTCGTTGATCGGGAGATCGGCCCCGATGGCCGCGGCGACCGGCTGCTCGATCAGGCGAGCGTCGGCGGCGCCGGCCCGCTTGGCCGCCTCGGTCACGGCGCGGCGTTCGACCGCGGTGATCGCCGACGGAACACAGATGACGACCCTCGGCCGGTTCAAGCGACTCACGCCGACACGCTGCAGCAGGAGCCGGATCATCCGCTGGGTGACGTCGAAGTCGGTGATGGCCCCCTTGCGGAGCGGGCGCACGGCGACGATGTAGCTCGGCGTCCGGCCGATCATCTGCCAGGCCTCGTGACCCATCGCCAGCACTTCGCCATTGCGACTGTTGAGCGCGATCACGGAGGGCTCGTTCAAGACGATGCCCTCGCCACGGGCGTAGACGAGTGTGTTCGCCGTACCCAGATCGATCGCTAGGTCTCGTGCCAGGGTTCAGCGCTCCTCATCGGGGCCGGGCTCCAACGGCACGATACCGCTCGGCTGCTCCGCCGTCCGCTTCGCGTGAGGCGGGGCAAGGGCCCGCAGCTGCTCGTGGAAGTCGGGAGGACGCGGCTGACGCACCCGATGTCCGAAGTAGAGGAGCGTGGAACCGCCCACGGCCGCGAGGGCGGCGACGATCAGGAAGACGGCTGCGGTGTTCATTGCCGGGCCCCTCCGTCGCCGGGAGCCGCACTGTCGACGTCGGCGATGTGGTGGGCTTCGAGGCCCCACGACTCGCCGTCCTTCCACCGCTCTCGCTTCCAGATGGGCACCGTCGCCTTCAGGGTGTCGATCCCGAACCGCGCCGCGGCGAAGGCCTCGGGCCGATGCGGCGACGACGCGACGACGATCACCGACGACTCCCCCACCGGCACGACGCCGATCCGGTGCAGGAGCACGATCCGGCCGAGGGTGGGCCACTCGTCGCGCATGCGCGCCGCGATGTCGGCCAGCCGCGGGACGACGTGTTCCTCATAGGCCTCGTACTCGAGTTGCTCGACCCCGTCGCGACCGGGTGCGTGATCGCGCGCGGTACCGCTGAAGAGCACCATCGCGCCACAGTTCGGGAGCACCGCCCAGTCGGCGGCGAGGCCCACCGGCAGGGGGCCGGCGCTGAGGCCGAGCCAGTCGGGACGGTCGTCGGGCGGGGTGAGCACGCCGCCATGGTATGGGCCGGAGCGACCGGGCCAACCTTCGACCGTGGGGGCGCGACCACCAGGTGAGAGCTCATCGGTACGCTCTCGTACCGTGGGAGACGGGGAGCGCGACGCCGAGGAGCCGGCCGGCCGCCGACCCCTGCCGCCCGAAGACCGGGTCTGGCGTCACCCAGCCGAGGTGGCGATGGACGCGAGGCGGGCGCTGGCTCATCGCCGATCCCGTCGCCGTCGGGCGGGCGTGGTGCTGCTCGGCAGCGCCGCGATCGTGTCCGGCATGGTGTGGATCAGCCGAGCCGGACCGGCCGACGTCAGCGTCGCCGACACGCCGGTGCGGCTCGGAACAGTGACCGACGGCGAAGCGACGGCGACCGACGAGTCGGCCGACGCAACGGCAGAGTTGCCGTTCTCCTTCACTGCGCCCGTGACCGACGGATTGGCCGACGGCGTGATGGTCGTGCGCACCCGCGACGGG
>JAUIML010000237.1 GCA_030432715.1 Acidimicrobiia bacterium | reverse complement strand
CCCGCCGCCGGATCGGCGTGGTCGTCGTCCTCATCGCCGGGGGCCTGGTGGCCGGCATCGCGCTCGCTCCGCTCGATTGCTCGATCCGGCTCGACTACTGCGAGAAGCTCGTGGCCGCGGGATTCGCCAGCGACGCTCACCTCGTACACGTCGCGCTCTCCGTCGGACTGGTCCTGTTGACGATGGTCGCGGCGGCGGCCGAGGCGCATCGGAGCCGGACTCCGGCCAGTGGCGCGGTGGCGCTGGTCGTGACCGGGGCCGGTGCCGCGATGTTGGCGGCACCCACGTCGGACCTGCTCGGCACCCTCCAGTTGCTGACCCTGATGGGCGGGGGCTGGGCCGGCGTTCGGTTGTGGTTGTCAGCGCCTACCCTGGTTTCGCCCCCGTAGCTCAACTGGATAGAGCAGCGAGCTTCTACCTCGCAGGTTGCAGGTTCGAGTCCTGTCGGGGGTGCTCGGACCCTCAGGCCCGCGGCGCGTGCAGCCGGCCGCCGGCTCCGATGGTGGGGAGATCCTGGTACGTCCGGATGCCGGGCGAAGCCGCGTGCACCGCGGGAATCGCGTTGATCGCGGGCAGGGCCGTGATGCGCATGCCGAGCGCGTGCTGGTCGGTGACCGACATCGCCCGGAGATCGCCGCGTGGGATCGGCAGCATCACGTTGTGGACCAGCGGGTCTGCGGTGATCTGGACCATGTAGCCGTGCTGGTTCGGGTCTCCCCAGTCCTCGATCCCGGCGGCGCGCCCGCCGCACGCCCACACCTGCCGGTTCTCGAGAACGGGCACGCCCTGCGACACACCTTCCCAGCGAATCTGCACGCCCGCGATCGTGCCCTCGGCGATCGGACCGCCGGGTGTGTCGAAATCCTCCGTGGCCGGAGCGAAGTCCGACGAACAACGGATCTCGTCGAGTTCGATCTCGAGCACGCGTGCCATCAGCTCGATCGCATCGCCGAACACCGAGGTCTCCGACTTCTGGCGTGCCGGCAGCCCGGGCGAGTCGATCGGTTCGCCGAAGCCGATCGCGGCGATGTTCGGGTCGCCAAGGAACGGCACGATGTCGTGCACTACCTCGGACACGCGCACATGGGTGAGATCGTCGCACAGCGATGACATCACACAGGCCTGATAGTTCACGTGACCGGGGTTGATCCCGGTGCCGAAGATCGAAGCGTCGCCACGTTGGGCGGCTTCCTCGATTCTCGCCCGCGCGTCGGGCCCGTACTTCTCCGGTTGGAAGTCGTAGGACCACCCCGTCAGAAACTGACAGGTGGAGACGACATCGACTCCTGCTTCGAGCAGGCGCACCAGGTGATCGATGTCTGCGTAGAGCGGGTTGTAGCTCACCACGTCGGGCCGGGCCGCCAGGATCGCGTCCACGTCGTTGGTGGCCGTGATGCCGAGCGCGGGAAGGCCGACCAGCTCGCCCGCATCGCGGCCCACCTTCTCTTCGGAGTACGCGTACATGCCGACGAGCTCGAGATCGTGGTGCGACAAGACCGCTCGCACGGCCTCCTTCGCGACGCCACCACTCGTCCACTGCACCACTCTGAGGCTCATCCGCTTCTCCCCGTGCGTCGGTCCCGTGACGCTACCCCTTCATGCGGCTTCCGTTTGCGGGGGTTCGCCTAGTGTCGCACCAGGAGCGGCTGCAGCCGACGGGAGGGCGACACATGGACGGCGACACGACTCCGACCCTCACGTATCTGTACGGCCCACCGGCCGTGGGGAAGCTGACGATCGCGACCCCGCTCGCCGAGATGACGGGCCATCGCCTCTTCCACAACCACCTGAGCGTCAACGCCGTGCGCCCGATCTTCGACCTCGGTTCGGCGCCGTTCAACGCGGTGATCGAGCGGCTCCGCATCGACGTGTGTGCGACGGCGATGGCGGCGGGCCGATCGCTCATCTTCACCAACAGCTCGGCGTGGGGCGGCGACGACGGCCGGGCCCGTTTCGAGTCGTTCGCGTCGCGGATGGTCGCCGCCGTCGAGGACGGCGGCGGCCGGGCGATGCTCGTCCAGCTCGTCGGCGAACCCGACGAGCTCGTCGAGCGGGTGGTCAGCGACGCGCGCCGGGGCCACCACAAGCTGACCGACCCCGATCGGTTGCGGGAGATCCTGTCGACCTTCGACGCCGCACCGTTGCCGGGCACGGCGCTCACGATCGACACGGCATCGCTCACGCCCGAGGCTGCCGCGGCGCGCATCGCCGCGCAACTGCGAGTGTGGTGAGCGCGGGGGGGATCCGCCTGGCGGCAGACATACTGGTACGAGGCCGGGGCCTGACTTACTCTGCCCGCTGAAAGCGTTTACAAGAGGGAGCCGTAGTGGCCGACAACTCCAGCGCAGGGGTCGCCCCGGGCCCCGCTCCATGGTGGTCGGGAGCGGTCGGCTACGAGGTCTACATCCGCTCCTTCGCCGACAGCACCGGCGACGGTGTGGGTGATCTGCGTGGCATGGAAGCCCATCTCGACCACATCGCGTGGCTGGGCGCCCGGATCGTGTGGATCACGCCCTTCATGCCGTCGCCCGGATTCGATCATGGCTACGACGTCAGCGACTACTGCGACATCGACCCGGCCCACGGCACCCTCGACGACTTCCGACGGCTCGTCGACCGGGCCCACGAGCTCGATCTGCGCGTCCTCGTCGATCTGGTCCCGAACCACACCAGTTCGGCCCACCCGTGGTTCGTCGATGCCATCAGCAGCATCGACAGCGCCCACCGCGACTGGTACCACTGGGCCGACCCGGCGCCGGATGGCGGCCCGCCCAACAACTGGGTCAGCCACTTCGGCGGACCGGCGTGGACCCTCGATCCGACGTCGGGGCAGTACTACTGCCATCTGTTCCTGCCGGAGCAGCCCGACCTGAACTGGTCCAATCCGGCCGTGGTCGAGGCCTTCGACGACATCCTGCGGTTCTGGTGCGAGGCGGGCGCCGACGGATTCCGCATCGACGTGGCCCACTCGTTGCGCAAGCACCCGGACCTGCTCGACAACCCGGTCGTCCGCACGGTCGACCCCGATGCGGGGCCGACGGCGGTTTTCGAGTCGTTCTCGCACGACCACGACCTCGACCAGGACGACAACATCGAGATCTTCCGTCGTTGGCGGCAGGTGACGGAGCCCTATGGCGCGATGCTCGTCGGCGAGGTGAACGTGCCGACACCCGAGCGTTCCGCTCGCTACACGGCGCCCGGCGCGCTCGACACCGTCTTCTACCTGCGGCCCGCATGGGCAGATTGGGAGCCGGCCACCCTCGTGGCGATGCTCCGCACCATGCACGACGCCGATCCGAACGGCGTGTCGTGGACGATGAACAGCCACGACACGTCGCGGTCGGTCTCCCGATTCGGCGGCGGCGACCTCGGCCGGCGTCGGTCGTTGGCGGCGACGGCCTTCGAGTTCGCCCTCGGCGGGGTGCCGTTCCTCTACCAGGGCGAGGAGTTGGGTCTCGTCGACGCCACGCTCGACCCCGGCGACCGGGCCGATCCGATCTGGACCCGCAACGCGGGCGGCGAAGCCGGCCGCGACGGGTCGCGGAGCGCCATGCCGTGGACGCCCGGCCCGGCCAACGGGTTCTCGAGCGGAACCCCCTGGCTCGCCGCGGCCGAACGGCCGGCCGATGAGACGGTGGCGTATCAACGAGGGTCGACGGAGGCTCCGCTCCACGCCTATCGGGCGCTCATCGCGGCCCGCGACGCGCACGGCGACCTCCACGCCGCGCCGCTCGAGTGGATCGTGCTCGAGCGCGACGACGCGGCCGCCGGTCGCCGCGGGAGCTGCGCGTTCGTCGCGAACCTCGGCACCGAGCCGTTGACGGTCGACCTCGGATGTGTGCACGAGGTCGTGTTCGCGTCGGCGCCCGAAGCCGTCGCCGCCGACGCCTCCGTCGTCACGGTCGCTCCGGAGTCGACGGCGTACTTCCGCCGGCTGTCATGACCCCGCCGACCGGTCGCCCGACCATCGAAGACGTTGCCGCGGCGTCGAGTGTCTCGGTCGCGACGGTGTCGAGAGCCCTGCGCGGCCTGCCCAACGTCGCCTCCGCCACTCGGGCTCGGGTCGCGGCCGCGGCCGCCGCCCTCAACTACGAGGTCGACCCTCGTGCGTCGGGCCTGGCAACGGGCAAGACGATGACGATCGGGTTGGTCGCACCGCTCTTCGGGCTCTGGTACGCCGACCGGGTCGTGGTCGGCGCCGAGGGTGTCGTCGCCCGCGAGGGCTACGACCTCCTCGTCACCTCGGTCCGCGACGTTGATTCGCTCGATGCGTTCCTCGAGCGGGCCCGGTCGTTCGGCCGGCGGATCGACGGGGCCCTGCTCATCGATCTCTTCGCCGGGGGTGACCAACTCGACCGGCTGGGAGAGCTCGGTGTGCCGGCCGTGTCGGTGGGAGAGGACCTCGGCCGGTGGCCATCGGTGAGTGTCGACAACGAACTCGCCGCCGCGACAGCCACGCGTCATCTGCTCGACACCGGCCACACCCGGATCGGGTTGATCGGTGGGGTCCAGCACAACACGCTCTCGTCGCCGGTGCCCGAGCGTCGTCGCCGTGGCTGGGAGGCGGCACTGACCGACGCCGGACTCCCCGCCGACCCGGAGCTGGCCGTGAACGGCGGCTTCGTCGTGGAGGGCGGAGCGACCGGACTCTCGACCCTGCTCGAGCTCGACGATCCGCCCACCGCCGTCTTCTGCATGTCGGATCGCATGGCCCTGGGTGCCCTCAACGAGGCGCGCCGGCGCGGGCTGCACGTGCCCCGCGATCTCAGCATCATCGGCTTCGACGACGACGACATCGCGGAGAGTCTCGGGCTGTCGACGATGCGACAGCCGGTCGCGTCGCTCGGCGCGACCGCCGCCGAGTTGCTGCTCGGGATGATCGCGGGGGAGGAACCGGCGCAGCGGTCGGTGACCCTGCCGGTCGATCTCGTGGTCCGGGCTTCGTCCGCGGGCGGGTCGGTCGACTGAACGGTTGCGGTCGGCGCCGTCAGATTGACGTGTGATCGTTGACGCACGGCGACGCCCCCGCCTAGTGTTCGTCACGAGCGCTGTAAGCGCTTACACAGCGCGGCAGCCCATTGCCGCGACTCTGTCCTTGACTCCCTGGAGGGGAACGAATCAATGCGCAAATCCCGATGGCTCAGGCTCATCGCGTTGCTCGCAGTCCTCGGACTGTTCGCGGCAGCATGCGGTGACGACGACAGCGACGACGGTGCCGATGGTGGTGCCGATGGTGGTGCCGATGATGGTGCCGACGACGGCTCCGACGACGGCTCCGACGGCGATGGCCCGATCCAGGGCGCAGACCCCGGCGACATCATGGCCCTCGACCTGTCCGGTCAGACGATCAACATCCTCACGCCGGAGACGGCCAGCGAGGCCGACGGCTTCCTCGCAAGCCTCCAGCCACTGCTGGACGCAACGGGACTCGAGGTCAACCTGAACTCCACTCGTGACGCCACGACCGAGCTCAACCTGGCCCTCGAGGCCGGCGATCCGCCGGACGTCGTGGTCATCCCGCAGCCGGGCCGCACCCAGGTGTTCTGCGACGACGGCGACGCCATCGGCGTGCCGCAGCAGGCCCTCGACCGCTTCGCGCCCGAGTACGACGCCAACTGGTTCGAGATCGCCTCGTCGTCCGACGGCACCGTCTGTGGCCTGCCCATCAAGGGCGACGTCAAGGGCATCGTCTGGTACAACATCGAGGTCTTCGAGAACGGCGGCTACGAGATCCCCGAGACCT
>JAUIML010000011.1 GCA_030432715.1 Acidimicrobiia bacterium | reverse complement strand
CGAGTGCAGCATCGACGGCGGCGAGGACAGCCTCGTCCTCGGCGGTGCGGCCCTCGCTCTCCGGTTGGGCGTCGAGGTTCTTGTTGACCATCGACAGCACCCGGTTGACGAGATTGCCCCAGGTGGCGACCAGCTCCTCGTTGATCCGGCGGGCGATCTCCTCGATCGAGATGTCGGTGTCGGCCTGCTCCGGGAAGTTGGCCGCCAGTGCGTAGCGCAGCCCGTCGGGTTGGAAGAGGTCGAGGCCTTCTTCGATGGTCAGTCCGACCCCGCGGCTGGCCGAGGCCTTGCCGCCCTTGAAGGTGATGTACTGGTTGGCGGGACCGTCGTCGGGCAGGTGCAGATCGCCGGCACCCATCAGCTGGGCGGGCCAGAAGAGGCAGTGGAACGGGATGTTGTCCTTGCCGATGAAATAGACGTGGCGCGAGGCGTCGTTCTCCCACCAGTGTCGCCACCGGTCGGGGTCGCCCCGGTCGGCCGCCCACTCCTGAGCCGCCGAGAGGTACCCGATCACGGCGTCGTACCAGACATAGATCCGCTTGCCCGGGCCGAGATCATCGACGGGGAGCTCGACCCCCCAGTCGAGGTCGCGGGTGATGGCGCGGTCGTGCAGCCCATCCTCCTCCGTCCAACCGAGGGCGAAATTGAGCACGTGGGGTCGCCATCCCTTCTTCGTCCGCAGCCATGCGGCCAACCGCTCGGTGAAGTCGGAGTACCGGTAGTAGAAGTGCTCGGTGGCCCGGAGCTCCGGCGTGGTCCCCGTGATCTTCGAACGCGGATTGCCCAACTCGGTCGCGTCGAGCGTGCGACCGCAGTTGTCGCACTGGTCCCCGCGCGCTTCGTCGTAGCCGCAGTGGGGGCACGTCCCCTCGATGTAGCGATCGGGAAGAAAGCGCTCGGCCTGGGGGTCGTAGAACTGGTCGGACGTGCGCTTGTCGATGTGGCCGTTGGCCAGCTGGGCGAGGAACATCTCCTGCGTCACCCGGGCGTGGTGGGCGGTGCCCGTGGTGGTGTAGTTGTCCCACGAGATCCCGATCTGCTCCCACTGGGCGACGAACTCGCTGTGGTAGCGGTCGACGATGTCGTGGGGCGTGACGCCCTCGGCGTCGGCCCGCACCGTGATCGGCGTGCCGTGCACGTCGGAGCCGGAGACCATCAGGACCTCGTTGCCGACCCGCCGCTGATGACGGGCGAACACGTCGGCCGGAAGATAGGCACCGGCGAGGTGGCCGAGGTGCCGAGACCCGGAGGCGTAGGGCCAGGCAACGGCGACGAGGACAGGGGTGGGCATGGCCATCGAGGCTACCGGCGGCCTGTGACCCGCCGATGCCAATTCTCCGGCTCAGCCCGCGTTGAGGTCGCGCAGGATCGGGCCGGTCGGTGGGGCCAGCGCCGGTGCGTCGACGTCGACGCCCGTTCGCGAGCGGACGTCGTCGATGCGATCGAGCTGACGTTCGAGCTGACGCCGACGGGTGCCCGACAGATCGGAGAAGCTCCGACTGAGGGTGTCGATGTGCTTCTCGACCTTGTCGATCTGCCCGGAGAACTTCTTCCACTGCTCACCGAAGCCGGCCAGACACTCGAGGATCTCCTCGGTGGCCCGCTCGACGGCGAAGGTGTCCATCGCCTGGCGGATCACGGCGAGGACCGCGAACAGGGTGGTCGGCGAGCACAACACGACCTTCTGGCCCAACGCATCGTCGAGCAGGGTCATGTCGTTCTCGTGGATGAAGCCGTAGACGCTCTCGTTGGGGATGAACAACAGCAGATAGCCGACGGTCGTGTCGGTGGAGGCATACCCCCGGCCGCTCAGCTCCTTGACCCGTTCGCGCACGTCCTTGAGGAAGCGTTCGCGCAGCGCCGCCGCCTCCGCGTCGCTCGGCGCCTCGAGATGGCGGAGATAGTTGGTGACCGGGAACTTGACGTCCATGTGGAGATGGCGGTCGTCGGGCAACAGGAAGGTGAAGTCGGGCTTCGTGCCCCCGTCGATCGTCCGCTGCTTGCGATAGTTGACCCCCTCGCGCATGCCGGCAGCCCGCAGGACGTCTTCGGCCATGCGCTCGCCCCACTGGCCTCGGGCCTGGGGGCTGGCCAGCGCTTCACGGAGGTGTTGGGTGGTCTCGGCCAGCACCTTCTGCTGACGGGTCGCGGCTTCGAGGCTCTCGACGAACTGGCCGTGCTGCTGCGCCCGCTCCTTCTGGAGCTGGGCGACCAGCGTGCGGACCTGCTGGAGCTCACTGCTCATGGCCGTGACCTGGTGGCCGAGGTTCTTCGACATGCCGCCGACCCGGGCATCGACCGTCTCCGACATGCCGCCGACGCGTTCGGCCACGATCTTGTCGACCTGTTCGACCTTCGCCTGCAACGACGCCACCACCGACCCGAGTTGCTCGTCGATGCGCTGCTGGGTGCCGGTGAGGCGCAGATCGATCGCCTCACGGCGGTGATCGAGCTCCGCGGCCCCGGTCTGGAGCCGACTGTCGAAGCTCTCGCCGGCGACCGCCACCACCCGCTCGACCACGCCCTCGACCTTCGCATCGTGACGGGCGTCGAGCTCCGCCGCCAGGCGGGCGATGGCCTCCTCGTGGGCACCATGGCGGGTGCGCACCAGCCGGAAGCCGACGGCGACGCCCATCGCGGCGGCGATGAACAGGGAGGCGACCAGGGAGATCACGAGCAAGGGTTCCATGAACCGAATGCTACGAAGGGGGTGTGACACCCCCGGGGATGCCGAGGCTCAACTGATAGGCGCGCCGCCGGCCGACACCCAACGCGGCGGCCACGGCGTCGGCGGCATCCCGGGCGCTCGACCCACCGGCAAGCTCGGCTCGCAGCGCCTCGACGACCTCGTCGTCGGACGCCTCCTCGGGCGGCGGTGCGCCCTCGACCACCAGCACGATCTCCCCCTTCGGCGTGTCGGACGCCCACGCGGCCAGCTCGGCCAGAGAACCACGCACGAACTCCTCGTGCAGCTTGGTGATCTCGCGAGCGACGGTGGCCCGTCGCTGCGGACCGCAGACCTCCGCCAGCGCGCCGAGGGTCGCGGCGATCCGGTTCGGCGATTCGTAGAACACGACCGTGCGCGGCTCGACGGCGACGGCCTCCAGGCGGCGGGTGCGTTCACGCCCCTTGCGGGGCAGGAATCCCTCGAACACGAAGCGGTCGGTGGGCAGCCCGCTCGCGACGAGGGCCGCGACGGCGGCGACGGGACCGGGGACGACGGTGACCTCGTGGCCGGCATCGAGTACCGCGTCGACCAGGCGAGCTCCCGGGTCGGAGACACCGGGCGTGCCGGCGTCGGACACGAGCACGACGCGTTGCCCCGCAGCGATCAGGTCGACCACCTCGGCGGCCGCGCGCGCCTCGGTGTGGTCGTCGACGCGTCGCAGTCGTGCCCCGTCGACCCCGGCGTGGGCCAGGAGCCGACCGGTCCGTCGGGTGTCCTCGCAACAGATCAACGCCGCGGCCGAGAACTCCTCCACTGCCCGCGGCGGGAGATCCCCCAGATTTCCGATCGGGGTCGCGACGAGCACCAGCGCGCCGGTCACACCTTCACGTCGATCGTCACGCCCGGCTCGATCCCCCATCGCCGCAACGATCCCGCCTCGGCCTCGATGACGTGGCGGCTTCGCAGACGCCAGCGGCCGACCCGGCCGGGCTTCATGGTCACCACCGAGAGCACGACCATCTCGCCGTCGACATGGGCGACGTCGATGGCGAAGCGCATCCCCAGGGTGTGCACCGAACGCGCCGGCGTCAGCATCAACGCGCCTTCGATGCCGTCACGGCCGAGCAGCCCACGGCGCCGGGCGCGGCGGGAGTCGGCGACCTCCAGCGAGGCCACGACATGTTCTCCGGCGACGAGCCACGGCATGGCCGAAATCTACGCGCCCCGGCGAGCCGGTGTGGCGCAGTGGCGGAGGAGTCAGACGCCGGCGGGTTCGCGAGACGCGGCGCGCTCCTCGCGGCGGGCCGCGATGCGGGCCCCGACCCGGCCGACCCGCCCGATGTACTTGACGAGCCGGGCGCGGGCTTCCTCGGCCTCGGGCGACAGGCCCTCGATCGACTCCAGCGCCCAGTCACGCATGATGACGGGCTGGAGGATCTGGTCGTGGTGGATGGCCAGGTCGTAGATCCCGGCATCGGCGATCGCCTTGGCATGGTCGTTGAATCCGGGGATACCCAGACCCGGCATGGCGAAGTCGGTCGTCTGCTTCTCCATCGCCATCACCGCCGACGACGGGTCGATCTCGATGATCGCGGCCAGCGCATCGCGGTAGAAGAGGAAGTGGTGGTTCTCGTCGGAGGCCACGCGCCGCATGATCTGCTTGCCGACCGGATCCTCGAGCAGGTTGCCGGTGTTGAAGTGGCTGATACGCGTGGCGAGTTCCTGGAGCGAGACGTAGGCGAGTCCCTCCGCCGCCGATGGGGGTTCGGGCACGGAACCGGTCTGCACCTGGATCATCCGGGCCCGTTCGAGCTCCACCGGGTCGATGGCCCGCGTGGCCTGGAGGTAGGTGTTGAGCACCATGCCGTGGCGACCTTCCTCGGCCGTCCAGCGGCGGACCCATTCGCCCCACGCGCCGTCGCGACCGAACATCCGCTCGATGTCGCGGAAGTAGAAGGGCAGGTTGTCCTCGGTGAGGACGTTGACGAACAGGGCGCTGCGCACCGCGGGAGGGATCGTGGCGTCGTCGGGCTGCCACTCGTAGTCGGGCTCGTAGTCGGTGGCCGCGGTCCACGGGATCAACGCGTGGGGAAACCACTCCTTCGTGGCCCCGAGATGCCGTTCGAGCAGCTTCTCGGCGGTCGCTTCGAGCGCCTCGATGATTGGGAGATCAGCAGGATTCACCATGATGCGCATCAGCCTACCTGCCGGTAGGCAGGCAAGGCGGATCGGAGACGAAGTTCGGGAGGGAAAGCCACGGGTGTTGAGACTCGACCGCGCCGATTGGGTTACGGTCGAACCCATGGGCCTCCGCAACTTCTTCCGACTCCTGGTCCGGGGCGTCCCGCCCGAGCGTGCGAATCGCCACAGCGGCCACGACCTCGCCGACACCGTTCGCGATGCGACGGGTCGGTTCGGCGCCGGCGGCCGGGGCGGAGGCGGCCGCCCGCCCGGCAATGCCGTCTACGAGCACATCGGCAAGACCGCATCGGCCCAGCGCAAGGCCGCCTTGCCAACGCAGAAGCCCTGAGGACGACGGTGGGAATCCGCAACTTCTTCCGCCTGCTCGCACGAAGCGCCTCGTCGCGCTCCGGGCGGCGTCACGGCGGCCACGACATCGCCGACACGGCGCGCGACGCCCTGGGCCCGTCGAGCGGCGGAGGCAGCGGCGGAAGGGTGACGGGCAACGCCGTCTACAAACACCTCGAGAAGACCCTCGGACCCAACCACAACCCGAAGAAGGACTGAGAGGGCTCCGGCCACGCCCGGAGCAGCCGATGAGGGCTCCGGCTACGCCCGGCTAGACGTTGAAGCGGAACTCCATCACATCGCCGTCCCGGACGATGTAGTCCTTGCCCTCGGACCGGACCTTGCCGACGTCGCGGGCCGCGGCCCACGAACCGGCCGCGAGCAGCTCGTCCCACTGGATGGTCTCGGCCCGGATGAACCCACGCTGGAAGTCGGTGTGGATGACACCGGCGCACTCGGGAGCGCTGGAGCCGGCGCGGAAGGTCCAGGCCCGACTCTCCTTCTCCCCCGTGGTCAGGAACGTCCGGAGACCGAGCATGTGGTACGCCGACGTGAGGAAGCGGGGCACCGCCCCCTCCCCGAGTCCGAGCGCCTCGAGCATCTCCTGGCGCTCGTCACTGTCCATCAGCGCCGCCTCGGCCTCCAGCTGCACGCTGAGCGGCACGACCTCGGCACCGTCGAGTTCCTCACGGACCGGGGCGGCCAGCTCGTCCTCCTGACCGATCTGGTCCTCGCCGATGTTGAGCACCGCCATGACGGGCTTGTTGGTGAGGAAGAAGAACTCCTTGAGCTCGGCCCGTTCGTCGGCCGGGAGGCCGGCGCGGTAGAGCGGGGTCCCCTCGGCGAGATGATCGACACAGGTCTGCAGGAGCGTGACGGTCGACTTCAGCGAGCTGTCGCCCTTGAGCATCCGGCTGGTCTTGTCGAGCGCCTTCTCGGCACTGGCGAGGTCGGCGAGCGCCAGTTCGATCTCGACCACGCGGAGGTGCTCGAGCGGATCGGACGGACCGGGCACGTCGCTGTCGGGGAAGGCGCGCAGGACGAAGACGATCGCGTCGACCTCGCGGATGTGCGACAGGAAGGCGTTGCCGAGACCCTCACCCTGGCTGGCCCCCTCGACGAGGCCACCGATGTCGGTGAACTGCACGGCGGCGTGGACGACGTTCTTGCTCTCGCTCATCACGGCGAGCTGGTCGAGACGGTGATCGGGCACCTTGGCCACGCCGATGTTGGGGTCGGTGGTGGCGAACGCGTAGGGCGCGGCGTGGGCGCCGCCGCCGGCGAGTGCGTTGTAGAGCGAGCTCTTCCCGGCATTGGGGAGGCCGACGAATCCGAAACGTTCCATACCGGACCGAGGCTATCGACGGGTGCTCAGCTACCGTTGGGCTCGTGACCGACGTGACCGCGGCACCGTCCGCTCCGAGCACTGTTGATGGCGAGACCGCCGCCGCCGAGCGCGCCTTCTCGAAGTCGATTCTCGTGTCGGCCGTGCGCTGCACGCTGACCTATGTCCTGATTCCGTTCATCTTCCCGATCATCGGCTTCGGCACCGGCGTCGGTCCCTGGATCGGCGTTCCCATCGGCGTGGCCGCGATCGTCGCCAACCTCGTGAGCATCCGGCGCTTCCACCGCGCCGACCACAAGTGGAAGTGGCCCATGACCGCCATCAACGTGGGCATCATCGGATTGCTGGTCGTGCTCGTGGTCATCGACCTGACCAACCTCTGATCAGGTTCGTTTCGTCGGGTCCCACAGCAACGTCTCCTGGGTCACCGACGCCACCAGCAGCCCGTCCTCCGAGTGGATCTGTCCGCGCAGATAGCCGCGGCCTCCGGTGTTGACGGTCGAGGTCACGTCGAAGAACAGCCACTCGTCGATACGGGCCGGGCGATGCATGCACACGGCGTGATCGAGGCTCACGATCCCGGAGACGTCCTCGCCGTCCATCTGCAGCGGGCGAGCACCCTGGCCGGTCGTGTCGGTCGCGTAGGCGAGCAGCGCCTCGTGGAGGCGGTGGTCATCGGGAATCCGGTCCGCGAACCGAAACCATCGACGCATCGACGAACGACGGAAGCCGTCGGCTTCCGGCTCGGTCGGACCGAGCCATGCGCCTTCCCACGGCCCACCCCAGTCGACCTCCAGCTCGTCGGGACGGGGAATCGATGTCGAGAGTGTGCGCCCGTACTCGAAGTCGCTCGTGCGGCCCGGTGCGACGAACGAGGCCTGCATCGAGAAGAAGGGTTCGCCCTCCTGCCGACCGGTAAGGGCCCGATGAGCGAATGACCGGCCGTCTCGCACGGTCTCGACGGCGTACTCGGCCGGCACCCCGGCCCGCATCGCGGCGAGGAAGTACCCGTGGAAGGAGTTGAGGGCGAAACCATCGGGCGCGGTCTGGGCGACCGCGCTCGTCGCCTGGCCGAGCACGAACCCCCCGAAAAGGGTCGGGCCGAACCAGTCGGGAGCTTCGCCGACGAAGCCGGCGCCGGCACGGCGGGCCGGCACGACGGCCAGCGCCGCGGCGACGTACTCCTCTTTCGACATCTCGTCGGCCATCACGGGATCGTAGGAGTACCGTGAACCCGATGGAGCCGGAATTCGCGTTGCGCCAGGCGATCCACTATCTCGACCGGGAGCTCGCACCGGGCCAGAAGGTGCGCGCCTTCCAGCGGGCGATCGAGGTCGTGGCCGAGGTCGGATCGGTCGAGATCGCGGCCCGAGCGGCGGCCGGCACCCTCACCGAGCTCGACGGCATCGGGAAGTCGACCGCCGAGGTGATCGTCGATGCCCTCGACGACAACGACGACGGCTACCTGGCACGACTCGACGAGCGCAGCCGGATCCCGATCGGCGAAGGCGAGAAGGTCCTCGCCGCCCTACGCGGTGACTGCCATGCCCACACCACCTGGTCCGACGGCGGCGCGCCGCTCCGGGAGATGGCCGAGACCGCCATCGCACTGGGTCACGAATGGATGGTCATCACCGACCATTCGGCCCGGCTGACGATCGCCCACGGCCTCAACGAGGAACGGCTGGTCTGGCAGCTCGACGAGATCGCGAAGCTCAACGAGGAGCTCGCTCCGTTCCGGGTGCTCACCGGCATGGAGGTCGACATCTTCGAGGACGGCACGCTCGACCTGGCCGACGAGATGCTGGCCCGACTCGACCTCGTCGTCGCCAGCGTGCACTCGAAGCTGAAGCTCGAACGCGACGCGATGACCCGGCGGATGGTGATGGCCGTTGCCAGCCCCCACACCGATGTGCTCGGGCACTGCACCAACCGCAAGCTCGTCGGCCGCGGACGGCCACCGTCCGACTTCGATCCCGAGATCGTCTTCGCCGCCTGCGCTCAGTTCGACACCGCGGTCGAGATCAACTGTCGTCCCGAGCGCCAGGACCCACCCGAGGAGCTTCTCGAGGTCGCCCTCGAGTGGGAGTGCAAGGTGGCCATCAACACCGATGCGCACGCCACCGGGCAGCTCGAGTGGCAGCCGTACGGTGCCGACAAGGCGGCTCGCTGCGAGGTGCCCCTCGACGACATCGTCAACACCTGGAGCGCCGACGACCTGCTCGCCTGGACCGCGAGCCACGCCGCCTGAGCCCCCGCCCCCGCCCCAAGGGCCGCATCCCGCACCGACGCCGCTACCCTGTTGGCCATGTCGAAGCGCACGCAGAAGAAGAAGGCGAAGGCTCGCCGCAGCAAGGCCAACCACGGGCGCAAGCCCAACGTGGGTCGCAACAGCTGATCCTCGGTCCCTGGCTGCATCAGGCCGGCAACCGAAACGTATGACACCGCCGGTCGAGCCCGGCGGTGTTCGTCGTTTTGGGTGCCAGACTGGACCGGTGCTCGTCTTCGATGGTGATTGCGGCTTCTGCACCTCCTCGGCCCGCTGGATCGAGGCGCGTCTGCCGGCGTCGGTCGCCGTGGTGCCGTGGCAGTCGTGCGACCTCGACGCACTCGGGCTGACCGAGGCCGAGGTCACGACGGCGGCCTACTGGGTCGACGACGCCGGCCGCACCCACCGAGGCCACCGCGCCATCGGCCGCTCACTCATGGCGGCCGGCGGGTTTTGGGGCTTCGTCGGGCGGCTCGTCATCACGCCACCCATCTCGTGGCTGGCGAGCCCGGCCTACGCGCTCGTCGCCCGCTACCGCCACACGTTGCCGGGCGCCACCGACGCCTGTCGCCTTCCCGACTGACCCCCACGCCGTCGGCGGGTGTCAGTCGCGGGGCCAGACCGGGTCACGCTTCTCCACGAACGCGGTCATGCCCTCTCGCATCTCGGGGTTCATGATCGATCGCTGGAAGACGCGGGCGTCGTGGGGACGCAGCTGACGATTGATGTCGTCCTTGATCACGGCCCGGCTCTTGGGAGCCCCGGCGGTGACCGAGGCCACGAGGCGATCGACCGCGGCATCGAAGTCGTCGTCGGGCACGACCTGCTGGACCAGCCCCATCTGCATGGCTCGTTCCGCGTCGAACGCCTCCATCGCGAACATGATCCACTTTGCGTTGCCGAGACCGACCCAGTCGGCGAGGCGGGTCGCCATGAACACGTCGGGGGCCCCGCGCAGCAGCTCCGGCGCCCGGAAGCGGGCCGAGGCGGTCGCGACCGAGAAGTCGCAGTGCAGCATCAGGTCGAGGCCGCCGGCGTAGCAGAGCCCGTTGACCGCGGCGATGACGGCGGCCGAGCAGCGTTCGAGGTGCCGGAACGGGAAGTGGTCCGTGGGGTCGAGCTCGGCGGCGAGGCTCGGGTCGTCGATCGCGTTGCCCGCCATGTCGCCCCCGACACAGAACACGTCGTCGGTGCCGGTGATGACGAGCACGTCGATGTCGACCTCCCGGTCGGCGACGATCGCGGCTCGCTTCACCCCCCGATACATGTCCTGGGTCATCGAGTTGCGGCGCTCGACCCGATCGATCCGCACCCGCAGTACATGGTCCTCGTACCGGGCGGTGAGGCACGGGGAACCGAGGTCGACGACATCTCCGTTGTTCATGACTCGGACGGTAGGCGATCGATGCGCTCGTGGTAGACCCAAGCTCGTGAGCATCACCCTTTCCGAAGCCGAATCCCGCCGGGTCGTCGCCGGCCACGGGGTCCCTGTGTCACCGTTCGTCACGGGCACCACCACCGACGAAGTCGTCGCCGCCCTCGACGCCGCCCCGACGGTCGTCTACCCGGTCGTCGCCAAGCTCTGCGGCCGGGCCATCGCCCACAAGACCGAGCGTGGGTTGGTCCGCCTCCGCCTCGGCGACGAAGCGGCCCTGCGTCACGCCTGCGACGAACTCCTCGCCGCCGCGAAACCCGACGACGGCGATGTCGAGGTGCTCGTGTCGACCATGGTCGCCGGCAACCGGGAACTGATCGCCGGGCTCAACGACGACCCCCAGTTCGGGCTCACCGTCATGCTCGGCGTGGGCGGCATCCTGGCCGAGGCGATCCGCGACGTCGTGTTCCGCCTCGTGCCCATCGACGAGGTCGACGCCGGAGAGATGATCGACGATCTCGCCACCCAGCGCCTGCTCGAGGAGTTCCGGGGGGAGCCGGCCGTCGACCGCCGGGCCCTGATCGACGCGCTCGTCGGTCTGGCCCGCGTCGGCGAACAGGAGGCGGGCATCCGAGCGATCGACCTGAACCCGATGATCCTCGTCGACGGCCGGCCGATCGCCGTCGACGCCCTGATCGAGATCGACGACCGATGAGCCACGACCTCTCGGCCCTTTTCGACCCGAAGGGCATCATCATCACGGGAGTCTCGAATCACCCGGGGAAGTTCGGGTTCGTGACGCTCCACAACCTGCTGGCCTCCGGCTACGAGGGCAAGGTCTTCCCGGTGGGCCGAGAGCCGGGCGAGGTCCTCGGCCGCCCGGTGCTCGGGTCGATCGACGATGTCCCCGACGGCGAAGCCGACATGGTGTTCATCTGTACACCGCAGGCCGTCAACGAAGACCTCCTGCGGGCTGCGGCCGCCAAGGGCGTCTCCGCGGCGTTCTTCGCCGCCGCCGGCTACCGCGAGGCGGGCCCGGAAGGTGCGGAGGCGGAAGCCCGCCTGGTCGCCCTCGCCGACGAGTTGGGCGTGGCCGTGGCCGGGCCCAACGGCCAGGGAGTGGTGTCGACACCGTCGAAGATGTGTGCCCAGATCGTGGCGCCCTATGCACCGGCAGGTCGCATCGCCGTGGCCAGCCAGTCGGGCAACTTCGTCTCGTCGTTCCTCAACCTCGCGCACCACACCGGGGTCGGCGTCAGCCGCGCCGTCGCTGCGGGCAACGCGGCGGTGCTCGGCATCGCCGACTATGTCGAGTGGTTCGCCGAGGATCCCGAGACCAGCGTGTGTCTCGTCTACATGGAGTCGGTCGACAACGGCCGCGAGATGTTCGAGCGACTGCGGGCCGTGGCCCAACGCAAGCCGGTCGTCGTGGTCAAGGGCGGCGCCTCGGATGCCGGGGCCCGAGCGGCCGCATCCCACACGGGCGCGCTCGCGTCCGACGACGCCGTGTTCGACGGCATGTGTCGCCAGGCCGGGCTGATCCGGGCCCGCGACGTCGAGGAGGCCTTCGAGGCGGCCGCGACCATCGCCACGCAGCCGCTGCCCACCGGCGATCGCGTCGTCGTGGTCACCACCGTGGGCGGCTGGGGCGTGGCCGCCGTCGACGCGATGAGCGACACCCGCCTCGAGGCCACTCCCCTGCCGCCCGACCTCTACGCCGCCATCGACGAGAAGCTCCCGCCCCGCTGGAGCAAGAACAACCCGGTCGACATGGCCGGCGGCGAGACCCGAGACACCGTGCCGGAGATCCTCGAACTCGCGGCGTCGCATCCCGATGTCGATGCCGTGCTCTTCCTGGGGCTCGGTATCCAATCCAACACGGCGGCGATGATGCGGGAGGGCGGTTTCTATCCCGACCACGGCCTCGAACGGATCGTGGGCTTCCACGAACGCCAGGACGCCCGCTATGCCGAAGCGGCGGCAGAGATCGCGGCGCGCACGAACACCCCGGTGCTCGTGGCCACCGAACTCGCCAACGCCCGCCCCGACAACGCCGGTCCCGCGGCCGTGCGGGCCGCCGGCCGCATGTGTCATGCATCGGCCGGACGAGCTGTCCGCTCGCTGGATCTCATGAGCCGCTACGCGAAATGGCGCCGGGCCCGGGGCCTCTGACCCCCTACGGTCGCGACATGAGCCACACTCCGGATCCGCCGTATCTCGCGGTCATCTTCACCAACCGGCGGGCCGAGCACGGCAACGCCGCCGTGGATGCCGCATACGCAGCTGCGGCCGACCGGATGGAGGAGCTCGCAACGACCATTCCCGGCTATCTCGGCATCGAATCGGCACGGAGCAGCGACGGCACCGGCATCACGGTGTCGTACTGGGCGCACGAGGCCGCCGTCGCCGAGTGGCGGACCCATCCGGAACATCTCGAGGTCCAGGGCCGGGGCCGCACCGACTGGTACGAGTGGTACGAACTGCGGGTCGCTCGCGTCGAGCGGGCACGGTCGTTCCCATGACGATTCTCGACGACATCCGCGCCTCGTGTGCCGCCGTGGCCGATGCCGCCACCCACGTGACCATCGACCGGGACCGCATCGGTGAGTTCGCCGGCGAAGTCGACCTCGACACCCCCAAGAACGACCCCGGCCAGGTTCGGGTCGGCTCCGAGGAGAACACGACGGCCTTCGTGCTGGCGCTCGACGCCATCAATTTCGGCAGCGGCTACTTCCCCCACCTGCGCAAGCGACCGGGCATGTCGGGCTACCACACGGTGGCGAGCTCGCTGCGCGACCACGTGGCCGACACCGGCGCCCTGACCACGGCCCGACTGGCCGAGTGGACGGTCGACGACGCCGCCGCCACCTTCGGGCAGGTGCTCGACGGCGGACCCGCGCACGAACTGATGTCGTTGTTCACCCAGGCCTGGCACGACCTCGCGGCGTTCGTCGACCGGGTCGGCGACGGCTCCTTCACCGCCACGGTCGCCGCCGCCGACGGGTCCGCGGCCCGGCTCGTCGAACTCCTCGACGAGATGCCCTTCTTCCACGACGTCCACACCCACCCGGCCGTGGGCGAGGTGCTGCTCTACAAGCGAGCCCAGATCGTGGTGCAAGACCTCCACGTCGCCTTCGAGGGCAACGGACCCGGGCGCTTCGAGGACCGCCACGAACTCACGATGTTCGCCGACAATCTCGTGCCCCACGTGCTGCGGGTCGAGGGCGTGCTCGGCTTCGACGATGATCTCCTCCGCCGTATCGAAGCGGTGGACGACATCACCGTCGGTTCCCCGGAGGAGGTGGAGATCCGGGCGTGCGGGCTCCACGCCGTCGAGCTGTTGCGGGACGCCCTGGCGGAGCGGGGCCACCGGATGCCGTCGGGCGACCTCGACAACATCCTGTGGAACCTGGGCGCGCAGCCCCGCTACAAGGAACGACCCCGCCATCGCTCGCGCTGCGTCTACTACTGACGACCGATCACCCGGCCGCGCCGACGCGGATCAGTGTCGACCCTCGCCCTTGCTGTAGATGGCGCCGTCGGCCGCCGGCATCCGGAGTCTTCGCACCGCGAACACCAGCACCACGAGGGTCATGATGTGCGGGGTCACCTGCGGTAGCTGCGAGGGCACCGAGTCGGTGACCGCGTACCAGGTCGCGAAGAGCGCCGCGAACCCCACGAAGAGCACACTGCTGACCCACTTGCGTTCGCGCAGGGCCCGCAGGGCGAGCAGTCCGAGAGCGATCGCGGCCAGCAGCAGCAGGGCATGGACCGCCGTGCGGTCACGGAGCTGCAACGCGTCGGCGAACCCGAAGAGGAGCGCACCCAACGCGGTGCCGACGGGGCGCCAGTTGCCGAAGATCATCGTTGCGAGGCCGATGAACCCACGACCGTTGGTCTGGTTCTCCTTGTAGATGCCGGTGAGCTCGATGACGATGAACGCTCCGGAGAGGCCGGCGAGGGCCCCACTGACGATCACCGCCACGAACTTGTGGAAGAGGACGTTGACGCCGACGGTCTCCGCCGCCCACGGATCCTCGCCACAGCTCCGCAGCCGGAGCCCGAACGTGGTGCGCCACAGCACGAACATCGTCATCGGAAGACACAGATAGGCCACGACGGTGAGCCAGGAGACGTCGCTCACGAGCCCGCCGAGCAGACCGGTCGCATCGGAGACGAAGAACCAGTTCCGTTCCTCGAACCACTCGAGCAGGTCTGACAGCAACGGGATGCTGAATTCGCCGACGTCGTCGACGCTGGGCGATTGGCTGATACTGCCACCCTCGTAGCCGCTGAAGATGGAGTCAGCGAGGAAGCGGGTGAGGCCGGGAGCCAGGAGGTTGATGGCGACACCCGAGACGATGTGATCGACCCGGAAGATGACCGTGGCCACGGCGTGGAGCAATCCACCGAAGGCGCCACCGAGGATGCCGAACAGCACACCGAGCCAGGGATCGCCGATGACGGCGCCGTAGGCGCCGCACCAGGTGCCGAGCACCATCATTCCCTCGAGGCCGATGTTGATGACACCGGCCCGTTCGGCCCAGAGACCACCGAGGCCGGCGAGCATGATCGGCACTGCCCAGCGGATCGCGAGCGACGCCGTGCCGCTCGACGTGAGCTGATCGGTGGAGGGGGTGGCGAGCTCCTGCGTGATCGACAGCAGGAGCACGGTGAATGCGGCGTAGAGCGCCCATCGGGCGCCGGCATGGTGCAGCACGCCCATGGTCGAGGGGCCGCGCGCGGGAGTCTGCTCCGGGAGGGTGGCGGTCATGCGGCCACCTCCGACCGGGAGGCGAGCGCATCGGCCGCGGCCCGGGCCTCGTCGGTGGCCCGAATGCGGCGTACGACCTCATAGCCGACGACCACGCTGAAGATGATGACAGCCTGCATGATGGTGACGATCTCCCGGGGCGCGTCGCCTGAGAAGTCGAGCACCACGGCGACGCTGTCGAGGAAGCCGAACAGCAGTGCGCCGACCGCGATACCGGCCGGGTGATTGCGACCGACGAGGGCGACCGCGATCCCGCTGAATCCGAGCTGGGCCGTGAAGTTGTTGTCGTAGCGGTATGTGTCGCCGAGAATCTGAGGAAGGCTGACGAGACCCGCGACGAGCCCGCTCAACGCCATGGCGATCACGATCGTGCGCCCCGGGGGGACACCGCTGGCATGGGCGGCGAAGGGATTGCTGCCGGTGGCCCGGAGGTCGAATCCGATCCGAGTGCGGTTGATCAGGACGTGATAGGCGATGCCGACGACGATGGCCACGAGGAGGAAGCCTCGCAGCTCACGACCCTTGCCGATCTCGCGGGTGAAGATCTCGGCGAACCGATTGAGGTCGGGCATCCGCCCTGACTCCGAGATCCTCTCGGTGCCGGTGTTGAGCGACTCGTCGTCGATGGCCCACTCGACGAGCAGGTAGCTCGCCAAGGCCACAGAGATAGCGTTGAGCATGATGGTGGAGATCACCTCGTTGACCCCGCGGGTGACCTTCAGCACGCCCGGAATGGCGGCGTAGGCGCTTCCGACCGACATGGCCACGACGACGATGATGAGCACGTGGAGCGGCCCCCACAGCTCCAACTGCGCCCCGACGTAGGCCGAGACGATCGCGGCCAACCGGTACTGGCCCTCGACCCCGATGTTGAACAGGTTCATGCGGAACCCGATCGCCACCGCCACGGCGGAGATGTAGAGCGGAGTGGCTCGGTTGAGCGTGTCGACCACCGTCTCGAGGCGGGTGCCGTATTCCATCATCGTGGTGTAGGCGCTCACCGGGTTGGAGCCCACAGCCAGGAGGACGATCGACGAGACGACGAGCGCGAGGCCGATCGAGGCGACCGGCGCCGCCGCCGCGAGGACCATCGAACGGCGGGTCATTCCGTGGCCCCCACTGCCGCGCCGGTCATGTAGCTGCCGAGGTCGCGGGGGGTGACGGCGGCAGGATCGAGCTCCGCGACCAGCTCGCCGCGCAACATCACGTGGAGGACGTCGGAGAGACCGATCAGCTCGTCGAGGTCGGCCGAGATGAGGAGCACGGCGAGTCCGGCGGCCCGCGCCGCCCGCAGCTGCTCCCACACCGCAGCCTGCGCGCCCACGTCGATCCCGCGGGTCGGGTGGGCGGCGACGAGCAACGAGGGGTCGGTGACCATTTCCCGGCCGATGATGAACTTCTGTTGGTTGCCGCCCGACAGCGCGTGAGCCGGGGTGTCGACGCCGGGGGTGCGCACGTCGAACTCCTCGATGATCTCGGCTGCTGTCGCCCGGGCGGCCTTGCGGTCGATCCAGATGCCCTTCACGAAGGGCGCCTCGCTCTGGTGGCCGAGCATCGCGTTCTCCCACAGGGGCGCGTCGAGCATCAGCCCGTAGCGATGGCGGTCGGCCGGGATGTAGTCGATACCGAGCTCACGGCGCTGCCGCACCGTCGTGCCGGTGATGTCGCGCCCGTCGAGGGTGATGCTCCCCGACGATGCGGGCCGCATGCCGAGCAGGGTCTCGATCAGTTCGTGCTGGCCGTTGCCCTCGACGCCGGCGATGCCGACGATCTCACCGCTGCGGACCCGCAGATCGACGTCGTGGACGATCTCGCGTTCGTTGTCGCTCGTGGAAAGGCCCGACAGCTCGAGGACGACGACGTCGGTGACGGTGGACTCTCTCGTCTCGGGTACCGGGAGCTCGCTGCCGACCATGAGCTCGGCCAGGTCGTGGGCCGTGACGTCGGCCGGGTCGACCGTGGTGACCGTGCGGCCCTGCCGGATGACCGTCACCGTGTCGCTGATCTCGAGTACTTCGTCGAGCTTGTGGTCGATGAAGATGATGGTGTGACCCGACTCCTTGAGGTCGCGGAGGTTGCGGAACAACTCCTCGATCTCCTGGGGGACGAGGACCGCCGTCGGCTCGTCGAGGATCAGGATCCGGGCGCCGCGGTAGAGCACCTTGAGGATCTCCACCCGCTGGCGTTCACCGACTTCGAGGTCCTCGACCAGGTCGTCGGGACGGACATCGAGTCCGTAGGTCTCGACGAGCGCCTCGATCTCGGCACGGGCGCTGCGCCAGTCGACCAGCCCCCGCTTGGCGGGCTCGGCACCGAGGATGATGTTCTCGAGCACCGTGAAGTTGTCGGCCAGCATGAAGTGCTGGTGGACCATGCCGATCCCGAGCTCGATCGCATCCTTCGGCGACTTCAGGACGACTTCCTCGCCCCGCACGGTCATGCGCCCCTCGTCGGGTGGCTGCATGCCGTAGAGGATCTTCATCAGGGTGGACTTGCCGGCCCCGTTCTCGCCGCAGATCGCGTGGATCTCGCCATCCTCGACCGAGAGGTTCACGCGGTCGTTCGCGATGACCCCCGGAAAGCGCTTCGTGATGTCGATCAGTTCGACGGCAAGGGCACCACTACTCATCGACGGTCCTGACTCACTCTCGGCTCGTTGCGTCGCACGGACCCGCCCACGGGGCCGGACGTTAGTCCAGCCCCGTGGGCGGTGTCGTCGTGCTCAGGTACCCAGTGTTCAGCTCGGCGTGGTCGGGACGACGATGTCGCCGGCCGCGATCTGCGCCGCGTACTCCTCGATCTGATCGACGATGTCGTCGATGTGGCCGCCGCTGGTGGAGTAGCCGATGCCACCGTTGGTCAGGTCGAGGGTGCGGAAGCCGCCTTCGAACGAGCCGTCGACCTCGGTCGCGATGGCATCGAAGATGCCGCTGTCGACCGGCTTCAGCATCGACGTGAGGATCACGTCCTGAAGGTCGGGCAGCAGGGCCCACTGGTCGGAGTCGACGCCGATACCCCAGGCGCCTGCGTCCTGGGCGGCCTGGAACATGCCGAGGCCGGAACCGCCGGCCGCGTGGTAGACGACATCGGCGCCACCGTCGTACATCGACGCGGCGATCTCCTTGGCCCGGTCGGGGGCGTTGAAGCCGGTGAAGTCACCCTCGGGAGCGATGTATTCGATGTCGATGGTGATGTCTTCGCTGACCGCCCGGGCCCCGGCGACATAGCCGGCCTCGAACTTCTGGATGAGCTCCATGTCGACGCCACCGATGAAGCCGACATGGTTGGTCTCGGACTTCAGCGCGGCGACGACGCCCATCAGGAAGGAGCCCTGCTCCTCGGCGAACGCGAGGTTGAGGACGTTCTCGAAGTCGGGCACGAAGGTGTCGACGCCGACGAAGTGGGTGTCGGGGTTGTCGGTCGCGGCCGGACCGAGGGTGTCACCGAAGGCGAAGCCGACGGCGAGCACGATGTCGTGCTGCTCAGCGGCGAGCTGCAGAAGCTCGGCGCGGTTCGAACCATCGGCGTTGGGCGTGGCCTCGGTGAACTCGACGCCGAGCTCGGCCACGGCACGATCGACGCCGGCAGCCGCCGAGTCGTTGAACGACTGATCGCCTCGGCCGGTGGTGTCGAAGACGAGACCGACGGAGACATCGGTCTCCGGCATGTCGCCGCCGGCGGTCGTTGTCGTGTCCGACGCATCGTCGTCGTCGTCACCGCATGACGCGGCGACGAACGAGAACGAAATCAGGATTGCCAGCAGAACTAGTAGGCGCTTACGCATTACCCCTCCAGTGATGTACCGCCCGGGGTGGGCCGGCACTGTCTTCACGCGCCACTCCCGGGCGGGAACGGCACGCACAACGCTAGCTTGCTCCGATCCCGGACGCGCCGAACGGGCCCTAGGTCCCGGACTGCCTCCCGTGCCGCCGACGCCTACGCTCTCCCCGTGGCCGATCACGCCGACATCACGCTCAGTCTCGATGCCGTCATCGTGGCGGTGACCAACGACGAGCCGCGCCTCCTCGTGGTCGACGACGACCAAGGGGCCTACCTCCCGTCGGCCCCGCTCGAACGGTCGACCGACCTCACCCTGGAGCTCGGGCTCCGCCGCGCCGTCCGCGAACAGACCGGCCTCGATGTCGGCTACGTCGAGCAGCTCTACACCTTCGGCGATCGCGACCGCCGTCCCGATTCGGCCGACACCCGACCCATCAGCGTCGCCTATGTCGCCCTGGTCCAGGAGACGCCCCCGCTCCCGGGCGCCCGCTGGATCGGGGTCTATGACCTCCTCCCCTGGGAGGACCACCGTGAAGGGGAGCCGAAGATCGTCGACGAGGAGCTCCGACCCGCCCTCGACGCGTGGGCCGGCGACGACCGCGCCGACCGCACGCAGGTCGCCTTCGGCCCGCCCTGGGACGGCATTCGCGTGCTCGAGCGCTACGAGCTGCTCTACGAGGCGGGCCTGGTGAGCGAGTACGCGGTCGACCACGGGCTCACGCCCGGTCGTGCCCTCGGCATCCCGCTTCGCCTCGATCATCGCCGGATCGCGGCCGTGGCGCTGGGGCGCCTCCGCGGAAAGCTGACCTACCGACCCGTGGTGTTCGAACTCCTCCCCGACCGATTCACACTGCTCGACCTGCAGCGGACGGTGGAAGCGCTGGCCGGGGTGCGCCTCCACAAGCAGAACTTCCGCCGACTCGTCGAACGGTCGGGTTTGGTCGAGGGCACCGGCGAACGGGCCGGCGCGAAGACGGGACGACCCGCGGAACTGTTCCGCTACCGGCCCGAGGTGCAGCTCGAGCGCCCGCGCCCCGGATTCGGCCAGCCCTACCGCTGACGCGGGGAGTGGGGACGGGCGGGCAGCGTTGTGAACCCTGTGGACGGGTGATAGCTTGTCCCTAATACTCATTATGAGCATTAGCCCCGCACCCTCCAGGACCCCCCGATGACCACCACCAGCGTGTCCACCTCCTACGACTCGGCGACCCACCCGCTCGAGGGCATCGTTCCCGAGATCGAGCGGGCGATCCTCGACCCGATCATCGCCGACATCAACCGGCTCAAGGCCGAGCGCAACGCCGTGGTCATCGCCCACAACTACATGACGCCCGACATCTTCTACGGCGTCGCCGATCTCCGGGGCGACTCGCTGCAACTGGCGCGGATGGCGGCCGAGACCGATGCCGACATCATCGTCATGGCCGGCGTGCACTTCATGGCGGAGACGGCGAAGATCCTCAGCCCCGAGAAGACCGTGTTGATCCCCGACCAGCGAGCCGGCTGCTCCCTCGCCGAGTCGATCACCGCCGCCGACATCGAGGCGCTGCGGGCACAGCATCCCGGCGCGCCGGTCTGCGTCTACGTCAACACCTCGGCCGAGGTGAAGGCTGCCGCCGACATCACCTGCACCTCCTCCAACGCGGTCGATGTCGTGAATTCGCTGGGCGCCGAGAAGGTCCTCTTCCTTCCCGACCAGTACCTGGCCGACTGGGTCGCGTCGCAGACCGACGTCGAGATCGTCACGTGGGCCGGCGCCTGCGAAGTGCACGAACGGTTCACCGGCGACGAACTCGCCAAGTACCGCACGTCCAATCCCGGCGTGCAGATCATCGCCCACCCGGAGTGCCCCTCCGACGTGCTCGCAGAGGCGGACTTCGTCGGATCGACCTCGGCGATGACCAAGTGGGTCACCGACCGCCAGCCCGAGCAGGTGGTGATGGTGACCGAGTGCTCGATGGCCGACAACGTGGCCGAAGCCGCCCCCGACACCGAGTTCCTTCGCCCGTGCAACATGTGCCCCCACATGAAGCGCATCACGATCCACAACATCCGCACCGCCCTCGAAGACCTCCAGCACGAAGTCCACGTCGATCCTGCGGTCGCGGCCGGCGCCCGCGCCGCGCTCGAGGCCATGCTGGCGGTGGGGCGGCCCCGATCGTGACCGACGTCGCAGTCCGCCACGTCGACAGCATCGTCGTCGGCTCCGGCATCGCCGGCCTCACCGCCGCCCTCGCCCACGGCAACTGCGTCGTGGTGTCCAAGTCGGCCACCGGCGAAGGTTCGAGCCGCTGGGCCCAGGGCGGCATCGCTGCCGCCGTCGGCCCCGACGACGACCCGCGGTTCCACGCCGACGACACCACCGAGGTGAGCGGGGGCCTCGGCCGGGCCGAGATCGCAACCCTCGTCACCGGGGCCGCTCCCGACCAGATCGAATGGTTGCGGTCACTCGGCGCCGACTTCGACACTGCGCCCGACGGTTCGCTCCGCCTCGGGCGTGAGGCCGGTCACGACCAGCGCCGGATCGTCCACGCCAACGGCGATGCCACCGGAGCCGAGGTCATGCGCACCCTCGTGCGGGCCACGGTCGAGCGCACCGACATCGAGCGCCTCGACGACACCCTCGTGGTCGACCTCCTCCGCGACGGCGACCGCGTCGTCGGCGTGCTCGCCCTGCACCCCGACGACGGTCTCGTCGCCCTCGTGTCCCCTGCCGTGGTGTTGGCCACCGGCGGGATCGGCCGCCTCTACCTCCACACGACGAACCCGCGCGAGGTCACCGCCGACGGTCTCGCCATGGCCGCCCGAGCCGGGGCCGTCATCCGCGATCCGGAGTTCGTCCAGTTCCATCCGACCGCGTTCCATTCCGATCTCGACCCGATGCCGCTGCTCACGGAGGCGCTCCGCGGCGAAGGCGCCCAACTCCTCGACGACCGCGGCCGTCGCTACATGGTCGACGTCCACGCCGATGCCGAACTGGCGCCCCGCGACGTCGTCGCCCGCGAGAACTGGCGCCGCCGCCGAGAGGGCGCCATCCACCTCGACGCCCGCATGATCGGAGCCGACTTCGCCGAGCGGTTCCCGACGGTGTGGCAGATCACCCAACAGGCCGGCCTCGATCCCCGCGTCGATCTGTTGCCGGTCTCCCCCGCCGAGCACTACCACATGGGCGGCATCGCCACCGACGACAGCGGCCGCAGTTCGGTCGCCGGTCTCTACGCGTGCGGCGAAGCCGCGTCGACCGGCCTGCACGGCGCCAACCGCCTCGCCAGCAACTCGCTGCTCGAGGGTCTCGTCTTCGGCTCCCGGGTCGCCGCCGCGATGGTCGACGACCGTGACCGCTTCGTCGCCCCCACACGGGTCGACGTGCCCGAGACCGCGCTGCGCCTCCGCCCGGACGCCGCCCACAGTGCCGAGATCGAGGACCTCCGTCGCACCATGTGGGACGACGTCGGGGTCGTCCGAGATGCCGCGGGGCTGACCAGGGCTTCACAGCGGATCGCGGAACTGGCCCCCCGCCTCGCCACCCACCCCGAGGGGCGCAACCTCGCCGAGGCGGCCCGGCTCATCACCGATGCCGCGTTGGCCCGGGAAGAGTCCCGTGGCAGCCATTTCCGCAGCGATCACCCCGAGACCGCGGCGATCGCCTCCCATTCCCTGCTCCACCCGGTGCCGGCAACCGCAACGCGGATCGACGTCGCCTGTCAGCCCTCGCGAGCCGGCGCGTGAACCGACCCATGCCTCCACCCGCCCACGAGGCGACGGCCGTCCTGCAACGCGCGCTGGTCGAGGACCTCGCCCAGGGCGGCGACCTCACGAGTGCGGCCCTGATCCCGGCCGAGGCGACGTCGGTCGCCCGTGTCGTCGCCCGCGGCGCGGGAACCATCGCGGGCCTCGCCATCGGACTCGCGGTGTTCGATCTCGTCGACGGCGACGTCGCGGTCACGGCCCTCCACGCCGACGGCGACCAGGTCGACGCCGGCACCACGCTCGCGACCCTCGAGGGGTCGAGTCGGGCGATCCTCACCGGCGAACGCACCTGCCTCAACATCCTCGGCCACCTCAGCGGCATCGCCACCACGACCCGCGCGGCCGTCGACGCGGTCGCCGGCACCACCACTCGCATCGCCGACACCCGAAAGACCACGCCGGGGCTGCGATCGCTCGAGAAATACGCCGTGCGTTGCGGCGGCGGGACGAACCACCGCTTCGGACTCCACGACGCCGTGATGATCAAGGACAACCATGTCGCGGTGGCCGGCTCCATCGCCGACGCGGTTCGTCGGGTGCGATCGTCGGTCGGCCACACCGTGTCCATCACGGTCGAGGTCGACCGGATCGACCAGATCGACGCCGCCGTCGAAGGAGGGGCCGACATCATCCTGCTCGACAACCTCCGGGGCGACGACCTGCGCCGAGCCGTCGCCCAGGTCGGCGGGCGGGCCGTCACCGAAGCATCGGGCAACATCACCGTCGACACCGCGGCCGATGTCGCCGCGTGCGGCGTCGACGTCATCTCGCTCGGCTGGATCACCCACAGCGCGCCCCGCCTCGACGTCGCCCTCGACTTCTGAAGCGCCGAGGAGCGGGCGACCCCGCTCGCACTAGAGTCCTCGGCATGCTGACCGCAGCACAGCTCGACGACTGGGAGCGCGACGGCTTCCTCGTGCTCCCGGGCGCGGTCGACCCGGCGGCCTGTGATCGGCTGCGCGCCCACGTCGTCAGCCGATTGGCCGAGGCCGACCCGAGCACCAACCCGAGCCTCACGGTGTTCGACACCACCGCGCACGGCCACGCCCAGGACGAGTACTTCCTCACCTCGGGCGACGTCGTCCGCTGGTTCCTCGAGGAAGGCGCCGTCGCCGACGGCCGACTGACCCGGCCACTCGAACTCGCGGTCAACAAGCTCGGCCACGCGATGCACGACCTCGACCCCGAATTCGACCGGTTCAGCCGAACTCCCATGCTGGCCGAGCTCGCGGCCGACGTCGGGCTGCGCGACCCCCGCCTGCTCCAGTCGATGTACATCTTCAAACAGCCCGGGATCGGCGGCGAGGTGAGCTGCCACTGCGACCACACGTTCCTGTGGACGGAACCCCAGAGCGTGATCGGCTTCTGGTTCGCCATCGAGGACGCCACCGTGGAGAACGGCTGCCTGTGGGTCGCCCCGGGGCGACACCGCGAGCCCGTGCGCACGCGGTTCCGTCGGGAGGGTTCGGGCACGACCATGGATCTCCTCGACCCCACTCCGTGGCCGACCGACGAGCTCGTGCCCGTCGAAGCCGAGAAGGGCACGTTGATCGTGCTCCACGGCACGCTCCCTCACTGGTCGGCCCCCAACACCTCCGAGCGGAGTCGGCACGCCTACACACTCCACCTGATCGACGGCACCGCCGACTACCCCGACGACAACTGGTTGCAGCGCGGACCCGACATGCCCCTGAGGGGATTCTGATGAGCGCTCCTTCTCGCCACGCGACCCCGGCCGACGGCGACACGCTCGTCGCCACCCTGGTCGAGGCGTTCCGCACCGATCCGTTCTGGGTGCACTTCCTTCCCGATCCCGAGCGCGCCGGGTACGCCCGCGAGCCCGCCCTCCAGGATGTCATGGCGGCCGAGGTCGGCTCGTACCTGCAGCACGGCCACACCCATCTGATCGACGACCGGGCCGCCGCGCTCTGGACGCCTCCCGGCATCCGTTCGAACGACGATGCCCTGGCCGCCGCATTCGGCACCCATGTCGCCCCCGACATGGTCGAGTCGGCCATTCCGCTCTTCATCGAGATGGAGGAGTACCGGCCCACCGAACCCCACTTCTATCTCCACCTGATCGGCGCCCGCGATCGGGCCCGTGGTCAAGGGCTCGGGAGCGTTCTGCTCGAGCGGGTGACGTCGATCTGCGACGCCGAAGGCCACCCCGCCTATCTCGAAGCATCGACCCTGCGCAGCGCCCGTCTCTACCGCCGCCACGGCTTCGTCGAGGTGGGGGTGGTCGAGTTCGCACCGGGGGTCGCCCTGCGCCCCATGGTTCGCGACCCGGCGTAGCCTGGAGTATGCCCAGCCCCGTGCGTGCCATCCCCGATGTCGGCCCCCCGACCCTCGAGCGCATCCGTCAGGCCCCGAAGGTACTGCTCCACGATCACCTCGATGGCGGCCTGCGACCCGAGACGATCATCGAGATCGCCGACCAGATCGGCTACACGGATCTCCCGGCGACAGACCCCGACGAGCTGACGGCGTGGATGCGACGCGGAGCCAACCGCAAGGACCTGACGCTCTACCTCGAGACGTTCGCCCACACCGTCGCCGTGATGCAGACCCGCGACGGCCTCCAGCGGGTGGCCCGCGAGTGTGCCGAGGACCTCGCCGCCGATGGCGTCGTCTATGCCGAGGTCCGCTTCGCACCCGAGCTCCACACCGACCTCGGCCTCTCGCTCGACGACGCGATCGAAGCCGTCCTCGACGGCTTCGCCGCAGGCTCCGCCGAGACCGCGCTCACCATTCGCGCGATCTGCTCCGCGATGCGGCACCAGAACAACTCGCTCGAGGTCGCGCAAGCCGCCGTGCGCTGGCGCGACGAGGGCGTGGTCGCGTTCGACATCGCCGGTCCGGAGGACGGATTCCCACCCGACGATCACCTCCTCGCCTTCCAGTACTGCCATCGCGAGAACTTCCACATCACGATCCACGCCGGCGAGGCCTACGGACCCCGGTCGATCTGGAAGGCGCTGCAGTACTGCGGGGCCGAACGGCTGGGCCATGGCATCCGCATCATCGAAGACATCACCCTCGCCGACGACGGCGAGCGGGAACTCGGTCGACTCGCCCACTATGTGCGGGACCTCCGCATCCCGCTGGAGATCTGCCCCACGAGCAATGTCAACACCGGCGTGGTCGACGACATCGCCGACCACCCCATCGCCGACCTGATCGATCTGCGGTTCCGAGTGACCGTCAACACCGACAACCGTCTGATGTCGGGCGTCACGATGTCGTCGGAGATGGAAGCCCTGGTCGACGCGTTCGACTACGGCTGGGACCGCCTGCGCTGGCTCACGGTCAACGGGATGAAGTCGAGCTTCCTCCCGTTCCGGGAGCGGCTCCAGATCATCGAGCAGGTCATCAAGCCCCGCTATGCGCCCCTCGAGGCCTGGGCTCTCGAACCCTCGGTCTGAGGCCACCCGGGGGCACCGACAGCACGGACTAGGGTCCCCCACCATGCGGATCCCCCTCCCACGCCTGCTCGCCCTCCTCCTGGCGGCAGCACTCCTCGCGACGGCCTGTTCCGACGATCCGGCCGCCGACGACCTCGTCGACGACCTGATCGACGATCTCGACACCGGCGACGAGGCGGGTCTCGACGGGCCGGACGAGCCCGAACAACCCGACGACCCGGACCCGTTCGCCATCCCCGCCGCGACACCCCTGGAGGTCGACGACACGCCGCTCCCGGTCGACGACGAGTACCGCATCGGCACCCTCGACAACGGCCTGACCTATCTCCTTCGCAGCAACGACAGCCCCGGTGCGAGCCTCGACCTCCGACTGGCGATCAATGCCGGTTCGATGCAACAGGAGCAGCCCGACGACGGCAGCGCCCACTTCCTCGAACACATGCTGTTCAACGGCACCGAGGGGTTCCCCGGCAACGAGCTGACCACCCAACTCCAGCGTCTCGGAATCCGCTTCGGCGCCGACATCAACGCCTACACGAGCTACGACGAAACCGTCTACCGCCTCGGCGCGACCACGTTCGACCCGGTCGCTCCCGACATCGCCTTCGACGTCCTCGCCGAGTGGGCGGCACGGGCAACGATCGACCCGGCCCAGGTCGCGGCCGAGATCGGGGTCGTGCGCGACGAGCTGCGCCAGAGCCGCGAGACCGTCGACGGCTACGTTCTCACCCGGTTCGAGGAGATCTACACCCAGGGCACTCCCTACGAGAACCACATCGTCATCGGTGATGCCGACCTGGTCGAGGCGACCACCGCCGAGACACTGCGGGCCTTCTACGAGCGCTGGTATCGGCCCGACAACATGGCGGTCGTCGTCGTCGGGGATCTCTCCCTCGACGAACTCGAATCCGAGGTGCGCGCCCGTTTCGAACCGCTGACCAACCCCGACAGCCCGCTCGAACGCGAGGATGTCGAGATCGAGCTCGAGGCCGAACCGGTCACCGACATCGTCGTCCACTCCGACAATGGCACCGACAACATCTCGATCGACATCCCGCTGCCGGCGTGGGACACCGGGACCGTCGGCGGTGAGCGCATGAGCATCATCGAGACCGCGGTGGGCATCATGATCGAGACCCGCCTCGGCGAAGCGTTCCAGCGGGGCGACCTCGATCTCGACCAGCAGCCGTACTTCGGAGCGTTCGGGGTCAATCGGGGCCTGCGCTACTACGGCACCAACGTGCGCGGACCCGAACTCGACACGGCCCTGAACGACTTCATGGCCCAGCTCCTTCTCGCCGCCCTCGAGGGCTTCACCGACGACGACGTCGCCCGGGTGAAGGAGCTCCTCGTGGCCGGACTCGATGACGAGCTCGAGACGCTGGCCTCGAAGCAGGACGCCCAGTACGCCTCCGCGCTGACCGACCACTTCCTGGCCGGCGGGCCCGTCGACTCCGACGAGCGACGGATCGCCCGCCATCGAGAGGTCATCGAGGCATTGACCGCCGAGGAGCTCACCAACTTCTGGCGCTGGGTCCTCGAGACGAGCGGCCCGGTCGTCGTGGCGATCGGCGACGACGAGGCAGACCTCCCGACCCCCGAGGAACTGCGGGCGGTGCTCGACGAGGCCCGCCCGGCGGTGGCCGGCGACGCCGCGGTGGCCATCGACGAACTGATGCCGGCGCCCGACGCAGCCTCGACCACCGACGAGGGTCGCCGCTCCACCTTCAACGGCGAGGTGGAGGAGTGGACCTTCGAGAACGGCGTCGTCGTGTCGTATCAGCAGACCGAGATCAGCGACGGCAACTTCTTCGTCGTGCTCGAGTCCACCGGCGGCTGGAGCACCCTCGAATCCCCGGATGCGTCACTGGCCGGCATCGCGGTCGACGCAGTCCTGCAGAGCGGGGTGGGCCCGCACTCCCCCACGACGCTCGAGCGCTATCTGGAGAGCCGGGCCGTCGGGATCGACGCCTCGATCGAGGAGTACAGCGAGTCGATCAGCGGCTCGGCTGCCCAGAGCGACGCCGAAGACCTCTTCGCCCTGATCCACCTGACGATGACCGAGCCACGCGTCGACGAAGTGGCGCTGCGGTCGGCCACGCGGGCCGCCGAGGACACCCTCGAGATCGCCGAGACGAACCCCGACATCCGGGCCAACGAGCTGCTGTCGGCCCTCTTCACCGGCAACGACGCACGGTACGAGTCGATCCACCGCGCCGAGGAGATCGCCGCCATCGACGGCGACGAACTGCTCGACGTGTTCGAGAGCCGGTTCGGCAAGGTCGACGATCTCCATGTCGCCGTCGTCGGCGACCTTCCTGCCGCCGACGCGTTCGACCTCTCGGCCCGCTACCTCGGGACGCTCCCCACCGGCGACGCCGACAGCTGGGTCGATCTCGGCACCGACCCGCCGACCACCGCGGTGAGCGGTGAGGTCGAGCTCACCGCCGGAACGGCCGACGGTGGTATCCAGCGGGTCGACTGGGTGATCGGTCAGCCCACCGCCGACGACGAGGTGGCCGCCGCGCTGCTCTCGACCATCGTCACCAATCGCATCGTCGAGGTGATCAGGGAGGAGCTCGGCGCGTCCTACGGTGGCTCGGCGACGATGCTGGCCGATCGCGAGGGCCCCGGCGCGCTCGTCAGCTTCATCGGGGTCGATGGCGATCCGGCCCGCCTCGACGAGATCCGCAGCTCGCTCACGTCCATTCTCACCGAACTCGCCACGACGGGACCGACCGCCGACGAGTTCGATCGGGCCGTCACGGTCACCGAGAACGACTACGGCTTCGTGAACAACGGCCTCTTCCTCGAGGCGAACCTCGCCTCGACCCGCTTCCCCGACGTCGATTCGCTCCAAGTCGACGACCGCTTCCAGATCCTCTTCGAGACGTCCCGAGACGACGTCCGGGCGCTGGCGGCCGTGCTGTTCGGCGACCCGGCATCCGTCGAGGTCGCAAAGGTGTTGCCCTAGGAGGTCGAAGTGCAGATCCAGATCGTCGATCACCCGTTGGCGGCCGTCGCGTTGACCCGGCTCCGCGATGAGACCACCACCCGTCCGGCCTTCCGCGCCGCCCTTCGTGACCTGAGCCGACACCTCGTCTACGAGGCATCCCGCGGGCTCGCCACCAGAGACGTGGAGATCCACACACCGATGGGACCGACGACCGGCACCGCGTTGGGCCCGGAGCGCGAACTGCCGCTCCTCGTGCCGGTCCTGCGCGCCGGGCTGGGCATGCTCGACGCCGCCCTGGCGGTGCTTCCCGAGGCACGGACGGGGTTCATCGGCCTGAAGCGCAACGAGGACACCCTGCAACCCGACGTCTACCTCGACACCGTTCCGACCGATCTCGACGGGCAGCCGGTCATGGTGCTCGACCCGATGCTCGCCACCGCGGGCTCCGCCATCCACGCGTGCGGAAGCCTGCGGGCGGCCAACGCCGGCGCGATCACGATGATCTGCGTGCTCTCGGCGCCGGAGGGCATCGAGGCGTTGGACGCCTCGGGTCTCGTCGACACCCACGTCACGGCCGCCGTCGACAGCCACCTCGACGCCGTCGGCTACATCGTCCCCGGCCTGGGCGACGCCGGCGACCGGCAGTTCGGCATCGACTGATGGCCGGCGGGAGCCGAATCGCGGTCGAACCCCCCAGCCGACCGGTCATGCACGCCGCCCTCGTCGAGGCCGTCGAGCGGGCGGGCGCAACCGTCGTCGGCCCCGCCGACGCCGACGCGATCGTGTGGGCCGACCCCGCCGCCGTCGACCGACTCGAGCCGATCCTCGCCGCCGCGCCCGGGGCCCGATGGATCCAACTGCCCTACGCGGGCATCGAGACCATGGCGGACAAGCTCGACCCGTCGCGCCTGTGGACCTGCGGCAAGGGTGTCTACGCGCCCGACTGTGCCGAGTGGATCATGGCGGCGCTCCTGACCGCGTTTCGCGACATGCCGACATTCGCCAGAGCCACCTCGTGGCCCCGACAGCGAGGCCGCAACCTGCTCGGCGCGCGGTTGACCGTGCTGGGCGGGGGCGGGCTCGCCGAGAGCTTCCTCGAGTTGATCGAGCCGTGGGGCTGCGAGGTCACGTGTGTGCGGCGCCGGGCCACTCCGGTGCCCGGAGCGCACCGCACCGTCACGACCGCCGAACGATTCGACGCCGTTCGCGGTGCCGATGCCGTCATCGTCTGTCTCGCACTGACCCCCGAGACGACCGGCATCGTCGATGCCGAACTCCTCGCCGCGATGCCCGACGATGCGTGGTTGATCAATGTGGGGCGCGGGAAGCACGTCGTCGACGACGACCTCCTCGCCGCGTTGGCCGCCGGCACCGTGGCCGGCGCGGTGCTCGACGTCACCGACCCCGAACCGCTCCCCGACGACCACCCGTTCTGGCGCCACGACAACGTCCTCATCACCCCCCACGTGGGAAACACCCCGGAGATGGGTCTGCCCCGACTGGTGGCCCGGGTCGAGGAGAACGTGCGGCGGTGGCTGGCCGGAGAGACCCTCCTCGGGCCCGTCGACGTCGCTGCCGGGTACTAGCCTCGGGGCTTCATGCTCGACCATGTCTTCACCGACGCCATCGGCGCGCTTCGCGACGCGTTCGAGGACTCACGTCTCGAACGCCAGGCGTTCGAGGAACGTTTCCAGGTCGACGTCCTCCTCGGCGACGTCTCGTGGCAGACCAGCTACGGGCTCCCGGGCGAAGGCCTCCCGCCCCGTGTGCAGGCCGACGTCAGCTGTGGCTGGCCGACCTGGTCACAGACCGCGTACCGCAGCTGGTACGTCGACGAGGAGCTCACCGAACCACCGCGGATCGACATCGACATCACCCTTCGGGTCCAACGCCTCACCCGTTCACCCGAGCCGCGCACCGTGCTCTCGGTGTTGCCGATCAACAGCCCCGACGTGGGCGGTGAGAAGCTGACCCGCAGTGGACCCACCGTCGAATCGATCTACGGCGCCGACCCCGACGAGGCCGAGTACGCGATCGAGGTGAGCTACGAGGGCGTCTACGAACTCGACGAGACGGCGCTCGTCGACGGGTCGTCGCTCGACCAGCACTTCGGCACGCTCGGAGGCTGGATCGCCTCGACCCTCGTCAAACTCGGTGACCTCGACCTCGGCTTCGGTCCGCCCCTCGAGAGCTGAGGCTCAGAGACCGCGGCGGATGGCGCCGAGATCGTCGAACGCAGGGTCGCGGCCCTCGGCCTTGGCCGCAAAGGTCTCGGCCATGTCGCCGGGCTGGAACATCCCCGTCTGCCACGCCGCGATGTACTTCAGCGAGTCCTCGACCGAATGGTCCCGGGTGTAGAGGATCGTCTCCTTCGTCCCGTGGATGGCCAGTGGCGACTTCGAGGCGATCTCGGCGGCGATCCCGTGCACCCCGTCGAGCATCGAATCGTGGTCATCGAACACCTGGTTGACCAACCCGTACCCGAGCGCCTGCTCGGCGGGCATGCGCCGGCCGGTGTAGGCGAGCTCGCGGACGACTCCCTCGGGGATCAGCTTCGGGAGGCGTTGGAGCGTGCCGACGTCGGCCGTCATGCCGATGTTGATCTCCTGGATGCAGAAGAACGCGTCCTGCGTCGCGTAACGGCAGTCGGCGGCCGTCACCATGTCGACCGCCCCGCCGATACATCCACCCTGGATCGCCGCGAGCACCGGCATGCGGGCCTGCTCGAGGATCGAGAACGACTGTTGGAGGTGCAGCACGTTGTAGCGCAACGCGGCGCGCTGACGGCCCGTCTCCCTGATGCCCTCGCCGGGGTTGACCGCCTCGTCGGCGGCACCCCCGGTGAAGACGGCCAGGTCCATCCCCGCGCTGAAGTGCTTGCCCGTCGAGGAGAGCACCACGGCGCGCACGCGGCCGGAGTCGGACAGTTCACCGATGATCTCGGGCAACTCCGACCAGAACGCCGGAATCATCGAGTTGTACGCATCGGGACGCGACAGGCGGACGTGGGCGACGCCGTCGGCCTCCTCGAGCTCGAAACAGGTGTACCCCATGGGCCGGGACGTTACCCGACCGCGGTCGCCGATTCGATGTTGCCGTCCTCGATGTCGTAGTCGAGGAACTCCGCCCCGGTGTCCTCGAAGTGCTCGAACTCGATCACACCGATCTCGGTGAAGCGGTCGCGCAGCCAACCGTCCCCGGCGTCGAGCAGCCCGAGCTTGCGACAGTTGGGCACCACCTTCGAAAAGAGCATGCGCTGGAAGACCTTCGACTCCTCGGGGGCATTGAGGAGCAGCTCGACCATCTTGGCCGTGTCGACTCCCATGTGCTCCCACACCTCCTGCTGGAGGAACCGGTCACGCATACGAAGGGCGGCCTCGAACGCGAACTCCTGACGCTCGCGGATGTCGGCCGCGTCCATCTCGGCGTAGACCTCCTGCAGCGACAGCACACCGAAGGCGACGTGGCGGGCCTCGTCGCTCATGACATAGCGCAGGAGCTTCTTGAGCAGCGGCTCGGTGGTGACGTCGTGCATGAACCCGAAGGCGGCGAGGGCGAGGCCCTCGACCATGATCTGCATGCCCAGGTAGGTCATGTCCCACCGGCTGTCGTTGATGATGTCGTCGAGCAACAGGCCGAGGTGGGGGTTGACCGGATAGCCGCCGTCGAGCTTCTCGTCGAGATAGCGGGCGAACACCTCGACGTGGCGGGCCTCGTCGACCACCTGGGTCGCCGCGTAGTACTTCGCGTCGATCCACGGCACCGTCTCCACGATCTTCGCCGTGCACAGCAACGCACCCTGCTCACCGTGCATGAACTGGCTCAGACGCCACTTGATCGACTGAAGGCCGAACTCCTCCCACTCCTTGTCGCCCCACTTGGCGACCGGGCTGTTCGGATCGGCGTCGAAGTCGCCCATGAGGCCACGTTCGAGGTTGAGGTCGAGCGCCGTGTAGGGGTCGACCTCGATCGACCAGTCGAGGTCGGTGGAACCGTTCCACTGCGACGTCTTCGCCTTCTCGTAGAGCTTGTCGAGCTTGGCCCGCTCACCCTTGTCGTACCCCCAGGTGAAGATCGCATCCGCGTTGTCCTCCACCGCGTGGATCAGCTCGTCGACATCGGTGTTCGCTCGCGCGATGTCCATGATGCGATCGACGTCGTTGGCGTTGGAAGGGTCGGCGTCGGTGACGGCCATTTCAGGACTCCTCGTTCGGGACGGCCGAGTCGTTCGACCCGGCGTTGGTGGGTGAGTGGGTGGATTCGGGGGGACGGGCGGCGTCGACCAAGCGCTGGATCACGGCGTTCCATCCATCGGCGGCCGGAAGCTGCCGGTCGATGGACCCGAACATCGCGAAACCGAGGCTGATCGAGTGGCACAGCGCCACGATCGCCTCGGTGCTGAGCGCGGGGTCGACGATGCCGGCGTGCTTGCCGTCGTCGATGAGTTGGGCGAGCCGGGCCTCCTGCTCCCCCATGCGCCGTGTCAGCATGGCGTGGAAGTCGGCGTCGCGCCGGGCGATCACGAGCGCCTCGGCGATGAGGGCGTCGGCCGACGGCGACCGCACCACGAGCTCCGCGCCCAGGGCGCCCAGCGTGTCGGCCACGCCGGCGCCGTCAGAGGACAGCAGCTCCTCGAGCTGATCCATCATCACGAGGTCGAGCGCGTCGAGCATCATCTCGTGCTTGCCGCTCCACCGGGCGTAGATCGCGCCCGTGGTCACACCGGCGGCACGGGCGATCGCCGCGACCCCTGCCTTGTCGAACCCCTTCTCGGTGAACACGTCGACGGCCGCGGCCAGGAGGCG
>JAUIML010000236.1 GCA_030432715.1 Acidimicrobiia bacterium | reverse complement strand
CTCGTTGCCGTCGAGGTCACGTCCGACGATGTGGATGACCTTGGGTCGGACGATCTCCCAGGAGAGACCGGGCACCGACAGGCAGCCCTCCTCGAACAGCCACTCCCCGTCGCTCTCGACGATCTCGGGGTTGACGATCGCCTCGGGGCCGGCGCCGATGTCCCAGACGAACAACCGCTTCTGCACCCCGACCTGCGGCGCGGCGAGACCGATGCCCGGCGCCTCGTACATCGTCTCGAGCATGTCGTCGACGAGTCGGACCAACGACTCGTCGATGTCGGTGATCTCACGCGCGGTCTGCCGCAGCACGGGATCGCCGATGATGCGGATGTCGAAGCCTGACATACCTTCAGGTTACCGTCGGGGCGGTGAGCGACCGTCACTACTTCGACGACGACCCCGACGTCGCGTCGTCACCGCACCCGGTGGAGATCTCGCTCCCCGACGTGGCGCTGACCCTCACCGCCGACCGGGGAGTGTTCTCCGCCGATCGTCTCGACGCCGGGACGAAGCTCCTGCTGCTCGAACTGCCCCCGTTCGACGACGGCGCCAGGGTGCTCGACATCGGGTGTGGCTGGGGGCCCATCACCTGCGTGGTGGCGGCTCGGGCCGCGACCGCCCGCATCTGGGCCGTCGACGTCAATCGGCGGGCCCGCGAGCTCACGGCCGCCAATGCCGCATCGACGGGTGTCGCCGATCGGGTCCGTGTGGCCACGCCCGACGAAGTCCCCGACGAGCTCGTGTTCGACCGGATCGTCTCGAATCCGCCCATCCGGATCGGCAAGGCCGCGCTCCACGACCTGCTGCTGCGCTGGCTCCCCCGCCTGACCCCGGAGGGCACCGCCCACCTGGTCGTCCAGAAGCACCTGGGAAGCGATTCCCTGGCCCGCTGGCTCAGCGGGCAGGGCTACCCCACGACCCGCCTCGCCAGCCGGGCCGGCTATCGCATCCTCGAGGTACGACGCACCGACGGCCGCTCCCGAGAGACTGTGTGATGGCCCAACTCGACGGCACCGGCATGAAGCGTCTGCACCGCGAGTGGCGGCGCCGCACCGACGGGCGGCTCGCCCTGATCCTCGACGGCGTGCAGAACCCGTTCAACGTCGGGTCGGTGGTGCGAACCGCCGCGGCGGAGCGGGTGGACCACCTCTGGATCGCCGCGGGCACGGCCCCGAACCACGACAAGGTGAACAAGACCGCCCTGGGCACCCAGCGCTATCTCACCTGGACCGAGGTCGACGACGGACCCGCTGCCGTCGCCCTCGCCAAGGATGATGGGTACCGGGTGGTGGCCGTCGAGCTCACGACCGATGCCATTCCGCTGCCCGACGCCGACCTCAGCGGCGACATCGCCCTCGTCATCGGCCACGAGGACCGCGGGGTCACGCCCGCCACCCTCGCGGTCTGCGACGAGGTCGCGTTCATCCCCCAGCTCGGCAAGGTGGGATCGCTCAACGTCGCCGCCGCGACCGCGATCGCCATCTACGAGGCCCGGCGCCGCAGTTGGGCGCCGTAGACCGACTGCGACCGGCTCACGCCAGGCAGGTCTCGGAGGGCAGCCCTTCCTCGTCGTCGACCACGTGCTCGCCGTCGGGGGTGATGGTGGAGGTCGTCGCGTCGTCCTCCTCCCACTCGACCTCGGGGAACGCATAGGTGCCGTAGGAGCTGATGCCCTGCTCGACGCTGATCACCTTGTCGACGACGGTGGCCGGCAGGCGGGTTCCGTCCGAGAGGATCATCGTCACCTGTGTGCCCTCGTCGAGCCCCGGCGCGTTGTACTTCCAGACGATGTGAGACAGCGAGCTGTCGTCGATCGGCGTGTGGAAGGTGATCGCACAGGCCTGGGTGACCTCGAACTCGACGATGATGTCGTCGCCGTCCGCGTCCTGACCGACCACGACCTGCCCGGGCGTGTTCTCGTCTCCGGGCGTCTCCGTCGGGGCCGGGTCGTCGGGGGCTGAGTCGTCGGGAGGCGGGTCGTCGACCCCGCTGGTGTCCGTGGTCGACTCGTCGTCGCCCCCGAGCACCGACGACAACCCGAACCCCGCGGCCACGACGACCACGACCGCGATGACGACGGCGACGATCCTGCGGGCATCCAACTGGTTCTCGGCCATCCACCGAGTCTGACAGCCCGCGGCCCCGGCCCGAGGCATCCCCCGACCCGGTGTCAGGTCACGGTCTCCGTGGAACGGCAGACGTCGACGATCGCGTCGGCCAGCCGTTGGTCGGCGCCGGGACCGAGCCGAACGGAACACGCGACATAGTCCTCGGCCCCGTCGGTGAACGCGGCGACGAACACGAGTCTCGCCGCCGACTCCGTCTGCGCCCGTACCACCCGCGCGTCGGCCAGCGACTCGATCTCGACGTTGAAGGTGCCGTCACCCTCGGAGTCGACGATGCTCGCGAAACTCGGGAGATCGGGGGCGAGGGCCAGCCAGTCGTCGAGCGACCGCTCCGAACACCCCTCGAGCGGGCAGGCCCGTGCGACGGTCCACTGCTCGAACACCTGACTCTCCGTGTCGGGTACGAAGTCGAACACGAACTGTTCCGACGCCACCCAGCCCTCCGGGACACGGGTCCGCAGGCCCTCCTCGGTGGTGATCGACTCGAGGGCGACACCGGTGTCGTCCTCGGCGGTCAGGATCAACACCGCCCCCACGAGCGCGCACGCGATCAGGAGGGGGACGATCCACGGTCGACGCATCCCCTCATACTCGCAGCGGATCGACCTCGATCCGCAGCCGGGCCGCCGGGCGCGGCGTCGCGGCCAGGGCATCGAGAAGCGGTTCGTGGGTGTCGGCTCGCAACAACCAGCCGTCGTCGACGGGACCTCGCACACGGACGCCCGCCGGCCGACCGAACGCGGCGATGAAGTCGGGCGCCCCGGCGCCGGTCACCAGCGCCTCGGCCCCGTAGGGCGGCGCACCGAGCGCGGCCCGTCGGTCCCGCTCCGCCACCGCCACCAGCGCCGGGTCGGCCCGCACCGCGGCTCGCACCACCTCGTGATCGGGCTGACGGGTCTGGAGCACGAGCCGGCCGCCGTCGGCTCGGGGGCCGAGGAGCCGAGCGGCTCGCGCCAACAGGGCCATCGCCTGCTCGGCGGCCCGTTGGCGAGGCGCCAGGAGCTCCTGATCGAGATCGAGGAAAACGACCACGTCGGCCCGGTCGACCCGGTGCAGGACCGCTTCGGTCCCGATGACGACCCGGGTCGACGGCGGGTCGTCATCGGCTGCGGTGATCTCGGCGACGGGTTCGCCCACGAGCGCAGCCAGTTCCTCGCGTGCCCGCGTGACGCCCACTCTCAGGTTCTTCAACGCGGTGCTGCCGCAGTGGGCACACACCACCGGACGCGATTCGGTCCCGTCGGCCGTCTCGAGTCGGTCGTCGATCAACACCATCGACGCGGTGCCGTCCTCCGAGCGGACGATCTCGCCACAGGTGGCACAGGCCAGCAACCGCGACCGGCCCTTCCGGTTGAGCACGCACACGACGCGACCCTCGTCGAGGCTCGGCCCGAGGCGCGCCGCGAAGGGCCCCGCGTTCACCGGGTCGTCGTCGCGCCGGTCGAGCACATCGACTACAGGCCAGCCTTCGCGTTCCGCCGTGCGATTTGGTCGGAGCAGCCGACCGGCCCGGAGCGCCTCGAGCGACGGCGTCGGCGATGACAGCACCGCGGGCACGCCGCGCCGCCGAGCCCGTTCGAGCACCACGTCACGAGCGTGCCAGGCGGGTGTGCGCTCCTCCTTCAGCGATTCCTCGTGCTCGTCGAAGACGATCACCGCCGCGAGTTCGGGCATCGGCATCCAGGCGGCCGAGCGCGTCCCGATCACGGTGGCGCCGCCGGCGGCGGTCGACCATTCATCGGGACCGAGGGCCACGGTCACGCCGGCCCGCCGCAGGGCGATGGCCAGGCGGCGGGCGCGGACCATGTCGGCCACGATGACGAGCGTGTCGCCCAGTCGGCAGCCGGCGAGCGCGAGCGCCACGCCGTCGTCGGCCGGCGGGGTACGGACGACGGCGATGCCGCCCGAGAAGGCGTCGTCGAACACGTCGGCCGGACCCTTCGGCACCGGCGCTCGCGACCCGGGACCGGGAACGCCGGCCACCATGCGAGGCGGCGACGCAGCCCGCAGGAACGGGACGCGCCGCCCGGCCCATCGCCAGGCTGCCCAGCCGGCCAGGTCGACGATCTCGGAGGCGGGGCCCACGCCGCTCAACTTCTGGAGTTCGGAGTACCGGACCCCGTCGGTCGCGCCGACGTCGAGGGCGGTGATCCAGCCGGCGACCCGGCGGCCGGCCAGGTCGACGCGGACCATCGTCCCCACCGCCAGCCGATCGCTGCGGCCGTCGGCCATCCACGCAGCCGGCACGAGATAGTCGAACTCCCGATCGATCGCCGACACATCGGGGAGCACGCGGACGACCCGCCCCTCGGGGCGGGTCGTCGCAACAGTCTCGGGAGGCTCCGAAGCAGGGGCGAACTCGTCGAGCGCAAAGAGCCCCGGCGTGACCCGGTCGGGGTCGATCGGGGTCAGAGCCCCAGCGCCGACTTCAGGTCGTCGACTCGGTTGGTCTGCTCCCACGGGAACAGTCCACCATCGGACGAGCGGCCGAAGTGGCCATAGGCCGCCGTCGGCTTGTAGATCGGCCGACGCAGGTCGAGGTCACGCATGATCGCGCCCGGCCGGAGATCGAAGACCTCGTCGACGGCCTTCTCGATCGCGGCCTTGTCGACCTTCTCGGTGCCGAACGTCTCCACGAGGACCGACATGGGACGGGCCATGCCGATGGCGTAGGCGACCTGGATCTCGCAGCGGCTCGCCGCACCCGAGGCGACCACGTTCTTGGCCACCCAACGGGTGGCGTAGGCGGCCGAACGGTCGACCTTCGACGGATCCTTGCCCGAGAAGGCACCACCACCGTGGCGGGCCATGCCGCCGTAGGTGTCGACGATGATCTTGCGACCGGTGAGGCCGGCGTCGCCCACCGGGCCACCGATCACGAAACGCCCGGTCGGGTTGACGTGGACCTCGTAGTCGTCGTCGGCGAACTGCTCGGGGATCACGGGACGGATCACGTGCTCGATCAGGTCGGGCCGGATCATCGTGTCGCGGTCGACGCCGTCGTTGTGCTGGGTCGAGACGAGCACGGTCTTGAGCCTGACGGGCACGTTGTCCTCGTACTCGAAGGTGACCTGGGTCTTGGCGTCGGGTCGGAGGTAGGGAATCGTGCCGGCCTTGCGGACCTCTGCGTGGCGTTCGGCCATGCGATGGGCGACGTGAATCGGGAGCGGCATGAGCACGTCGGTCTCGTCGGACGCGTAGCCGAACATCATCCCCTGATCGCCGGCGCCCTGCTTGTCGAGTTCGTCGCCCTCGCCGGCCGAACCGGAACGGACCTCTTCGGAAGCCGTCACGCCCTGGCTGATGTCGGGCGACTGCTCGTCGATCGCGATCATCACACCGCAGGTGTTGCCGTCGTAGCCGAACGACTCGCGGTCGTAGCCGATGTCGTTGATCGTCTGGCGCACCGTGCCGGGGATGTCGACATAGGCCTCGGTGGTGATCTCACCGGCGACGATCGCCAAGCCGGTCGTCACCATGGTCTCGCACGCCACCCGGGACATGGGGTCCTGCGCCAGCATGGCATCGAGAATCGCGTCCGAGATCTGGTCGGCCATCTTGTCGGGATGGCCTTCGGAAACGCTCTCCGAAGTGAAGGTCCAGCGGCTCACTCTTGCTCCTGTTTGGTGGGA
>JAUIML010000010.1 GCA_030432715.1 Acidimicrobiia bacterium | reverse complement strand
GGCGTCGTCGACACTGGTGCCGATCCACGCGACGACGTCCATACCGGGCTCGAGCCGATCGGGGTCGAGTTCGAGCACGGTGAGGGTGATCGTCGAGAGGGCGATCTGGTCACCGATGGTCTTGCGCTGGCCGAGCAGGCGTTCGAGGTCGGCCTGGCGCGAGGCCAGCTCCTCCTCGAGCTGGAAGATCGTGTTGAGGTCGCGGGCGTCGTCGAGCAGCTGCTGTACACGGGCGACGCTCGACTCGGCGGCGGTGATCCGGGCGTCGAGGTCGACGACCACCTCGGTCACGTCGTCGCTGGTGGTGCTCTCGCTCACGACACCGACGCCGGGCACCCGGGTGATCGCCGCGAGCAGACGGTCGAAGTCGAGGGGTGGGACCCGGATGGTCAGGATCGCTCGGGGGGTCGGTTCGGAGCGGGTCTCCTGACCCCAGATCGCGCCACCGTTGGCGAACACGACGTCGACGATCTCGTCGGTGGTGGCCCGCACGTCGGCCGCCTCCACGACGACCTCGCCGGTCTTGATGATCTGACGACCGACGAACAGGGCCGTGGCCTCGGCGAGAATCCGCTCGTCGTCATCGGTGGGTTCCTCCTGGGCCACGTCGTCGGTGAACCCGTCCGACTCCTCGCCCTCGCCGTCGCGACCGAAGAGGCCCTCGGCGCTGTCGAGCACGTCGGCTGAGCTGTCGTCCATGTCGCCGTCGTCGAGGCGCGGCGCCGTGGTCGTCGCGGTGACCGCAAGGTCTGCGTCGTCCGCGCCGCCGTCCGGGCTGGCTGCGGTCGGCGTGTCGGTGTTCTCGCCGGCGTCGTTGCTGTCGTCGCCGCACGCGGCGACGAACAGCAGCAGGAGCGCGGCGAGAAGTGCAAGGAGTCGTCGAGACATGGTTCCCCCCAGGAAGTGTCGTCGGGAGTCTGACGCCCCGGCTCCCGCGATGGTTCCCGTGTCGCGGGAATGGCTCGCATTCGTCACCCCGCCGTAGTGTTCGTCATCGGGCCTCACGACACCGATGAACGAGGTTCACGGCCGCACCACGGGGGATGACATGGGCAACGACACGACCGCGACGGATGACGATCGCCGGATCCACATTCGTACGTGTCATCTGTGCGAGGCCATGTGCGGGCTCGAGGTGCACGTCGAGCAGACCGCGGGGGAGGAGCGGGTCGCCCTCATCCGGCCGAACCGTGACGACGTGTGGTCGAAGGGCCACATCTGTCCGAAGGGCACGACGCTGGGCCATCTCCACGACGATCCCGACCGGCTCCGGGTGCCCCTGATCAAGGGTGACGACGGCGTCCACCGGGAGGCGACGTGGGACGAGGCCTTCGCCCGGGCCGAAGCGTTGATGTCCGGGGTGATCGCCGAGCACGGCAAGGAAGCCGTCACGATCTACATCGGCAACCCGGCCGCCCACAACTACTCGATCAGCCGCTACACCGGCCTGTTGATGGGCCTGGCCGATCTGCCCGGCCCGATCTACTCGGCCGGCACCGTGGACCAGTGGCCGAAGAACCTCACCTGCTGGACGATGTACGGCAACCAGTGGCGCATCCCCGCGCCCGACCTCCCCAACACGAACTTCATCGTGGTGATGGGGGCCAACCCCCACGCCAGCCAGGGTTCGCTGCTGGCGTGTCCCGACGTGCTCGGCGAGTTGGACAAGGTGCGGGAGCGAGGCAAGGTCGTGGTCATCGACCCTCGCCGAACCGGCACGGTCGACCATGCCGACGAGTGGCTGCCGATCCTCCCCGGGACCGACGCCGCGCTCATGCTCGCCGTTGCCCATGTGCTCTTCGCCGAGGACCTGGTCGACCTCGGCCGGGTGGAGGGTCGGGTGAAACATGTCGACGAGGTTCGGCGCATCGCCGCCGACTTCCCGCCCGAGCGGGTGGCCGCCACGTGCGGGATCGAGGCGGACGCCATCCGCACATTGGCCCGAGAGTTCGCCGCGGCCGACAAGGCCGTCTGGTACGCCCGCATCGGCACCTGCAACCAGGAGTTCGGGACCCTGGCGTCGTGGCTGCCCGACGTGTTGTGCGTGCTCACCGGCAATCTCGACACCGAAGGCGGGCTGATGTGGGGCAAGCCGATCGCCTGGTCGGCCACGCTGAAGGACCGGGGTGAGCCGATCGAGTTCGGGCGCTTCCACAGCCGCGTCCGCGGGGCGCCGGAGGTCATGGGCCAGTTCCCGGTGTCGTGTCTCGCGGAGGAGATCGCCACCCCCGGCGACGGCCAGCTGAAGGCGCTCGTGACGGTGGCCGGTAATCCCGTGATCTCGGCTCCCGAGGCCGACCGTCTCGACGACGCCCTGCCCCTGCTCGACTGCATGATCTCGATCGACAATGCTCTGAACGAGACGACCCGCCACGCCCACGTGATCTTCCCGGGCCTGTCGCCTCTCGAACAGCCCCACTACGACGAGCTGCTGTGGTCGTGGGCCGTGCGTTCGGCCGGGAAGTTCTCACCGGCCCTGTTTCCACCAACCGACGGGCGTCCGGGGGAATGGGAGGTGCTGCTCAGGGTCGGTGCCATGATCGGTGGTATCCCGCAGGAGCAGGTCGACGTGAAGGCGATCGACGACGGCTACTTCGCCGCCTTCGCGGAGATGGGTGGTGCCGATCCCCAGGTGGCACTCGCCGCGTGTCCCGATCCGGGGCCCGAGCGGCTGAACGACAACGCGATCCGGACGGGTCCCTGGGGCGATCGTTACGGCGAGAACCCGGGCGGACTGACGCTCGACGCGTTCCGGGCCGAGCCCGACGGAATCGACATGGGTCCGATGGTGCCGCGGCTCGACGAGGTGGTGGCCCACGAGGACGGAATGGTCGACCTCGCGCCGGCCCACGTCATCGCCGACATCCCGCGGCTCGAAGCCCGCCTCGACCGGGATCCCGACGGTCTCCTGCTCGTGAGCCGGCGCCATGTGCGCTCCAACAACTCGTGGATGCACAACGTGAAGGTGCTCGTGAAGGGCAAGGACCGCTGCACCCTTCTCATCCATCCCGACGACGCCGAGGCCGCCGGGGTCCGCGACGGCGAATCGGCCCGTGTGACCTCCGAGGCCGGGTCGCTCGAGGTCCCGGTGGAGGTCAGTGACGAGATGCGACCCGGGGTGGTTTCGCTTCCGCATGGGTGGGGGCACGACAAGCCGGGCACCCGGATGGCCGTCGCCCGCGAGCATGCGGGGGTCAACAACAACGTGCTCGCTCCGGGAACCTTTGTCGACGTTCCGTCGGGCAACGCGGCGGTCAACGGCATCCCGGTCGAGGTCGCCCCCGTCTGATCGGATGGACTGGACTTGCCGGACGACCACATGGAGTGGTCGAATGGGCCGCAGTGCGTGGGATTGGGCGATCCAGGGCGAGGGAACGTTCGCGAAGTCTCGCGCCCGTGGCGACGTTCTTCGCCGTCCTCACCCTGGCGCTGCTCGCGCCGGCCTGCACGTATGCGCTGCGCGATCCCGGGGTGACCGCAGGGTGTGGACCCCTGCGCTACACGGTCACCGAGCACGACGTCGGTCTCACTGGCGATCGACGGGCGGCCATCGATGATGCGGTCGCGGAGTTCGCTGCGCTCGTCGGTCGGACCGTCGAGTCCCTCGACGACTCCGGTCAGGTCGCATCGGGCAACGCCCCGGGCGATCCCGTGGTGTTCGAGTTCGCCTGGCCCGACGAGCAGCCCGCCGGTCTCGGCTTCGCCGAACCCCATGTGGTCGCTTCCTCCTACGCGGGCGGTTGGGTCATGCTCAACCCGTCCCTGCGCAACGCGCCCACCGGCGTGATCCGCCGGCTCGTGTTGCACGAGTTGGGGCATCTCCACGGACTCGAACACGTCGACGACCCGGGCGAGCTCATGGATCCGTCGCTCGCGGCCGAGCAGTGGGGTCCGGGTGATCTGTTCGGGCTCTACGTCACCCACGACGGCGGCTGCCCGGGCGCGACGCTGGTTCCCGCGTTCCAGGACGCCATCGGCTGAGCGACCGGCCGGCCGCTCGGCCGCCCTACTCGGTGTGCACGACCTTGAACGACTCGACGAGGCGCTCGCCCAGTCCGGCCGCGGCCGCGTTGTCGGCCGCCCAGTCGCGGATCATGATCGGGAGCATCTCGGCGCGGTCGCTGTTCTGCGAATGATGGGCGAGGAGCGCCTCGATCTTGCGATCGATCGTGTCGCCGATCTCGACGTGGAGGTTGTTCTCGTAGCCGGTCATGAGCCACAGGCGGGGCACGGCGTGGGGGGCGTGGCCCTCGGTCAGGAGCTCGGGGAAGGAGTGGCCGTTGCGGGCGTCGGGATAGACCGCGGCGACGGCCGCCTCGCCGGTGGCGAGATGATCGGGATGGGCCGCGTAGATCCGCTCGAGGTTGCGCACCGGCGAATGGGTGATGACGAGATCGGGCCGGACGACACGGATCAGGCGGGCGAGCGCCTTGCGCAGCTCGAGGTCGGCGACGAGATGGCCGTCGGGAAACCCGAGCCAGTGCAGTTCCGTGACCCCGACGATCGCCGCGGCGTCGGTCTGTTCCTTCTGGCGGATCTCGGTGAGCTCGGCCGGCGACAGATGGGCCGGCTCGCCGGCCTGGCCGCTGGTGACGAGCCCGTAGACGACCTCGACCCCGTGGTCGGTCAGCGTGGCGACGGTGCCGGCCGCGCCGAAGTCGATGTCGTCGGGGTGGGCGACGATCAAGAGCGCCTTGCTGGGGACGAAGTCGTCGACGGCGTGGATGAGTTCGGCGAGGGCCATCCGGGCAGCCTACGGAGCGGCGGCCGGCTTCTCAGACGTCGGGAATGCCCATCTCGAGGTTGGAGCCGGTGATGCCGCCGTCGACGCCGAGCCACTGGCCCGTGGTGTATGCAGCCGCCGGACACGCGAAGTAGAGGGCCGCGGCTGCGATCTCGTCGGCTTCGCCGAGCCGCCCGAGTGGAGTGGACTCGTTCATGGCCTGTTCGAGTTCGGGGGTCTGCAGCACGATGTCGAGGGCCGAGGTCGCGATGGCGCCGGGGCAGACGGCGTTCACTCGGATCTTCGGTGCGAGGTCCTGGGCCAGGGCGCGGGTGAGATGGATGAGCGCTGCCTTGGCGGTGCCGTAGGCGGCGAACCCGCGGCTGGCGAAGAGGCCGGCCGTCGACGCGATGTTGACGATGCTGGCTCCCGGGCGTTCGACCATGTGCGGCACGGCCAACTGGCTGAGGTTGAAGGCGGTCGTGACGTTCCACCGCATCGCGCCGTCGAAGGCCGCTTCGGTGGTGTCCATGAACGCCTGGGGCATGGAGCCGCCGACATTGTTGACCACGATGTCGATGCCGCCGAGCTGTTCGACCGCGGCGGCGACGAGCGCGGCGAGGCCGTCGCGACTCGACAGGTCGCCGGCGATGACCACCGCCTTCTGCCCGGACGCCTCGATCCGCTCGGCCACGGCCGCCAGTTGGTCCTCGGAGCGAGCCCCGATCACCACGTCGGCACCGGCCTCCGCGAACATCATCGCGGTGGCCGCACCGATCCCGCGGCCGGCGCCGGTGACGATCGCAACCTTGTTGTCGAGTCTGAATTGGTCGAGTCCCATGGATCTCGACCGTAGACTTTCCGGGCCATGGACACGACTCTTCCGCCGACCGATGCCGATGCCCCCTCCGCGGGGGGCGCCGCCGCGCTGTCGGCGATCCTGCTCGCCGACGACGTCGCCGGTGCGCTGTGGTCGGCCGTCGACAGCGGCCGGATCGACGACCTGGTTCCGGAGCTGCCGGCGCTGCGGATGGAGCAGGACCCGATCCATCGCCACAAGGACGTGCTCTCGCACACGATCGCCGTCGTGGCCAAGACCCCCGATGACGAAGTGGTTCGTCTCGCAGCCCTCTTCCACGACATCGCCAAGCCCCGGACCAGGAGCTTCGAGCACGGCGGTGTGACCTTCCGGCACCACGAGGTCGTGGGGGCCCGGATGACCCGCAAGCGCATGGCCGCGCTCGGCTACGACGAGGCGGTCGTCGACGAGGTGAGCGAGCTGGTCAGGCTCAGCGGCCGCTTCAAGGGATACGCCGACGGCTGGTCCGACAGTGCCGTGCGGCGCTACGCCCGCGACGCTGGCCCGCTCCTCGGCCGGCTCAACGCGCTGATCCGGTCGGACTGCACGACCCGGAACCGGCAGAAGGCCGCCGACCTCCAGGCCGCGATCGACGACCTCGAGGCGCGGATCGCCGAGCTGGCCGAGGAGGAGCGGCGCGCCGCCGAACGTCCCCAGATCGACGGTCAGGCGGTGATGGCGCACCTGGGCACCGGTGGTGGTCGCCACATCGGCGAGATCCTGGCGATGCTGCTCGAGGTCAAGCGGTCCGAAGGCGAACTCCCCGACGCCGAGCTGTACCGCCGCATCGATGCCTGGTGGCGCGAGCACGGCGCCGACTACGGATCGCTCACCGACTGACTACGCGGCGGGGGTGAGGTTCGCCGCGCAGCGTCGGCACGTGGCACGATTCGTGGCGACGGAGGCGAGAACATGACCAGCACCACCGACGACGAGATCTACTACGACCCGTTCGACTTCGACGTCGACGTCCGGGCCCACGAGGTCTGGCGGCGGATGCGCGACGAGGCCCCGATCTATCGCAACGACGCCAAGAACTTCTTCGCGCTGACGCGCTACGACGACGTGCTGGAGTGTCTGCTCGACACCGACACCTATGTCTCGCGCTTCGGCACGACCCTCGACATGATGAGCGACGACGAGTTCCCGCTTCCCATGTTCATCTTCCGAGACCCGCCCGAACACACCTTGTTGCGCAAGCTGGTCAGCCGGGCGTTCACCCCCCGCAAGATCGACGGGCTCGAGGCGCGCATCGAGCGGGTCTGCGGCCGACTGCTCGAACCACTCGAGGACGCTCCGGTGTTCGACTTCGTCGAGGCGTTCTCCTCCCTCCTCCCACCGACCGTGATCCTCGCCCTGCTCGGCTTCCCGGAGGGCCTCGAGACGGAGATGCGGGCGTCGGTCGACGGGGGGCTGGCGATCGACGAGGACACCACGACGGGGAGTCGGGTCCTCGTGGAGGGCGAGAACCTCGGCAACGCCGTCTACGAGATGATCCCCGATCTGTGCCGCGAACGTCGGGTGAACCCCACCGACGATCTCCTCACCGTGTTGGCAACGCACGAGCGTGAGCTCGAGGACGGCTCGACCCGTCCGCTGACGAACGACGAGATCATGGGCTACGTGGCCCTCATCGCCGGGGCCGGCAGCGAGACCGTGGCCCGGATGTTGGCGTGGGGCATCGTCCTGCTCGCCGATCACCCCGACCAGCTCCGCGAGCTGGGGGAGAACGACGCGTTGATCCCGAACGCGATCGAGGAGATCCTCCGCTACGAGGCACCGTCTCCCGTGCAGGGTCGCCGGGTGATGCGTGACGTCGAGTTCCACGGCCAGGTCGTGCCCGCCGGGTCCAACCTCCTGCTGGTCAACGGCAGCGGCAATCGCGACGAACGCCACTTCGCCGACGCCGACCGTTTCGACATCCATCGCGACATCGACCGTCACCTCTCGTTCGGCTACGGCGCCCACTTCTGCATCGGGGCCGCGCTCGCCCGGCTCGAGGGGCGGATCGGGCTGGCCCAGATGGTGCAGCGCTACGGGACCTGGGACGTCGACCACGCCGCCATCGAGTGGGTCCACACCTCCACCGTGCGGGGCTACAAGTCGGTGCCGCTCACCGTCTGAGAAAACCACTCGGGTCGCGCCGCGTGGCGCCGGTAGCCTGATCGGCATGGACGTAGGAATCGTTGGTGCCACCGGCCAGGTCGGTGGTGTCGTGCTCACACTGCTCGCCGAACGGGACTTCCCCGTCGACACGCTGCGGCTCTTCGCCTCGGCCCGCTCCGCGGGCCGGACGATCGAGTGGCAGGGCCGCGACATCACGGTGGAAGACGCGGCCACGGCCGACTACACCGGCCTCGACGTGGTGATCTTCTCGGCCGGCGGGACAACCAGCAAGGAGCTCGCCCCGAAGGTGGCTGCGGCCGGCTGCATCGTCATCGACAACTCGTCGGCCTGGCGGATGGACCCCGACGTTCCCCTCGTCGTGCCCGAGGTCAACGCCGATGCGCTCCGCAACATCCCCAAGGGCATCGTCGCCAACCCGAACTGCACCACCATGGTCGCCATGGCGCCGCTCAAGGCCCTCTCCGACGAGGCCGGCCTGGAAGCCCTCGTCGTCTCGACCTATCAGGCGGTGTCAGGCGCCGGGCTGTCCGGTGTCGAGGAACTCGACACCCAACTGCAAAAGCTCGGGGCCAACGGGCCCGAGCTCACCTACGACGGCTCCGCCGTCGCCCTCGAGCGGGGGGCCAACTTCGTCGAGCCGATCGCGGGCAACGTGGTGCCCTTCGCCGGTTCCCTCGTCGACGACGGGCTGTTCGAGACCAACGAGGAGCAGAAGCTGCGCGACGAGAGCCGCAAGATCCTCGGCCTTCCCGACCTCCCGGTCTCCGGCACCTGCGTGCGGGTGCCGGTGTTCACCGGCCATTCGTTGTCGATCAACGCCCGCTTCGGCGCCCCGATCTCGGTCGAACGGGCCCTCGAGCTGCTCGGCCGCACCGAAGGTGTGGTCCTGACCGACGTGCCCACCCCGCTCAAGGCGGCCGGCGCCGATCCCACCTTCGTCGGCCGGGTTCGGGTCGATCCCACGGTCGATCACGGCCTGTCGTTGTTCGTCTCGGGCGACAACCTCCGCAAGGGGGCGGCGCTCAACACGATCCAGATCGCCGAGTCGATGGTGGCGCAGGGCCTGCTCTGACCCCCACCCGGGATCGCCGTCAGGGCGGGTCGGTGACGTAACGCTGCATGGCATCGTCGAGGCTGATGTCGAGCTGGTTGGCCAGCGATGCGAGCCAGGCGAGCACGTCGCCGAACTCGTGGAGCTGCTGCTCGCGGGTTCCCTTGCGCACCGCCTGGGCGAGCTCGCCGAGCTCCTCGCACAGCCACGCCACGGTCGACGGCACGCCCCGCTCCCGGTCGGTCGCCCCGTAGAGCTCGTCCATCAACCGCTGCACCTCGACCAGTTCCATGGTCCCCGACCCTAGGTCAGGCGGTCGAACCGGTCGCGGCCGACGGATGGTCACCGAGCGCCCAGCCGAGGGTGCGCATGAGCCCGGTGGCGGCCGGGCGGATGACGAAGGGCTCGGCCAGCGGAGCGACGGGCAACCGCAGGGCGCGACGGGCGTGGCGTGGCAGCATCGACACCGCCGTGGCGAAGACCAGCCCATAGGCCGGCCGTGTGGCCGCGGGCAACGGAGGCCAGGCGAGGAAGCGGACAGTCTCGCGGGCCTGGCGGCCGACATGGTGTTCGGGTCGGTAGCCGTCGAGCACGAGGCCCAGCTCCTCGACGCTGCGAGGGGCGCGCCGCACCCCGAGCCCTTCGGCCACGACGGCCATCTCCTCGACATAGCGGTCGCCGGCCCCCGGCGACAGAGGCGTTGCGCCATAGCGCCGACGGGCGCGGAGGAAGCTGTCGACCTCGGTGCAGTGGACGAACAGGAGAAGGTGGGGATCGGTGGCCCGGTAGGGACGACCGTCGGGGGCGGTACCCCGGACTCGCTCGTGGATCCGGCGCACGAGCCGGATCGCCTGTTCGGCCTCTTCCGTGGTCCCGAAGGTGGTGGCACCGACGAAGGCGCCGGTGCGGTGGAGCCGGCCGAGCGGGTCGCGTCGGTAGTCGGAGTGGTCGGCCACCCCGGCCATCGCCAGCGGGTGCATGGTCTGTAGGAGCAGGGCCCGCAGCCCGCCGATGATCATCGACGCGTCGGTGTGCACCTCGAACGTCGCGCTGTCGGGGCCGAACAGGCCGGGGTCCGCCGCGAAGTCGACGCTGCGCGGGGGCGCCTCGGGACTACCGGCGAGCACGCGACGGATCTCGCGGCCGAACCGGGTTCGGAGATCGTCGAGCGCATTCGGGGCGGGGGTCACGCGGTTCCAGCGTAGGAGCGTGACCCCCGCCCGTCGCACCGGGCTACTTGCGCCCGGGTCGCACCCGCCGTGGGGGAATCGGACGGGGTGCCGGTCGGGTCGGTCGGTGAACCGGTGGGCGGCCTGGCCGCTGGGGGTTGGTTCGCCGCTCTTGCATGAGGGCGTGGACGATGAGTTCGTGCATGGTGATCCTCGGGGTCGGACGTGGTTCGTCTCGTTCGGGCCGTGTTTGTTCGGGCCGTGTTTGTTCGGGCAGGCGACGGGCGGAGGCCCATCGCACTCGGTGCGCGGTCGTGGCGCGGTCGCGGGGAGGCGTGGGCTCAGCGGAGCGGACGCAACCGGGCGGCGCCGTCGCCGACGCACATGAGCACGGTGGTCATCGCCACGAGGTTCGTGAACATGATGGGTGCTCCTTTCCCGAGGAATGACCCGTCGTCATTCGCTTCCGGCACCGTACGAAACGTCGGACCGGTCGTCGAACGAATTACGGGAGCGCGGTGCGGTTCAGGCGCGAGCGGAGAAGAAGTGGCGCAGCGGTGCCGGTTCGCGGCGGGCCGCAGTGACCGCCTCACGAGCCGGATCGGCGAAGGCCCGGCAGTCGCACCACATGCAGGCCTGGTTGCTGAAGCCATGGCAGTGCGAACCCTCGTGATGACCACACGAGCAGTGACGCTCGGGTTCGAAGAGGGCATCGATGAACGAACTCACCCCGATCCATCGGAGCGGGGAATCCGATCTTGAGCAGCCCGGAGTGGCCCCGACGGCTACTTGCTGTCGAACGTGACGCCGTCGACCGCGGACGCGTCGAGACCCAGCGGTTCGGGATCGATGCCGAATACGTAACGAAAGAACCCGGTCGCTGCTTGGTGGATGCCGGGCCAGGTCTCGCGGACCGGACGGTTGGGCTCGAGACACCCGTCTTCGGCCAATGCGCGCAGGTTGTCCGTCAGGAGGGAATCGAGGCCGGCCGCCACGAACACGCTCATCACGCCCTCGTCGTTGTCGCCGATGGCGCAGAGATCGTTGAACGCATTGTGCCCGGCGGCATCGAACTGGACGTACCAGCTCGGGCTCGGGGCACGATCGAAGGCGGCGCGGGTATTGGCGGGCTCGGCGACCGCGTCGAGGGCACCGCTCATGAACATCGACGGGATGTCGGGCAGCGCGGCCTCGTCGCGCGCGCCGGAGGCAAGGGAGACGTAGCCGGCGTAGTCGCGGGTTGCGGCGGCGGCGATGATCGTCCCCCCTCCGGCCGAGTGCCCACTGAGTCCGATGCGTTCCGTGTCGATCGCCGGGGCGAGCAGATCGTCGTTCTCCAGCAGGGTCAGCGTGGCGTCGATGTCGTCGGTCGCCGGCTGCGGGTCTTCCGGACCACCCACGAAGCTCTCGAAGGAACGACTGGGGTGATCGGCTGACGCCACCACGAAGCCCCACGATGCGAGGTGGTGGGTGTAGTTGGCGGACTGCGACCGGAATCCGGCTGCCCCATGGCTGAACAGCACGAGTGGGTGCGGACCGTCAGTGGCAACCGTGGCGTCGCGGCCGGCGGCGACAGTGACTCGATCGTCGAGATCGGCGGGAACGAGGGCACGAATGACTTCGGGCGTGAAGGCACGAAGCGCGTACGTCTCCTCCTGACCTTCGGCATCAGGACCGGCCGGATACCAGATCTCGACGAGGTTGCCGGTGGGGAGTTCGCGAGTGGTCACGCCGACCGGGTAGGGCCCGACCTCGGCCAGGTCCGCGGCGGTGACGGCGCCCCCCAGTTCGGTGACCTCGGTGGTCGTGGTGGCCGGCGCCGTGGTCGTGGTCGCTTCCGTTGTGGTCGGGGCCTCCGTGGTGGTGGGGGAGCCGTCGGCTTCGTCGGACCCGCCGTCGTCGCCGCAGGCGGTCGAGAGCACGGCGAGAGCGGTGAGGAGCACGAGGATGCGGCGCATCCGGGAAACGCTAGGCGCTCGCCTCGCACTCTCGCTCATCGTGTGATCGACTCCGTCGGAGAAACGATTCCCGAGGAGTTGTCGTGGACATCAGAGAAGCGCTCTACACCACGCGAGCGATGCGCCGAGTGAAGCCCGATCCTGTGCCCGAGGAGGTGCAGGCCCGCATCCTCGATGCCGCGGTCCGCGCCCCGAGCGGCGGCAATGCCCAGGGATGGCGGTTCATGCTCGTCGACGACAAGGAGCAGATCGCGAAGGTCGCGGCGCTCTATTCGGAGTGCATCGACATGCTGTGGGCCACGGTCTACAAGGACCAGGTGGACCACGCGAACAGCTCCGATGATGCGGTCGCGCGGAAGTTCAGGAAGATGATGAACTCGGTCACCTGGGCGCAGGAGAACTTCGACAAGTACCCCCTCCTGCTGTTCGCGTTCGACCAGTTCGACACCACCGGCGGTTCGATCTTCCCCGCGGTGTGGAGCGCCATGCTCCAGGCCCGCGCCGACGGCGTCGGTTCGTCGCTGACCAGCGTGTTGATGTTCAAGAACGACGAGACCCTCGACGTGCTCGGCGTACCGAAGGAAGAGGGTTGGCGGATGTCGGCGTGTGTGCCGTTCGGCTACCCGGAGGGCAAGTGGGGGGTGGCCCCGCGTCGCCCCGCCCACGAGGTGTCGTACCGCAACACCTGGGGCACGCCGGTCGGATTCGAGATCGACGAGCCGCTCTGGCCCTGACCCGCCGGGTCAGGGCTGGTCCCAGGTCCAGCGAGTGGCTGCGGCGCCGAACTCCTCGGGCGTCTCGATCATGCCGAAGGCCCGCTCGGGGATCACCTCGTAGGTCGCGTTGGCGCGAAGGAATTCGATCATCGCGTCGACACCGCCGTCGGCGAATCCCGGCTCGTCCGCGTACTTGTGGAGGTAGCCCTCCGCGAGCGTCAGCTCGCCGTCGGGTTCGAGATCGACGGCGCGTCCCTCGATCGAGACGACATGGACGGCATCGTCGTTGGTGACGACCACTCGGGGGTTGGCCGCGATGTTGCGGACCTTTCGGGCCGACTTCGCGCAACTGAATCCGAACCGTTCGCGTTCGGGCATCCACACCCCCCACACGGGCATCGAATGGGGCCGCCCGGCAGCGTTCACCGTGACCAGCCAGAAGTTGCGGCTCGCGGCCATTCGCTGCTCGGCCCAGGACCACGGCAGGGTGCCGTCGAGTTCCTCGGGGACGCCGTAGTCGGCCATGTCGGGGCGTGAGATGCGGGGCATCCCCGGACACTAGAGGCACAATGTCGGGATGTCCGAGGCTCGTACGGTGTTCGTCGGTGTCGACACCGGCGGCACCTACACCGACGCCGTCGTCTACGACGAGGGCCGAGGGGTGGTGCTGGCGAAGGCCAAGGCGCCCACCACCCACGACGACCTCGCCATCGGCATCGAGGAGGCCCTCGACGCAGCCATCGGCTCGGCTCGGGTCGACGCCGCCGAGATCGCCCTCGTGTCGCTGTCCACGACCCTGGCAACGAACGCCCTGGTGGAAGGGGTCGGTCGGCCCGCCTGTCTGGTGATGATCGGATTCGACGCCGACGCCATCGACCGGGGCGGACTTCGCGACGTGGTGGGCACCGATCGGGTCGTCACGATCGACGGCGGGCACACCTCGCACGGCGCCATTCGGGCCGAGCTCGATCTCGATGCGCTCGATGCCGCGTTGTCGTCGCTCCCCGACGAGGTCGAGGCGTTCGCCGTCACCGGCCAGTTCGCAGTGCGCAACCCCGAGCACGAGCTCGCGGTGCGCGACGTCATCCGGTCCCGGACCGGACTGCCCGTCACCTGCAGTCACGAGTTGTCCGACGGTCTGAACGGGCCGAAGCGCTCCGTCACCGCGCTCCTCAACGCCCGGCTGATCGCGATGATCGACGAACTCGTGTCCACCACGGTGTCGCTCCTCGACCAACGAGGCATCGACGCGCCGATCATGGTGGTGCGGGGCAACGGGTCGCTCGTGTCCTCGGCGTTCGTGCGCGACCGCCCGGTGGAGACCATCCTCTCGGGGCCGGCTGCGAGTCTGGTGGGCGCAGCCCATCTGGCCGATCTTCCCGACGCGTTGATCGTCGACATGGGGGGAACGACGACCGACATCGCTGTCCTCCGCGACGGACTTCCCGAGTTCGGCACCGAGGGAGCGGTCGTGGGGGGCCACCACACGATGGTCGAGGCGGTGCTGATGCACACCCACGGGATCGGCGGTGACAGCGAGGTGTCGCTCGAATCGCGGCCGATCGGGGCCCAGCTGGTGATCGGGCCCCGACGAGTCGTCCCGATCGTGTCGTCGGCCACCGACGCCGGCGACCTGATCGAGTCCACGTTCGCTCGTCAACTCGCCGCCGACGTCCCGCCCGCCGAATGGGCGGGGGTGTTCGTCCAGGCCACCGCCCGAGCCGACCGGGCCCCGACGGACGGGGCCGAGACGGCGGTGCTGGAAGCGATCGGATCCGGGTGGCAAGCCGCGGATCTCGTCGTCTCCTCGAGCGTCCAGAGTCGGGCCCTGACCCGGCTCGTGGCTCGCGGAGTGGTCCGGGTGTCGGGCTTCACCCCGACCGACGCCAGCCACGTCCTCGGTACGCAGGCCACCCACCCTCCCGAACCGGCGACGGCTGCGGCCGAACTCTTCGCCCGCCGGCGCGACCGCTACGGCAGGGCGATCGCGCCCGACGGCCGGTACCTGGCCGGCGTGGTCGTCGAGACCCTGGCTCGCCGCTCAGCCGAGGCGCTGCTGGCTGCCGCGCTCGTTCGAGACGGGATCTCGGCCGACGCGGTCGCATCGGAGGTCGTGCGGGCTGCCCTCGATCGGACCGCGACCACGGCTCGGATCGACATCGGTCTCGCCGTTCCGGTCGTCGCGTTGGGTGCACCGGCCGCGACGTACCACCCTGCGGTCGGTGAGCTGCTCGGTGCCTCGGTGATCGTGCCCGAGCACGCCGACGTCGCGAACGCGATCGGTGCCGTCGTCGGCCGCGTGCGGCTGCGTCGCCAGGTGACGGTCACCGCGCCTCGGCGTGGAATCTTCCGTGTGCACTCGGGCCCCGATCCCGAGACGGTGTACGACGTGGACGAGGCGCGCCGCCGCGCGACCGCCGCGGCCGAGCGGATCGTCGCCGAGGAGATGGTCGTGGCCGGCGCCACCGACTTCGAGGTGGAGGCTCACTGGCACGAGAAGTCGGCCGAGGTCGAGGGCCGGGCGCTGTTCGTCGAGGGGGTGGCGACGGTGCTGGCCAGCGGGCGTCCCGTCCTGGCTCGGCGGGCACGCGGTTGAGTTCTCGTCGGCCGGCGGCGTGGCTCCCGTGCCTGGGGCCGCGGCCCGGCGACGGCCACCCCGCGCACGGCTGAGCTACCGTCCCGGCCATGCCGATCGACGACGAACTCACCAACCGCGTCTCATGGAAGATCCCCAATGCGCTCGCCCTCGTCGGCTCGCGGGCGGGCGACGAACGCAACGCGATGACCACGAGCTGGATCACGCAGTTGTCGATGGAGCCGGTCCTGATCGGGATCGGGGTGGACAACACCGCGGTCACGCACCGGCTGATCAGCGAGGGCGGGTCCTTCACCGTCAACCTGTGGGACAGCGACGACACGAGGGTCTTCGTGAAGTTCTCGAAGCCGGCCGACGACGACGGCGACACGCTCAACGGACGACCGGTCAGGTCGGCCACCACCGGCGCTCCGGTGTTCGACGAGGCGATCGCGTGGCTCGACTGCGAGGTGCGCCAAGCGATCGACCTCGGCACCCACACGCTGTTCGTCGGTGAACTCGTGGACGCGGCCATCAACGACGACGACAAGCGGGCCGCGGCCATGTCCGACACCCGGATGAAGTACGGCGGGGTCAAGCGGCACTGACCGCCGACCGGTCGGCCGTCAGGCGCTGCCGAATCGCGGGTCGTCGCGTCGGGGCCCACGCGGCGGTGTGCGTGGCCACACGAGATGGTCATCGACGAAGAGTCCGAACGTGGCCCCCGGTCGGGGAGTGCCGACGACGGTGCCGAATCCCTCCGTGCCGAGCCGGTCGAACTCGTCGGCGCTGATCCGGGTCACGCAGACGGGCGCCATGCCCCCGGTGACGGACGACGGATACACAGCCAGCAGCGGGCCCGAGGGCTCCCGGGGCGGGTGGGGCGACGACGGCGACACCACGGTCATGAGCGCGATCCCTCCGGTGAGGCTCGCCGCGAGGGCGGCGAACTCCCGAGGGAGACCGAACGCGAGCAGCAACGACACCAGCACGCCGCCCGCGACGAGGGTGACCACGAGGCGTTCACCACGTCCGGTGTGGCGGTCGTCGGCGCGGTCCGCGGGGCCGAGGAAGGTGCGGTACGGGCGCAGCCCCAGCGCGGGGTCGTCGTCGATCAACACCCGCGCCTGGAATGCCCGTTGCCGTTCCTGCCAGCGCAGATCCATCTCTCGAACGGTAGGCGCGGGAGGTGCCGCGCGCCGAGTCAGCCCGGCGCCCCGGCGGAGCCGAAGAAGGGCTCGGGCCGACCCTGGACGTCCATGTCGATCGCCATGAGGTCGCCGGGGGAGAAGCCGTCGCGTCCCTCCGCCGAGGGCTTCGAGCCGGCCGACCCGATCGACGTGACGAACAGGGTCGACAGATCGGGTCCACCGAACGCGGGCATCGAGGGCTTCTCGACCGGCAGTTCGACCCGTCGGTCGATGCGTCCGTCGGGAGTGACCCGGATGACCGCCCAGCCGTAGACCGATGCCGACCAGTAGCACCCGTCGGCGTCGAGACAGGCGCCGTCGGGCTTGCCCGGGAGAGGTCCGTAGTCGAGGAACGGGCGGACGTTGCGTCGTTCGCCCGTCTCGATGTCGTAGTCGGCCACCAGTACGGTCTCGGTCGGGGTGTCGGCGAAGTACATGAGGCCCCGGTCCTCGTCGAAGGCCAACCCGTTGGGCACGGTCACCTCGCGCAACATCGTGTGGACACCACCGTCGGCTGCGACGCGGTAGAGGGCGCCGCTGGGCTTTCGGGCACTGGTGTCGGGCCACATGGTGCCGACCACGAGCCGCCCACCGGGATCGACGCGACCGTCGTTGCAGCGGTTGCCGGTCGACGGGTCCTCGAGGTCGAGCCAGGGTTCGAGCGTCCCGCTCGACCAGTCGAGCCATGCGAGGCGGTGCTCGGTCGCCACGAGGAGTCGCCCGGCGACGGGGGTGAGTGCGAGGCAACCGGGCCGGGCCCCGATCGGACGGAGTTCGTCGGCTCCGGTCGCGGGGTCGTGGCGATGGACGGCGTGGCCGTCGATGTCGATCCAGTAGAGCGCCTGCTCCGCAGGGCTCCACAGGGGGCACTCGCCGAGGAGGATCCCTCCGGTGACGGCCTGGTGGACGGCGGTCACGCCGCGGCGTCGAAGTAGGGGCGGCTGCCGTCGATCTCGCAGCGGCGAACCACCCGTCGGTGGGGCCAGTGGTCGGCGGCGGCTCGGTGCAGTGTCGAGCGTTCGTCCCAGATGGCCAGGTCGCCCTCGGTCCACGACCACCGGCAATGGAGCCGAGGGTCGCTGACGTGTTGGCCGAGCAGGCCGAGTACCGCAGCATTCTCGGCCTCGGTCAACTCGTTGATCCTGCGCATGAAGTTCCGCGCCCACAGCAGCGCCCGCTTGCCCGTTTCCGGGTGGGTCCGGATCATCGGGTGGACCACCGGCGGATAGTGCTCGCGGAGGCCCCCCACGAGCTCGTGTTCGGGGTCGCCGGTCTTCTCGATCATCCGGCGGATGAACCCCTCGTTGTCGTGGGTCACCGTGAGACCGCAGAGGAAGTCCTGCATCGCCGGCGACAACAGGTCGTAGGCCTTGGTGGCCGAGCACCAGAGGGTGTCGCCGCCGACTTCCGGTTTCACCTCCATGTGGAGAAGCGCGTAGTCGGGCGGCGTGGCGGTCCAGGTGACGTCGGTGTGCCACATGTCGGCCTTGTTGGGGCTGTCGGGGCCGTCTTCGATCACGGTCATCGTCGGTTCCGTCGCTCCCATGAGCCGGGCAACCGGGAAGATCGAGGGTGTCCCGAAGCGGCGTCCGAGGGCGAGGTGTTCATCCTCGGTGAGGTGCACCTCGCGGAAGAAGAGCACCTCGTGTTCGAGCAGGGCGGCCTTCAGCGCGTCGAAGTCGGCATCGATGTCGCGCAGGTCGACCCCGCGGATTTCCGCGCCGAGCGCACCGCTCACCGGATTGACGTCCATCCCGCGAACCTACGGCCCCGGCGACGGTCCGCCAAGCGGCGGCGGGTTTGGCCGACGGAACCCGGGCGCGAAGGAGGGGAGGGATGCGAAATCGGTTGGCGCGTCTGTTCCTGGTGGCGGCGCTCGCGCTCCTCGTCTCGGCCTGCGGCGGGGGTAACGCGGGTTCCGACTCGGCCGACCCCGTCGACACGTCGCGCTTCGTCACCACCACGACCTCCCCGGCCGGTGGTGCGGGCGGCGCGTCGGAGGCCACCATCGGTGACGACGACGAGACCGACCCGTCCGGCGCAGATGACGCGACCCTTCAACTCGTGTCTCGAGGACGAGGGCCAGCCCTTCATCGGGTACTACGCCACCGCGCCGGCGTCGGATCCCCGACAGAGCCCGTCCTACCTCGAGTCCAGGTCGGCGACCTGGGTCCACCGGAAGGCGAGAGCATTCTGGGCAGCGACGACATGGACGACTGTCGGAGGATCGGCCAGCAGGATGCGGCAGACGAGGCCGAGGGCTGATCCGTCGCGGCCGCTGTCCTAGCCTGGCGTTCATGACCGACACCGCTCGACCCCGCCTCGCCTTCGTTCAGTCCATGTGGCACGACGACATCGTCGATCGCGCCAGGGACGGCTTCACCGAAGTGGCCGGTCCGGTGGCCGACATCGAGTTCTTCTCGGTGCCGGGCGCCTTCGAGATCCCGCTGTTCGTCCAGTCGCTGGCCGCGTCGGGTCGCTTCGACGGCGTGATCGCGGCCGGGTTCGTCGTCGACGGTGGTGTCTACCGTCACGAGTTCGTGGCCGACGCCGTCATCGGCGGACTCATGCGGGTCCAGCTCGACACCGGCGTGCCCGTGTTCTCCTGCGTGCTGACGCCCCAGCAGTTCCACGAGCACGCCGACCATGTCGAGTTCTTCACCGCCCACATGGTGGGCAAGGGGCGCGAGGTCGCCCGCTCGGCCCTCGACACGCTCAGCGCCCGCTCCCAGCTCGTCGGCTAACGCAGCCGTCAGAAGACGGTGCTGGTTGCCGTCAGAAGACGGTGTAACCCCCGTCGACGCAGATCTCCTGACCGGTGTGGAAGGTCTGCGACGGGTCGGCCAGGAAGGCTCCGACCTCGCGGAACTCGCTGGGTTCGGCCCAGCGCCGCACGGGTGTGCGCTGGGTGGTGACCTCACGGAAGCGATCGTTGGCGTAGGGCGCCGCGGCCAGCTCAGTGATCGTCCAGCCGGGGAGCAGCGAGTTCACCCGGATCCTGTGGCGAGCGAGTTCGACCGCCAGGGCCCGCATGAAGCCGTTGAGGGCCGTCTTCGCCGTGCCGTAGGCGTAGTTGCGGGCCGCGCCGTGGATCGACGAGGTCGACGAGACGGTCACCAGACTCCCGCCTTCACCCTGGTCGACGAGATGACGGGCGGCCTCGCGCAGGGTCAGGAACGCACCGTCGAGATTGATGCGCATCACGGTGCGCCAGTCCTCGAGCGAGACGTCGCAGATGCCGCCGGGCAGGCCGCCGTGGCCTGCGTTGGCGAAGCACCCGTCGAGTCGCCCGAAGTCGTCGCGGCAGGCCTGCATCGTCTCCACGACCTGGGTCTCGTCGCCGACGTCGCACACGTAGGCCCGGGCGGTGGCGCCGAGGGCTTCGAGCGTGGCGACCGCGTCGGCGTTCTTGTCGGCCTTGCGGCCCCAGATCGCCAGCGAGCCGCCGGCCATCGCGATGCCTTCGGCCATACCGAGGCCGATACCGCCGTTGCCGCCGGTCACGACGAAGACCTTGCCCGAGAGATCGATCATCGGCGCAGCGTAGTCGGAGCGGAAATTTGACGACCTAGAAGGACAGCTCTTGAACTCCTCTGAGGTGCTCGAAACTCTGCTTCTCGCAGGAAATCTGGCGGATGGAGCGGCTCGATCGGTGGACGAAGCGAGCTGGCGCACCGTGCGTCCGGTCAGTGAGGGGGAGTCTCGTTCCATCGCCAAGCGCTACAAGGAGGGTTTGACCGTGCCCCAACTCGTGGTGGCCACAGGTCGGAACCGAGCAACTGTCCTACGTCACCTTCACCAGCGAGGTGTCGAGACTCGACATCCCGGGCGGAAGCTCACCGACGAGCAAGTCGCGGCCGCCGCTGACCGCTACCGACGCGGCGAGACGATCAAGGCGATCGCAGGGGATCTTCCTGTGCACAAGGAGACCCTCCGCAAGGAGCTTGTGCGTGCCGGCGTGGAACTACGGTCGGGAAGGTTCGGCCGGCGATGATGCTAGTTGTCGAGCGCCGACAGCGGAATCTCAGCGTCCCAGTCCGGACCGTCACTCTCAGGCCACTCATGCCCAGGAGCGGGGGAACAGACGAGGACCGTTGTGGCCGCCTCAGGGTCTACGTCTTCGGGTAGGCGAGAGACGGTTTGGTCGTACAGCGTCCCCTGCTCGCCATTCAGTTCGCTCGGGGCGGTCGCTTCACAGTGGGCGATTGCTCCGGTTGTTCCATCAGACCTCACGCCCCAGAGCGGCGTGATGCCATCGTCGCGTTCTGCGTATTCCTGAGCCAGCTTCTCGGCTTCGAGTCGAGCTTCGTCGGCCGTCATCTCAATGACGTTGTCACCGGCTCCGACTCTGATCACGTCGTCTGGCGCCGGGCTGTCCATTCGTTCTGGGCGTTCCGGCAGCTCGCCTTCCTCGAAGGAGGAGGCTGGACGTGTCTCGCCCGCTTCAGGCTCGTCCACAGACGGCCCCGGCTCGCCGTCACCGTTCCCTGCGAGCGCAACGCTCGTACCAGCCACCACGACAGCTAGCGCTGCGAGTAGACTCAGAATCCATCGCTTCGTCATAGTCAATGTCTCCTAGATCGTGTTCTGGTGCATCGGCACCCACTCAGTAGGCGGAGCTTCGAAGGAGTCGATGCCGCCGTAGAAGGCACCTTCGTGAAATCCTTCGACGTTGTACCAACCGTCTCCGCACGGCATGGGGTCGTACTGGAGGAAAGGATCGGCGAAGAAGATCAAGATCTGTTGAGCTGCGGGATTGACGCCGTCGTTCGCCGTCCAAGGCTGTCCCGCGATCGTCGCTGTGAAGCACAACGACACTCCCTGGAGGTCGTTGTAGTAGGAGTCGAACGAAGTCCGTACGAGGCCAGGTACCTGGGCGACAGCGCACAGATCCTTTACACGGCCGATTGTCGTCGAAGCCATGGCATTCCAAGATCCATGTGCGTGTTGGCCGAGGTTCTCGTACTGCAGGCAGTAGATGACGTTCCCGTTGTTCGCGAACCCGTCCTCGATGTCCGACGCCGAGTCACAGCTTGCGGCGATCAGCGCCAGGCTGCACATCGCGACCAGAAACTTCGCTCGCATCTGGGAACCCCCAGTTCTTCTGGGTCGGCACCCGGCGGGAGCTCCGCCGAGCAATCCACTACCGCAATTCAGGATGAGGGCATCGAGGGGGGGGTGTCAACCCCTCCCTTCGCACGGAGATTGCGATCGACGCAGAGCGTCGCTGGCCCGTTTCGGCTGAGAGCGGAAACCTGACGTGCCCAGCCGCGTGGGTGGCCGGCATTCGACTTGGGGTGAGTCGGGCAGGCGGGATTTGAACCCACGACCTCCTCGTCCCGAACGAGGCGCGCTACCAACCTGCGCCACTGCCCGTGTGCAGACTCAGGAGGCTAGCGGGGGCGACAGCGGTTCGGTCGCGAAATCCGCCGTCGGATCAGTGGGTGACGGTCTCGCCGGAGAGGGCGGCCTCGACGGCTCGCAGCGTGCCGAAGGCGTCGAGCGGCTTGACCAACCAGCCGTCGGCGTCGGCCTCCTTGGCCAGGAAGGAATCGACTTCGCGATCGAGCAGGAGCAGCACCGGGCGGTCGGCGAGATCACCCATGGTGACCCGCTGTTTCACGGCGATGCAGGCGGCCACGCCGCCCATGTTGCCGATCTGGAGGTCGAGCAGCACGAGGGCGGGGTCGACCTGCTGGATGGCCGGAACCACGTCGACCCCGGCCCGCACGCGGTGGATCACGTGGGCCCCACCCAGCGCAGCCTCGACGTCGTCGACGAGCCAGTCGGCGTCGCTGGCGAGAAGAATGTCCGTCACGAGGCGAAATCGTACACGGCGGTGGTGCGGGCACCATGCTCACGGGGTGGGGGCACCATGTTCGTCGGGTGGGGGCACCATGCTCGCGGGGTGCAGGCACGGCACCCGCGTGTGGGCGGGCGACGGTTGGGGTTACCATGCGCCGGTGCTCGAGATCCAAGCAAACCGGTCCGACGACGGATCCCAGATCGATCTCTGCCCGGCGGGCGAGCTCGATGCCTACAGCGTTGCGCAGTTCCGCGAGGCCTTCGCCGAGATGGCCGAGGAGCCCCGGGTCGTCGTCAACCTCTCCGGCGTGCAGTTCATGGACTCCGCCGGCCTCGGCGCACTGATCGGCGGGATCCGCCGTATCCGCGAGAGCGAGGGCCGCGTGGTGATCTACAGCGATCGCGAGGCGATCACCAAGCTGCTCCACACGACCGGCTTCGATCGCATCGTGCCCGTCAAGGACGACTACGCGGCTGCGGTCGAGGCGCTCGACGAAGACCCCGACGCCTGACGCGCACGTCGGTCTCCCGATCGCGTCAGCCTTCGGTGAGCAGTTCGGCGATCCGTCGCAACGTGTCGACGTCGTGGACATCGGAGGGCAGCAGCGGCACCCGGGCCACGGTCGCGCCCGGCGCGGCCGACAGGAGGTCGACGATGCGGTCGTCGTCGCCGGCTGCCGCCGCGGCATGATCGGCCAGCGCCTGCACCGGTCCGCCCGGATGGAGTGCCTGTAGCTCGGCCGCGCGGGCGGCGTCGATCGACAGGGTGGGGAGGACCCGGTTCACCACGACGGCCGCCGCGTCGAGATCGGCCTTGCCGAGCCGGTCGAGGAAGTACTTGGCTTCGACGAGGGTGTCGGCTCGCGGTGAGGCCACCAGCACGAACGCCGTCTGGTCGGCGCCCAGCAGCGTGAGCGTTGCGTCGGCTCGTTCGCGGAAGCCGTCCTCCATGCCCTGGAACGCCTGGAAGAACTCGATGGCGTCGTCGACCACTTCGGCACCGACCACCCGGGACAGCTGGCGGACCACGCTGGTGGCCGCCCGGTTGACCGCCCGGAGGACCCCCTTGCTCGGGGAGATCAGGACCCGATAGATCGGATTGTCGAGCAGCCGGGTCAGCAGCTTCGGCGCCTCGAGGAAGGCCAGTGCGTCACGGGTCGGCGGCGTGTCGACGACGACCAGATCCCATTCTCCCGACGAGTGGAGCTCGGCCAACTTCTCGACGGCCATGTAGTCCTGCGTGCCCGACAGGCTCGTCGAGATGTTGCGGTAGAAGCGGTTGGCGAGGATCGTCTCGGCCTGCTGGTCGCTCCCCGCGTGGCGGCGAACCACGGCATCGAAGGTGGCCTTGGTGTCGAGCATGAGGGCGGCGAGCGTGCCCGGCCACGGCCCCTCGATGACGGTGGGGTCGTTGCCCAGTTCGCCGATGCCCAGTGCGTCGGCCAGCCGCTTCGCGGGGTCGATGGTGACCACCGCGGCGCGCCGGCCCATCGCCGCGGCCGCCATGGCGGTCGCAGCGGCGGTGGTGGTCTTGCCGACGCCGCCGGTGCCGCAGCACACGATCACCTCGCAGCGCTCGGCGAGATCCCGGTAGGACGGGATCGTCGACATCGACGCCGGTGCCGGCCCGCTCATGCCCAGTCCTCCAACGCCTCGATGGACGCCTCGACGGCATCGGCGAGACGGTGCAGCTCGGTGGGCCCGATCTCGGTGGTGAACAGCTGGGGCATGCGGATCTGGGCGAGCGGGAGCCGGGCCTGGAGCCGGTCGAGCTGCTCCGTCTGCAGCGCGATCCGGTCACGGCGGAGGTCGGCCGCCATCCGGGCATCGGCCGCCTCGTCGGGCGACAACGACGCCGGCGGCTCGTCGGCCAGGCCGTCGATGGGCGGAAGGATGCCGTTGATCACGACGGGGCCGAGGGCCAGTCCCACCTCGTCCTCGACCGCGAACGCCGTCTCGATCAGTTCGTTGACCGGTGTCTCCTCGGGGATGCTCACCAACATGGCCCGACAGCGGGTCGGGTCGTCGAGCATCTCGATGACCTCGACGGCCTGGCGGTTGAGCACACCGGTGCGGGCTGTGTCGCGCACGCCGACCGGAGCCTGGAGGAACTGGATCGCGTGGCCGGCGGCGGGCGCGTCGACGATGATCAGGTCGGCTACGCCCTCGGCCTCGAGCGCCTTGATCCGACCGAGCACGAGCAGGTCCTTGATGCCGGGTGTGGCGGTGGCGACGATCTCGAGCAACCCGCTCTTCGCCATCCGCTTCGCGATCCGCGAGAAGCCGTGATTGGTGAGCCACTCCACCAGCGCGTCGTCGGGCGTGATCGATCGGCACCGGACCGTACCGTGGTCCGCCTCGTCGTAAACCGTCGACTCCTCGTAGCCTGGTGCGTCGGCACCGAACATCGATGCCGTCGCCGATCGTCCGGCCACCTCCACCAGGAGGACCGAGCGGCCGGTGCGCGCCGCAGCCAACGCCAGGGTCGCCGAGGCTGTGGACTTCCCGACTCCGCCCTTCCCCGCCACGATGAGGACCCGCGACGATGCGAAGAACTGACCGGGATCCATTCCCCTCCTCGAGACGGATGCGCGACGTGCGTCGCCGCCTCACGCTAGCGCTCACCATGATCGGCCTTGCGGTCGGGATTCTCGCGTGCTCGCCGCCCGCCGGTGCGCAGGGCGCGATCACGCAGGAGACCATCGACACCACGAGCGGCTCCGCCGTGTTCGACATCGTGCAGGTGTCGGGGTTCGTCGACGAGATCGTCGCCGACTTCATCGAGCAGTCGATCGCGCGGGCCGAGGAGGAGGACTCCGGCGGCGTCATCCTCCAGGTCAACAGCTCCGCCACCGTCGTCGACGATGCGCGGCTCATCGAACTGGCCCGCCGGGTCCACGAGGCCACCGTGCCCGTCTACGGGTGGGTCGGGCCCAGCGGGGCCACCGCCGAAGGCGGGATCGCACAGCTCATGGCCGTCACCGACGAGATGGGGATCGCCTCGTTCGCGACCTTCGGCAACACGGGGCAGCTCGTGGTGGCCGAGTTCCTCGACCCCGAGGTCGCCGACCTGTTGTCGGGCCTCGAGAGCACCACGATCAACGATCTCGACGCGATCGAGCTCGGACTCATCGAGCACGAGTCGCCCACGCTCGCCCTCTTCGCCCTCGGCCCCCAGCCCGGCGATGAACTCCCCGGGTTCGACAGCGTCATCGACACCTCGAGTGGAGAATCGGTCCGAGAGATCGCCTCGCCGGTCCGGCTGCGGAAGCTGTCGCTCTTCAAGGGCTGGATGCACAGTGTGGCCAGTCCGGCGATGGCCTATCTGCTCTTCCTCATCGGGGTGTCACTGCTGATCTTCGAGTTCTACACCGCTGGGGTCGGCATCGCCGGCGTCGTCGGTGCGGTCTGTTTCGTGCTCGGCTGCTACGGCCTCGAGGTCCTGCCCACGCGCACCTGGGCCTTGGCGTTGCTGGTGATCGCGATGCTCGGCTACGCGGTGGACGTGCAGACCGGCGTGCCCCGGGCCTGGTCGGCCATCGCCACCGTTTGTCTGGTCATCGGGTCGCTCTTCCTGTACGACGGCTTCTCGATCTCGTGGATCACCCTTCTCGTGGGCATCATCGGCGTGGCGCTGTCGATGATGAACGGCATGCCGTCGATGATCCGGACCCGTTTCGGCACCCCGACCATCGGTCGCGAGTGGATGATCGGCATGATGGGTGAGGCCGCCACCGAGGTGAAGAAGGACGGCATCGTGATGATCGACGGCGCGCCGTGGCGGGCGATGGTCAATCGCACCACGCCGATCCTGGCCGGTGATCCCGTGCGGGTCGTGGCCATCGAGGGCCTGTGGCTCGAGATCGAGCCGGAGGAGGGCGGCGCCCGCGACTATCGGGAGATGCGCCCCGGCACCGCCGACCCCGACGAGCTCCAAGCGGCCGACGAGACCTGAGGGCTCGGCCGGGTGCTGCCGGATTACCGACGGATCGATCCGCCGTCAAGGCACCGGAAACAGTGGCCGATACGACAAATATCGGCACAAGATCGAGCAATACCCGCAAAATCTCACGCGCGGCGTTCGGTTTCGGGAAACAACCGCGGAGCGCGGTTGTGACATCCGTCTCAGGTCCGCTAAGCCAACGAGGGAGAAGGGGAGCGGACATGGCATTGCGGGAGACGGGGATGCGGGACACGGGAATGCGGGAGGCTCGAACGCGCAGCGGATCGTCCGAGTGGCAGCTCAAAGCGGCGTGCAGGGGTCCTCAGGCTGCCGTGTTCTTTCCCCCGGCGAGTCCGGAACGGCGCGACGAGAAGCGCTGCCGCGAACGGAACGCGAAGGCGATCTGTGAGACCTGCTCCGTTCGCGACGACTGCCTTTCCTACGCCCTCACGATCCGGGAGCAACACGGCATCTGGGGCGGGTTGAGCGAGAGCGAACGTCGCGACCTGCTCACCGTCTGAGGATCAGTCGAGCGCGGGCAGCCGCGGACCGGCGATTCGCAGGTCGTCGCGCCGACGGGTGATCCCGTTCTCGTCGAGGTGGGTGACCAGGGGGATCGCGTACTTGCGTGAGGTCCCCCACGCATCCCGGATGGTCGACACCGTGACGCCGTCCGGTTCGGCGGCGAGGAGACCGGCCACGAGGCGCGCCGCGGCGTCGACGGCCGACGCGGCGAAGTAGACGCCGTCGGCCTCCACCACATCGCCCCGGCGGACGAGCTCTCGGAGTTCGGCCCGATCGATGTCGGTGGGTTGGGGCGGGTCGAAGGGCGACGCCTCCAGCAGGGCGACGTAGGGGTGGTCGGCGAGCGGGTCGACCGCGTCGGCGACGCGCGCGTGACCTCCCTCGACGTGGAAACCGTCCATCGTCTCGAGCACCGCCCGCTCGAAGTCGTCGAGTCCGGCCAGGTCGAGGCCGAGGGGGCCGGCGGCGACGATCGCCGCGTCGAGCGCGGTCCGGGTCTCGGCGAGGGTCTCCGGTGCGACCGCCCACGTCCCGACGTCGGGGTCGCGCCGTTCGCCGGTCAGCCGGAGCAGGTGGTCGACGTCGACCCGCCCGCGCTCGGCGATCACCCGATCGACCGACCGGTCGGGCACGGCTCGGGAGGCGGCGACGAGCGGGTCGACGTCGAGGATCTCGCCGCCGCCGAGCGTTTCACCACGCCCCGACTCGCGGAGGATGAAGCGATCGCCGGGGAGCAACGGGAGCGCCACCGGCAGATGGACGCGAACCGCGCCACCGGCGCCGGGCGGGATCTCGGCGGGCCCGAGCACCCGCACGCGGGCCGGATGTTCCCCGGAGCCGATGTAGGCCACGTGGGCCCCGCGTCGGGTGACCGGGTGATCGAGGGCGGCGAGGACCTCGATGTGGCCGTCGAATCGATCGGTGACGTGCCACTGGTGGGCGGCGACGAGCACGTCGCCTCGCCGGAGTTCGTCGTGGCTCATGCCGGTCAGGTTGACCGCGACCCGGTTGCCCGGGCCGACCTTCGTGCGTTCGGCGTGGAGGCTCTGCAGGGCGCGGACCCGGACCGTACGGCCCGCGGGCAGTGCGTCGAGCTCGTCGTCGACCCGGATGAGCCCGCCCGTGAGGGTGCCGGTGACGACCGTGCCGGAGCCCTTCGCCGCGAAGACGCGATCGATCCACAGCCGGGGCCGCTTGTGGTCGGTGGCCGTCGGCGTTGCCTCGAGCAGTGCGTCGAGCGCCGTCCGGAGGGCGTCGACGCCATGACCCTCGAGGGCGTCGACCTCGACGATCGGTGCGTTCTCGAGGAAGGTGCCCTCCACCCGGTCGGCGATCTCCATGGCGGCGAGTTCGCGCAGTTCGTCGTCGGCCAGCCCCACCTTCGTGAGGGCGACCAGGCCGTGGCGGATGCCGAGCAGGGAGAGGATGCGGAGGTGCTCCTCCGACTGCGGTTTCCAGCCCTCGGTCGCGGCGACCACGAAGATGCAGGCGTCGACGCTGCCGACGCCGGCGAGCATGTTCTTGAGGAAGCGCACATGGCCGGGAACGTCGATGAAGGCCACGCCTCGCCCCGACGGCAGTGCCGCGGACGCGAAGCCCAGGTCGATCGTGAGACCCCGCTCCTTCTCCTCGGCCAGCCGGTCGGGGTCGGTGCCCGTGAGGGCCTTGACGAGGGTCGACTTGCCGTGATCGACATGGCCGGCGGTGGCGACGACGTGCATACTCGGCCCGCCCGCTCAGCCGAGCACGTCGCGGAGGGCGTCGGCGACCTCGAGGTCGTCGCCCGGGTCGACGGTGCGCAGGTCGAGAACGGTGCGACCGTCGACCACCCTCGCCACGAGGGGGCGGGCACGTCGACGGAGGGCGGCCCGATGGTCGCCGTCGACCGCGACGCCGGCGGAGGGAATCGCGACCTCGGGAAGGGTGCCACCGCCCGGGGTCGACTCGGTGTCGACCGGTGTGCCCACGCCGAGGCGCTCCGCCCGCGTCCGGAGGCTGTCGACCGAGAGGGCCGCCATCCGCCAGAACGGGATCGCGTCGCCGTCGCCGTCGAGGTAGGCGAGGGCGGTCGCCTGTAGCGCGCCGAGGACGAGCGATCCGGGGCGGAGGGCCCGGGCCAGCGGGTGCCGGGAGATGATGGCGACGAGATCGGCTCGGCCGGCGATGATGCCGGCCTGAGGGCCGCCGAACAGCTTGTCGCCCGAGAAGGTGACGAGGTCGGCGCCGGCGTCGAGGGTCTGGCGGGCCGCGGGCTCGTCGGCCAGCCAACCGGGCGGTCCGGAGCGGAGCCAGCCGCAGCGCGAGTCGATGAGGCCCGAACCGATGTCGGCGACGAGCGGGCGGTCGATCGACGCGAGCTCGGCGGTGCGCACTGCCTCGGTGAACCCGACGATCTTGTAGTTCGACTGGTGGACCTGGAGCAGGACCGCCGCGTCGGCGCCGTGTTCGTCGACGGCGCGCTGGAAGTCGGCCAGCCGGGTGCGGTTGGTCGTGCCGACCTCGATCAGTCGCGCCCCGGATCGCTCCATCACCTCGGGCACCCGGAAGCCCCCGCCGATCTCGACGAGTTCGCCGCGCGACACGACCACACCCCTGCCCTCGGCCAGCCCGGCCAGCGCGAGCATCAATGCGGCGGCACAGTTGTTGACGGCGATGGCCGCTTCGGCACCGCAGGCCCGGGCGATCAGGGCCGGTGCCGTCGCCATCCTCGATCCGCGTTCGCCGGTCGTCAGATCGAGTTCGAGATTCGAGTAGGTGGCGGCCTGCTCCCAGGCCAGCGGCGCTCGACCCAGGTTGGTGTGCAGGAGCGTTCCCGTCGCGTTGATGACCGGAGTGAGCATCTGTCGCGAGCGCTGCACGGCCCGTTCGCGGGCCGAATCCGGGTCGCCGTCGGCGATGGCGGCACGGGCCACGTCGACGAGGAGGGGATGGGGGAGTCCGGTGTCGGCGAGCGAGCGCGCCAGCGCATCGACCGACGGTGGCCGCGCGGAGGGCACGGTCTCGGGGGACGGCTCGGGCGACGACGACGGGGCAGACACGGTCCGGTCAGCCTAGGAGGCCCACATGGTCGGCCACCGCCGCCAGGCCCCGTTCCGCGTTGCGACGAAGGAACTCCGCGCCGCGCTCGTCGGCCGGCGTGACGACCGCGATGGCGCTCACCGGGTTGGGGAGGTTGAGCATGTGCCCGAGTCGATAGTCGCGCCAGACCTCCTCGGCGGGGATCTCCACTCCGGCCTCGGCCAACGCGACCCGGTAGCGCTCGAGCAGGGCCGGTTCGAGACGTCGGCGGTCGTCGGTGGCGAGCGACCCGGCGCAGAAGAAGGCGACGTCGTAGACCCCTCGGCCGTGGGCGGCGAGCTGGAAGTCGAGCAGGACGGCACCGGCGGGTCCGAAACGGACGTTGTCGAGCCGCGCGTCACCGTGGACCAGGGTTCGGTCGCCCGTGGAGAACTCGGCGACGGCGCGGTCGAACCATCCGCGGGCCGACCGGGCGGCCTCGGCGATGTCGTCGCCGACCCCGCCGAGGCGATCGACGGCGAGTTCCCACGTCATGTCGAAGATGTTGCCGTAGCCGGCGACGACCGGGTCGGTGCTCGAGGGCAGCCAGTCGAGCGCAGACAGTCGGTCGTCGTTCCAGAACGAGGCGTGCCACCGGGCGAGCGCGGTGACGGTCGCGAAGGCCTCGTCGTCGGTGGCCCCCGCGACGCCGTCGCCGCTGGCGTGGTCGTGCAGGTCCTCGAGTAGTAGCCACCCCCGTCCGGAGGTTTCGTCCCACTCCTGGGCCAGCGCCCGCGGTGCGGGGGCCTGTTCCCACGGTCGGAGGTCGCGGTACACACCGGCCTCGCGTCGGTCGTAGCCGAAGTGGTCGACGATGTCCTGGTTGGCGGGGATGGTCGTGGGCAGCTTCGCGACGACGGAGTTCGGCCCTTCCCCGTCCCACCGCAGACGGACGCGAGCGAGTGATCCCAGGAATCCGGTGCCCTCGTCGAGCGGCTCGACGCGGGCGTCGACGGCGCGCCCCGTCGCGACGCCGGCGGCGACGAGCGCGCCTCCGACGCGATCGGCATGGAGGTCGCCGAGATCTCTGAACATGGACGCCAGCCTAGGATGAGCGGGTGTTCCGCTTCCTGGTGATCGCCTTCGTCATCGTGCCGATCATCGAGATCTGGCTGATCATCCAGGTCGACGCGGCGATCGGCGGCTGGGAGACCCTCGGCCTGCTGGTGCTCGACAGCGTCATCGGCGCGTGGCTTGTCCGGCGCGAGGGCTTCTCGATCCTCGCTCGGGTCCAGGCCTCCCTCGGACGCGGCGAGCTGCCCACCAACGAACTGATCGACGGGATGCTGGTGCTGTTCGCCGGAGCCCTGATGCTCACGCCCGGCTTCCTGACCGACGGGATCGGCTTCCTGCTGCTGCTTCCCCCCACCCGAGCCGTCGTGCGCACGTTCCTCAAGGCGCGGTTCGCCGGCCGGGTCAGTGTGGGCGGAGGTGCCTACGGCGCATCCTTCGGCTCGTCGTCCCCGTGGGGCTACACCGATGTACGGGGCACCGACGTCTCCGACGACGGCCCGCCGCATGACGACGGTGACCCGCCTTCGGGACCCATCGAGTTGGGCCCGAGCAGCGACTGACGACGCCGCGACGACCCCAGGATCGGGCGTGTCAGTTGTTGTCGCCGACGAATGCCGCGAGCTGGGCGGCGTCGAGCGGCGGGGCGAAGAGGTAGCCCTGGGCGTAGCGACACCCGAGTTCCCTCACCGCGACGAGGTCTTCCTCGGTTTCCACGCCGACCGCGCAGGCATCGAGTGAACGGTCGAGGATGCCGCCGATCACGAGCTCGGCCCGGGCCCGGCCGCGTGCGCCGTGCACCCCGTGGACGAGGCGCTTGTCGAGCTTGATGAGGTCCACGCCCTCGGGAACGATCATGTCGCTGTCGCTGGCGCCGATGAACTCGTCGATCGTCACCTTCACACCGAGGGCGCGGAGCTGGGTGACGAGCCGGATCGCAGCTCCCTTGCGGTCGAGCACGGCCCGGCTGATCTCGAGGTGGAGTCGGTCGCCGGGGAAGTCCGCGGCGTTGAGCGTGCGGGCGAGGGCGAGCGGGAAGCGGCTGTCACCGAGCTGACGATCCGACACGTTGACCGACAGGAACAGCGGTTCGTTCCCGGTGGGCAGACTGCGCACGGTGGTGGCGGCTCGCTCCAGCACGGTCTCCTCGATCCGGCGGATGAGGCCGCCGTCCTCGGCCGCCTCGACGAGCTCGCGGGGATTGAGGTGCTGGCCATCGGGACCGACGATGCGTAGGAGCGCCTCGACGCCGACGACCCGTCGCGTCGACGTCTCGATGATGGGCTGGTAGTGCACCTGGATCGCATCGTCGTCGAGTGCGCCGCGCAACTGCTGATCAACCGTGATCCGACGTTCGGCCTTGGTGCGCAGGTCCTCGTCGAAGACCTCGCACCGGTCGCGTCCCAGCCCCTTCGCCTGATAGAGCGCCGTCTCGGCTTCCCGCAGCATGACCTCGGCGTTGCGGTCGGCCCGGCCGACGGCGAGGCCGACGGAGACCGTGAGCCCCGCCAACGGGCTGTCGATCTGGGCCTCCGGACACACGGCGCGGAAGCGTTCGGCGATGGTCATGGCCTCGGCGATGCCGAAGACCTCGGGGCAGATGACGGTGAACTCGTCGCCCCCGGTGCGACAGAGCGTGTCGTCGGGACGAAGTCGCTCTTCGAGAGCGACCGCGAGAACGCGCAGCGTCTCGTCGCCCGCTCCGATGCCGCGGGCGTCGTTGACCGTCTTGAATCGGTCGACGTCGATGGTGAAGACCCCCACGCTGTGCTCGGCGTTCAGTGATGCCTGGAGAGCGTTGTCGAGGGCCTCGGCCGCGAAGGCGCGGCCCGGGAGTCCGGTGAGCGCATCGACCGCGATCTCTTCCGCGTGGTTGCCCACGAGGGTCGTGGCGCCGTTCTCGTTGGCCAGCACCACGACCTGGACGTTGCGCGTGGTGCCGTCGGACTCAGCGACCCGGACGAGCAGCGTCGTGCCGAAGCCGACACCCCGGGATTCCGCCACCCGCAGCATCGTGACCACGGCGACGACGTCGTCGGGATGCATCCCCTCGGGCAGGCCCAGGGCGCGCAGCCGTTCCTCGATCGCTCCGGGGTCGCCGACCTCGCGGACGCGGGTCGCCGCCGCGACTCGGCGGTTCCAGGCCGTCATGTCGGAAGGAGGTTGGGGTGCACACTTTCCGATCGGCCGCAGGGCGCGGCGAGTTGAGTGGTGGGCGCCGTCGAAATCGATCTACGACAGGTCGAGATCGTCGAGCGCGGCCATCGCCGCGTCGAGCATCCGGGCGCTGCAGCCGGCCATCTCGGTCGGCGGCACGTGCTCCTCGGCGATCGCCTTGGCGATCTCCCGCATCGTCTCGGCGGCCGGTCCGTCGCCCAGCGCGGCGGGTTCGCCGACGTCGCCTCCCTCGCTCACCGCCGATTCGATCGGTACGGAGCCGAGCAGGGGGGCGCCGATGTCGTCGGCCAGGGCCTGGCCTCCGCCGCGACCGAAGAGGGCGTGGCGGGAGCCGTCGGGGGCCACGAACTCGCTCATGTTCTCGATCACGCCGACGACCCGCAGATAGTTCTTCCGGCCCATGTCGGCCACCCGGGCCGCGACCTTCTGTGCGTTGCCGGCCGGCGTCGTGACGATGATCATCTCGGCCCTCGGCAGCATCTTGGCCAGCCCCATCTGCACGTCGCCGGTGCCCGGCGGCATGTCGATGAGCAGATAGTCGAGGTCATCGGACCACGCGACGTCCTGGCAGAAGTGCTGGACCGCACGGTTGAGCATGAGGCCCCGCCACATGAGCGCGGAGTCCTGTTGTTCGACGAGATAGCCCATCGAGACGACCTCGAGACGACCGGTACCGATCTCTCGCACGACCGGGTTGATCTTGCCCTTGCTGGCGAGGAGGTCGCCGTCGACCCCGAGCATGCGGGGTACGGAGAACCCCCAGATGTCGGCGTCCATCACGCCCACCTTGAAGCCCGTCTCGGCCAGCGCGGCGGCGAGGTTGGTGGTCATCGACGACTTGCCCACACCGCCCTTGCCGGAGGCGATCATGATGACCTTGGTGGTGG